>NZ_JBIAWP010000008.1:182903-287044 GCF_042895785.1 Streptomyces sp. NPDC001380 | reverse complement strand
GCGCGGGGCGCCTCCCCCCGGGCGGGGGTGGCGGGGGGGGGCGGCCCCCCCCTCGGCCGCCGCCGCGGCCCGCTGGCGGTTGGCGCCCCCCCCCCCCCCGGGGCCCCCCGGCGGGCGCCCCCGCGGCCCGGGGCCCCGCCCCTTGCCCGCCGGGGTCCCGGGCGGGCAAGGGGCGGGGAGCCGGCCGGGGAGGGCGGGGAGCCGGCCGGGGAGGGCGGGGAGCCGGCCCGGGCGGCGGGCCGGACCGGTCAGGAACGGAGAAGCGCGGAACACCGTGCCGCGCCTACCGTGATGGCCATGGACATCACCATTCACACGAGCGTTCTCCCGCACGAGGACCCGGACGCGTCCCTGGCCTTCTACCGCGACACCCTCGGCTTCGAGGTCCGCAGCGACGTCGGGCAGGGCAGGATGCGCTGGATCACGGTCGGCCCCGCCGGCCAGCCCGACACCTCCATCCTGCTGGCCCCGCCGGCCGCAGACCCCGGGGTCACCGAGGACGAGCGCCGCACCATCCGCGAGATGATGGCCAAGGGCACCTACGGCTGGATCCTGCTGGCCACCCGGGACCTCGACGGCACCTTCGAGAAGCTGCAGGCCGGCGACGCCGAGGTCGTCCAGGAGCCGACCGAGCAGCCGTACGGCATCCGCGACTGCGCCTTCCGCGACCCGGCGGGCAACCTGGTCCGCCTCCAGGAGCTCCGCTGAGCCGTCCGGTGACCGGGCCGGGCCGGGCCTGCCGGTCACGCCGGTCGCGCCGGCGGCGGAAGCGCCCCCGGCGGCCCGCCCCGCCCCGCCCCCGCCGGCAGGCGTCCCATCCCCACCCGCGGGCACCCCGCCGCCCACCCCGCCGGGCGGCCCGGGGCCCGCGGACACCGACGCAAGGGAGTTCCCGCATGTGCCATCCCGCATGGGGGCGCGCACGCGCCGAGGCGATGCTCCTGGCAGACCTGGCACGGCTGCGCCGCGTCCGCGACCGGATCACCCGGGAGTACGCGCGGTCGCTGGACGTCGAAGCGCTCGCCCGCGACGCGGGCATGCCGCCCGGGCAGCTCGGCCGCCGGTTCCGGCTCGCCTACGGCGCGTCGCCGTACGCCTGGCTGACGGCGCGTCGCATCGAGCGTGCGGCGGCGCTGCTGCGCCGCGGCGACCTCGGCGTCGCCGAGGTCCGCTCGCTGGTCGGCTACCGGTCGCCGGGCGTCTTCGGCACCCGCTTCACCGAGCTGGTGGGCACGCCGCCCGGCGCGTACCGGCGCGGGGCGGCGGCCACGGCGGCCGCCGCCGCAGCGGCGGGTGTGCCGCCGCACGTGGCGGAACGGGCGACCGGACCGGCAGGATGCCGGGAGGCGTCGGCCGCCGAACCGCAGCCGGCGTGACCGCGGCCGGCCGGTGGGCAGGCGGCGGGTGTGCGCCGCCACCGCGCCCGCCCGGACGGCAGGCCGGTCACGGAGCGGCCCGCCGCCGGGACGGACCCCGGCAGGGGGCGGCCCCGGCCGGGCGCTCCGAGCACGTCGGGCACGTCGAGCACGTCAAGCACGTCGAGCACGTCACGAGAGGAGACCTGCGATGGGAAGCACGCGGACGTCCGCCGGTGGCACCGGCGCGGCCGGGAAGAAGGCCGACGGGACCTACGACGGGTTCACGGACGAGGAACGGGCCGCGATGAAGGAGCGCGCCGGCGAGCTGAAGGCGTCGGCGCGGCGCGGCGCGCGCGCGGCCAAGCCGGACGGGGAGAGCGAGGTGCGCGCGAAGATCGCCGAGATGCCGGAGGCGGACCGCGTGCTCGCCGAGCGCATCCACGCCGTCGTCAGGTCCAGCGCGCCCGACCTCACGCCGAGGCTCTGGTACGGCATGCCCGCGTACGCCAGGGACGGCAAGGTCGTCTGCTTCTTCCAGAGCGCGCAGAAGTTCAAGACGCGGTACGCCACGCTCGGCTTCAGCGACCAGGCGAAGCTCGACGACGGCACCATGTGGCCGGCCGCCTACGCCCTGGCCGGGCTGAGCGCCGACGACGAGGAGCGGATCGCCGCGCTGGTCAAGCGGGCGGTGGGCTGAGACCGGTGCGACGCGTGGGCGGCCGGACCCGGACGGGTCCGGCCGCCCGCGCGTCGGGCGGCGCCGGGCCCTCTCCCGAAGGTGCCGCGGCCCCGGCGTCCGCAGCGTCCGCCGAGGCCGGCGCCCGCCCTCTCCCCGCCCGCACGCGCACGCGCAGGACCCACCCCGTGCGGGACGCCGGGGCTCCCCGTCGCGGTGTCGCGGCGGCTCTCCCGCACCGGAGGCGGAAAGCGCGCCGGAATGTGCTTGCCCGGCGCCCCGCGAGCACATAACGTCCCATCTCGTCGGACGATTCGTCCAGGAAGACCGGACATCGGACGCCCTCCCCCCTTCCCCGCCCGCAAGGAGACGACCGTGACGGACACCGGCGAGCTCCCGGCGCGGACCGCCGGACCGCCGCCCCGCCGCGCGGCCCCGGACCGGTTCGGCGTCGGCCTCGGCCTGGATCTCGGCCTCGGTCTCGGGCTCCTGGAGCTCACCGCCGCCCCGCGGCACCCGGCCGGCATCGCCGCCGGCAGCACCTCCCCCGCTGCGGACGGCCTCCCCGGCGACGCCGCCGGCAGGGCCGGCCCCGGCCGGTGGACCGACCCCCTGCAGTGACCCCCGGACCGCCGGGTGCCCGCGTTCCCCCCCGACCGCGGGTGCCCGGTGCAACGCCTCCCGGATCCCTCCGCCCGGCCCGGATCTCTCGGGGTCCACCGCCCCGCCGCGGGCGGCGGACACACCCGGCCCGCTCGGCAGCGGATCCGGGAGGCCCGCCCCCACAGGGCCTCCCCCTCCCCCCGCCCCCTCCCGCCCCAGCGCCGGGCGGCGCGTCCGGGCGGGGAGGCGCCGGCCCGCCCGCCGGCGCCCGATCCGTTCCGCGCGGGGGCGCGCGCCCTCCTCCGGGCACCCCGCCGTCGCACACCCGCGCCACCGCACCGCCCCGGGGCAGGGGCGTCCGGGCAGGGGCGCCGAAGCCGTCGAATTTCCGGCATGACGGGCGTATCGTGACGGAACGACGTGGTGTGCCCCGCTCGCGGGCCCGGTCCGGCAGCGGCCGGACTCCCCCACTCCGCCCGCTCCCCCGGAGGCCGCCGTGGCCGACCCCAAGGGCTTTCTCACCATCCCGCGCCGCCCGCTGCCGCGCCGCCCGGTCCGGGAACGGGTCGCCGACTGGAACGAGGTCCACACCGGCCAGGAGCTGCTGCCGGTGGTGGCGGCGCAGGCCGACCGCTGCATGGACTGCGGCATCCCCTTCTGCCACAGCGGCTGTCCGCTGGGGAACCTGATCCCGGAGTGGAACGAGCTGGCCGCCCGGGGCGACTGGCGGGCCGCGGGCGAGCGGCTGCACGCGACCGACAACTTCCCGGAGTTCACCGGCCGGCTCTGCCCCGCGCCGTGCGAGTCCGCCTGCGTGCTGGGGATCAACGCCGACCCGGTGACGATCAGGGACGTGGAGGTGGCCGTCGCCGACCACGCCTGGGCGGGCGGGGCACTCCCCGCCCGCCCGCCGGAGCGGCTCTCGGGCCGGACCGTCGCGGTGGTCGGCTCCGGCCCGGCGGGCCTGGCCGCGGCCCAGCAGCTGACCCGCGCGGGGCACACCGTCACCGTCTACGAGCGGGCCGACCGCGTCGGCGGGCTGCTGCGGTACGGCATCCCCGAGTTCAAGATGGAGAAGCGCCACCTGGACCGGCGGATCCGGCAGATGCGGGAGGAGGGCACCCGCTTCCGGACCGGGGTGCGGGTGGGGGCCGACCTGGACGCCGCCGAGCTGCTGCGGCGCAGCGACGCGGTGGTGGTCGCCGTCGGCGCCACCGACCCCCGCGAGCTCCCGGTGCCCGGCCGGGGGCTGGCCGGGGTGCACCAGGCGATGGAGTACCTGCCGCTGGCCAACCGGGTGTGCGAGGGCGACTTCGCGGTGCCGCCGGTCACCGCCGAGGGCAGGGACGTGGTGATCGTCGGCGGGGGCGACACCGGCGCGGACTGCCTGGGGACGGTCCTGCGGCAGCGCGCGGCCTCCGTGGTGCAGCTGGACATCAACCCGCGGCCGGGCGGGGACCGGGCGGAGGACGAGCCGTGGCCGGTGTACCCGCGGGTGTACCGGGTCTCCCCCGCGCACGAGGAGGCGCGGGCGCTGGCCCTGCCGCACGGCACCGGCCCGCGGCGCCCCGGGCCGGGCGGTCCGGACCCCTGCGGCGGGGCGGACCCGGGCGGTCCCGGGCATCACGGCGGGGCGGCCTCCGGCGGGGAGCCGTCGGGCGCGGACCTGCCGCCGCCCGGGGCGGTGGGCGACGTGCGCGTCTTCTCCGCGTCGACCCTGCGGTTCGAGGGGGACGCCGCCGGCCGGGTCCGGGCGCTCCACCTGGCCGAGGCGGAGCCCGGCAGCAGGCGCCCGCGGCCCGGCACGGAGCGGGCGGTCCCGGTGCAGCTGGTCCTGCTGGCGCTCGGCTTCCGCGGGCCGGAGCGGGACGGGGGCCTGGTGGAGCAGCTGGGCCTGCGGTTCGACGCACGCGGCACCCTGGCGCGGGACGCCGGCTTCGGCGCGGGCACCGAGGGGGTATTCGTGGCGGGCGATGCGGGCCGGGGGCAGTCCCTGGTGGTCTGGGCGATCGCGGAGGGCCGGTCGGCGGCGGCGGCCGTGGACCGCTACCTGACGGGCGGCACCGACCTGCCGGCCCCGGTCCGTCCCGCCGACCGGCCGCTGGCGGTGTGACCGGCTCCTGCGCCGGGCCGCCCGATCGGCGGGCGGACCCCGCCGCCTCGCGCGCCCGTCGCACGGGCACGGCCGGCATCCGGTGCGTCCCGGCCGCCCGGGAGCGGCGGGACCGCGCCCCTCAGCGGTGGAGGAGCGGTCGGCCCCCGCCGCGGGCATCGGGGCGCTGCCGCCGGACGGTGCTCCGGCGCGGCGGCGCGGCCGCCGCCCCGGACACGGTCACATCTGGAGGTCGGCGCCCAGCATGTCCACGACCGCGGACGGTCCGCCGACCGCGGACGCGCCGAGCATGACGGCGGACCCGTAGGCGGGCTGGGACGTGCCGCCCGGAAGGGCCCACGCGGCTCCCCGGGCGCCGTCCTCGCCGGAACGCGCCGACCACGACGTCGGGGCGCCCGTCGCGGTCCGCGTCCCCGGCCGTCACGGTCGAGCCGAACGCGTCGCCCGGCTCCGAACCGCCCGGAACCCCTGCCGTGCTCTGCGAGAAGCTGGAGGAGCCCGCACCGAGCTGACCGGTACGCCGCCCCGGGACGACCACCACGTCCCCCGCGCCGGCCGCCGCGCCGAGCCCCTCACCCGGGACACCGACGACGATGTCGCCCACGCCGTCCCGGTTCAGGTCGGCCACGGCGACCGAGGCGCCGGAGGAGTCGCCGTGCTCGCCCGCCCCGGGGACACCCGCGGTGTCCTGGTGGATGCCCATCGGCCGCGCCGGGCGGGAGCGACTCTGACCAAGCGTCAGGCCGGGAGGTGGGACTCGACCGCCTTGACGACCTCCTCCGCCTCCGGCTCGGTGCGCGGCCGGATGCGGGCGACGGGCTCGCCCTCCGGCGAGAGGACCCACTTCTCGAAGTTCCACTGGACGTCGCCGGCCTCGCCGTCGGCGTCGGGGACCTGCGTGAGGGCGGCGAAGAGCGGGTGGCGGCCCTCGCCGTTGACCTCGACCTTCTCCATCAGCGGGAAGGACACCCCGTAGGTGGTCGAGCAGAAGGTGCTGATCTCCTCGGCGGTGCCCGGCTCCTGCCCGGCGAACTGGTTGCAGGGGAAGCCCAGCACGGTGAAGCCCCGGTCGGCGTAGCGCTGCTGGAGGCGCTCCAGGCCCTCGTACTGCGGGGTCAGGCCGCACTTGGAGGCGACGTTCACCAGCAGCAGCACCTTGCCGCGGTGGTCGGCGAGCGAGGTCGGCGCACCGTCCAGGGTGCGCAGGGGGATGTCGTACAGGTCCATGGGGTCTCCCTCGGGATGCGGGGGCGCGCGGCGCGCCCCACCGCACAACCTACGCCCGGGCAGGGGGGCCTCCTCCCCCGCGGGGGCTCCCCGCGGGCGCGGCCCGGGGCGGGCCGGGGGGGGGCCGGCGGCGGTACCCGGGCCGGGGCCCGCCGCCGGCCCGGTCCGGTTCAGCGCCGGTCGAGCACCCGGGAGAGGAAGCGCCGGGTCGACGGGTGCCGCGGATCGGTCAGCACCTGCTCCGCGGTGCCCTCCTCCCGGATCACACCGTCCTCCAGGAAGCAGACCCGGTCGGCGACCTGCCGGGCGAAGCCCATCTCGTGCGTGGCCATCAGGATGGTCATCCCCCGCTGCTTGAGGTCCGCGACCACGTCGAGGACCTCCCCCACCAGCTCCGGGTCGAGCGCCGAGGTGATCTCGTCGAGGAGAAGCAGCTCCGGCTCCGTCGCCAGGGCGCGGGCGATGGCGGCGCGCTGCTGCTGCCCGCCGGAGAGCCGGTCGGGGTGGTCCCGCTCCTTGTCCGCGAGCCCGAGCCTGGCCAGCAGTCCGCGGGCCGTCTCCTCGGCCTGCCGGCGCGGCACGCCGTGGACGATCCGGGGCGCGAGCGTGATGTTGTCGAGCACGCTCAGGTGCGGGAAGAGGTTGTACGCCTGGAAGACGACGCCGATCCGCCGGCGGGCGACGTCGGCGTCCAGCCGGGGGTCGGTCAGCTCGGTGCCGCCCAGGTGGACGGTGCCGTCGTCGACGACGTCCAGCAGGTCCACGCAGCGCAGCAGGGTCGACTTGCCCGAGCCCGAGCCGCCGATGAGGCAGACGACCTCGTGCTCGGCGACGTCCAGGTCGACCGAGCGCAGGACCGTGCGGGAGCCGTACCGCTTGTGCAGGCCGCGGATCCTCAGCAGGGGCTCGTTCACCGGGCCGCCTCCGCCCGGGTGCGCTGCGCCGCCCGCCGCTGCAGGCGGTCGGCGACGCGGGTCAGCGGGACGGTCACGGCGATGAAGAGCAGCGCCGCCCCGAGGTAGGGGGTGTAGTTGAAGTCGTAGTCCGCCTTGATCTGGGCGACCCGCAGGGCTTCGAGGGGACCGAGGACGGCGACCAGGGCGGTGTCCTTCTGGAGGGCGATGAAGTCGTTGAGGAGAGGCGGGAGCACGTTCCGCACCGCCTGCGGCAGGACCACGTGCCGCAGGGTCTGCGAACCGCTCAGCCCCAGCGCCCGGGCGGCGTGGCGCTGGGCGGGGTGGACCGACTCCAGTCCGGCGCGCAGGACCTCGGCGACGTAGGCGGTGTAGGAGAGGACGAGGGCGATCACGCCGAGCACCCACGGCTGCGACGGGGTGCCCTGCAGCCGAAGGGCCGGCAGGCCGAAGCCGACCAGGAAGACCAGCAGCAGGGTCGGCACCCCGCGGAAGACGTCCACGTACACGGTCGCGGCCAGCCGCAGCGGCTGGAGGCCGGGTGCCCGGGTCACCCGCACCAGGGCGACGGCGAGCCCGAGGAGCAGGATCAGCGCCTCGGCGACGAGGAACATCCTGACGTTGAGCCAGAAGCCCTGCAGGATCTCGGGGAGGGCCGCCCGGAACTCCCCGGCGTCCAGGAAGAGGCCGTGGACCCGGTCCCAGCCCGGGGAGGCGACGGCGGCCGCCGCCAGCAGCCCCAGGAAGGCCAGGGTGGACAGGGCGGCGATCCAGGTGTCGCGCCGCCGGCGGGAGCGCCGGAACCGCTCCCGCTCCTGCTCACGGGGGCTCGGCCGGTGCTCCTCGTCCGCAGCCCCGGTGGCCGGTGTCACGGGGGCGGGTGTGCCGGGGGCCGGTGCGGGCCGGTCCGGTACGGCTTCGCTCTCGGGCCCGGCGGTGCCGGGTTCGGTGGTGCCGTGTTCCATGGCGGGTCCGTTACTGCTTCAGCTCGGGGACGTCGGCCGAGGCGGACAGCCACTGGTCGGTGATCCTCTTCAGCGTGCCGTCGGCCTTCAGGTCGGCGAGGGCGCGGTTCACGCAGGCGGTCAGTCCGCTGCCCTTCTTCAGCAGCAGGCCGAACTCCTCGGGCGTGCCGCCGCTGTAGCCGAACTGGCCGAGGATCCTGCCGTGCTCCAGCTCGGCGCCGGCCAGGTAGAACACGGTGGGCATGTCGGTGACGATCGCGTCGATCTGGCCGTTCTGCAGGGCGCGGATCTCGTCGTTGGTGGTGTTGAAGACGCTGGGCCGGTGCGAGGGCCGGATCCGGTCGAGCACGGCCTGGTAGCTGGTGGTGGCGACCTGCACGCCGATCCTGGCGCCCTTGAGCCCGGCCAGCGACGCGGTCTTCGCGTACGGCGACCCGTCCAGCACGAGGACGCCCTGGCTGGCCGTGTAGTAGCTGGTGGAGAAGTCCACCGCCTTGGCGCGCTGGGGGGTGACGGAGATCTGGTTGATGTCGAAGTCGAAGTTCTTGGCGCCCGGGGCGTAGGAGTTGTCGAAGGGTTCGACGACCCACGTCACCCGGCTGCGGTCGAAGCCGAGCTTCCCGGCCACCGCGTAGGCGACCGCACTCTCGAAGCCCTTGCCGTTGGCGGGCTTGTTGTCCTGGAACCAGGGCGCGTAGGCCGGGGAGTCCGTCGCGACGGTCAGCCGGCCCCTGCGGTACAGGTGCGGGCTGTCCGGCGTGCAGGCGGAGGCGGCCTTGCCGGAGGGTGCGGCCGCGGCCGACGCGGGCTTCGCCTCGGGCTGGGGGGCGCACGCGGAGGCCGCCAGGGCGAGGGCGGCGCCCGCGCATGCGGAGACGAGGGTACGGAGACGGAGCACGGGGGTTTCCTTCACAGGGGAGTCCGGAGAGGGACGGTACGGGGGGAGGGGCCCGGGTCGCGCGCTCAGCGGCACAGGTCGGCAGCACAGCGCACGTGGGCCACGTGGCGGCGGCGTACCAGCGGGAAGGGTCCGGACATGCGTTTCAGCATTCCGGGCGGCCGAGCACGGTGTCAATTGCGGCGATCACCTTCCGATAACACCGCGACAACATGTCAGCTGGTGAGACGGAAGACCGGGTCGCCCTCACGCAGACCGAACCGTTCGGACGCGGAGCCGCCGCGCACCACGAGTTCGGCGAAGCCGATTCCCGAACTCCCGACGGTGATCCCGGGCTCGCCGTACGGCACGTCGGGCAGCCGGTCGTAGCGGCGCACCAGGACGCTCCGGCCGTCGCGCCGGCTGCGGACGGGCAGGGCGTCCGCGCCGCCCGGTCCGTCGGCGCCGTCCGCGCCGGGGGGCCGCGGCGGGCCGGTCCAGCTTGCAGTTGCCGAAGTTGTCCACGACGGCGACCCGCACCTCCGCGGGCTCCGGGGCCCGGACGGTGTGCGGCTGCGCGGGGACCGGGCGGCCGTCGACCAGCCAGCGGGCCAGCAGCGGCGCGTACCAGAGGCTGCGGAACTGGGTCCGGGCGATCTCCTCCACCTCGGCCGCACCGAGCCGCGCCCACTGCGCCGCGGCGGCCTCCAGGACCTCGCGCACGTCGGTGACCTGCACCTCCTCCAGGCCCAGGTAGGCCGAGAGCGGGGCGAGGACCCGGGGGTTCAGCGTGCTGACGACCAGGTGCTCCCCGTGGCGGAACCAGCAGAACGGCGCGCCGTTGGGCCAGTGCCCGTCCCGGGGGGCGATGTTGACGAGCACCACGGTGGGGTGGGTCGGTCCGCCGGTCAGGCCGGTGGAGCGCAGCAGGTCGAGCAGGGTGGGGGCGGCGGCGCCCTCCGGGTCCGGGCCGACCAGCGGGAGGAGGATCGGCGTGGCGCCGAAGAGCGCGGCGATCCTGGCGGACTGCCGGGCCACCGCGTTGGGGTCGGCGCAGTCGGTGAGGGAGATGACGGGGGGACAGGACATGGCGGGCCCTTCGGATTCCACACGGGGACAACAAAAAGGACCCTCCGTTTCCGGAGGGTCCGTCGCGTCGTGCGCGCACACGGCTTCGCTAGCGAAGCGCCTCCGGTGTCGGGGGCATCATTCGCATCATGGCGGACGCGGCGGTGTGCGGCATGCGGCGGAATACAGCACCGCCGGATATCGCGCGTTCACCGCTTCCGGTCCGTGGACACGCGGCACGGCACGGCGGAGCGGGGCGGGGGGTGGCACGGAGGAGGTGGCCTGGAGGAGGTGGCACGGAGGGGGGTGCGCGGCCCCGGGGCGGCGGGGCTGACCCGCGGGGAGCGGATGCGGGGTGCGGCGGCCCGGGTGTGGCACTGTGGGCACGGACGCCGCGGGGCGCACCCGCACCGCCGGCGCCGGGGGGTGTGGACACCGGTACGACAGCAGGAGGAGAGCCCATGTCGAACCCGCCGCTCCCGGAGGCCGCGGTCGCCATGCTGAGGAAGCCGAACCCGGCGGTCATCACCACGCTCCGGTCCGACGGCCAGCCGGTGTCGACGGCCACCTGGTACCTCTGGGACGACGGCCGGGTCCTGGTCAACATGGACGAGGGCCGCAAGCGGCTGGAGCACCTGCGCAACGACCCCCGGGTCACGCTCACCGTGCTGGACGGGGGCGACTGGTACACCCACGTGAGCATCATCGGACGGGCCGTCGGGATCCGCGACGACGAGGGCCTCGCCGACATCGACCGGCTGTCCCGGCAGTACACGGGCAAGGACTAACCGCGACGGGACCGCGCGCGGGTCAGCGCCTGGATCGAGGTCGACCGGTGGCACGGCTGGGGCTCGCTCAAGGACAGCAGCCAGGCCTGACACCCCAGCCCCGCGCCCCCCCCCCCCCCGGGCGGGGGCGCGGCCGTTTCCCGGTACCGGCACGGCCCCGGCCGGGACGGCCGGCCCGAGGCGGCCGGTGCGCGGCGGCCGGTGCGAGACAGCCGGGATTCCTCCGGACCGCGTTTTCCGCGGTGCTCGTTTTCCGCGTTCCGCCGACGGGGCGGTGGTCCGCACCCTCGACGGCGACGGTTTTCCGGACCGCGCGCCGCCCCTCCCCCGCCGGGTGCTCCCGATGACCGCCCGGCGGCCGCCCGACAGCTTCCGGGAACGCCATGAGCAGCGGTTTTGCTGCCCGCTAGCAAGGCGGACATAAAGGCGGCGTAAGATTTTTCCGACGGTTGGAGAATTGCCGCCGAAAGGATGAAACGAGGATTTCCCGCCCGGTTTCCGGTGGTAGGCATGGAGCGTTCCGCACGCTCTCCGGAAAGGGAGAAACCCATTATGGGAAACCGGTTCGTCCGCACCCTCGCCCTCGGCGTGGCCGCCACCGCACTCGTCGGCGGCGCCACGCTCACCTCGGCATCGGCCGCCTCGGCCGCCCCCGCCCGCACGGCGGCCCCGGCCGCCGCGTCCTGCGACCACGGCCACGACGGCGACCGCGACCGCGGCCGGGACCACGCCCGCGGCCACGGCCGGGAGAGGTGCGCCTGGCACGCGGGCTACTGGACCCGGACCTGGCACAGGGGCCACCGCGACCGCCACCACCGCTGGCACGCGGGCTACTGGACCCGGGTCTGGCACCAGGGCTACCAGCACTGCCACCGGTGAGCGTCGGCTAGGTCCGGCAGCGGCGGGAGGGCCCCGGTCCCCGGGGCCCTCCCTCCTCCCTGCCGTGCGGACCCCGCCGTCGGGGCCGGCGGGGTTCCGGGACCGCCCGGCGGACCCGGGGCGGGACCGGGAGAGCGGCACCGCCCCGGGCACCGCCCTACCGCGCGGGCGGGGCGGTGAGCCGCAGGGTCAGCAGGCCGCAGGGGCCCAGCGGGAGTTCCACCGGACCGCCCGGCACGGCGGGGGGCGCGAGGGCGGGGCCGTCCGCCGGCGACTCGTCGAGCCGGGCCGGCACGGCGCGCACCCCGGCCGGCAGGCGGAGGCGGGCGGTGAGGGCCGACCGGGTGGGGTTCGAGATCCGCAGGACCAGGCCGTCACCGTCCTCGGCGGTCTTCAGCGCCGTCAGCAGCGCCCCCTCGACCCGCAGTCCGGGGTCGAGGACGGGCTGCGGGGCGGTCCCCGGCCGCACCTGGAGGGCGTACAGCGGCGCGCGGGCGGCGGCGCCGAGCCGGGCGAGGCCGGGCTCCCCGGCGGTGTCCCCGTCCTCGCCGACGAGCACGTCGAGGTCGAAGCGCTGCGGGCCGCGGCACTGGGCCTCGGGGGTCGCGAGCATGGGACCGGCGCCGGTGGTGCGGGAGGCCAGGTCGAAGCGGGAGAGCCAGCCGACGGACCGCAGCAGGGTCACGGCGAGCTCCTCGGCGCCCGAGGGGCTGTGCTCGGGCGCGATGCCGGTGCGCTCGGGCAGGCCGGGGGCCGCGACGGCGACGCGCAGCGCGCCGGAGCCGACGGCGGAGACGCTCTGCACGGGGACGGCGCCGCACTCGGCCTCGTGGGCGCGCTCCTGCGGGAGCGGGCCGAGGTCGGGGCCGGTGGGGTGGTCGAGGAGACTGTAGTGGGCGTCGGCGGTCCAGCGGCCGCGGGCCCCGGGGGTGGGGAAGTGCAGGCGCAGCCGGTGGTCGTCGGCGGTGTTGTCGAACCGGACGGTCCAGCGCAGCGGCGCGTGCCCGTGCCAGCTCTCCACGGCGATGCGGACCGGCAGCGCGGTCGTCCCGAGGAGGCGGGCGGCGCGGTCGGGGGTGAGGCCGGCGGGCAGGTCGAGGACGGCGTCGAGCTCCAGCACGGTGCGGACGGCGGAGGTGCGGCGGCGCGCGGCGGTGAGCCGGGGGGCGGCGGGGCGGTCGCCGGGGACGGGGTCGAAGGTGTAGGTGTCGCCGCGGTCGCCCTCGTCGAGCAGCCTTCCCAGGCCGGGGAGGACGGTGCCGTCGGCGAGGCGGAGGGTGAGCGAGGCGTCGTCGGCGGCCTCGGCGCGGGCGCCGCCGGGGAGCGGCAGGGTGCGGGTGTCCGCCTCCGTCCGGACGCCGGCGGCGGGGGCGGGCGCGTCGCCGAGGCGGACGGTGTGCACGGCGCGGCCGAGCGGCGGGACGTCGCGGGCGAGCAGCGCCAGGCGGTGGCGCACGGCGGGCCGGGAGTCGGGCAGCAGGTCCAGGTCGGCCTCGAAGGCGGTCTCCTCGCCGAGCGTCTCGCACGCGAAGGGGACGTCGGTGCCGTCGGGGGCGGTGACGGCCTGCGGGTGGCGGCCGGGGGCGGTGAGGATCTCGACGAGGACCGGGCCGCTCGCGGTGTCGGCGTGCGGGTTGAGGACGGCGAAGGCGGCGGTGTCCGCGGCCGGATCCCCGTACAGGCGGGTGTCGAGGCCGGAGGCGGCGAGGGCGCGGCGGACGACGTGGTCGCCGGCCTGGCGGACGCGGTCGAAGCGGACCTCGTTCTCGCGGTGGACCTCGTCGACGCTGCAGCCGCACAGGGAGTCGTGGGGGGCGTTGCGCAGCAGCAGCTCCCAGGCGTGGCGCAGCTCCGCGTGCAGGGCGGCGTCGTGCGGGGCGTGGAGGGCGGTGAGGGGTTCGGCCCAGCGCTCCAGCAGGGTCTGGGCGGCGGCGTTGGCCTGCTTGAGGCGGATGCGGGCGGAGAGGGTGCCGGGGAGGAGGAAGGTGAGCCGGCCGGGCCGGTGCCGCAGCGGCCCCTCGACGACGGGCAGGTCCCCGTCGGCGGCGGCGCTGCGGGCGGCGGCGAAGAACTCCTCCAGGGTGCTCTCGCGCAGGGCGGTGCCCTGCTCCTCCGCCGCGGCGGCCACGGCGCGCAGCGCGGCGGCGGGGTCGGTGGGCGCGAGGTGGTCGCCGCCGTTCATCAGCAGCCAGGGGCCCTCGGGGAGGCGGGCGCGCTCGGCGGCGGCGAACTCCTTCAGGCGCGCCGCCCGCCCGTCGTCGCCGTCCGGCTCCGGCCAGAGGACCTCGGCGGCGTGGTAGCCCTGGGAGGCCGCCAGCACCTCGGAGCCGTCCGGGGAGCGCCAGCGGAAGCGGGCGACCCCGTCGGGGGCGCCGCGCCACACGAGGGCGGTGTCCATGCCGAAGCCGCGCAGGATGCGGGGCAGGTCGGCGGGGTGGCCGAAGGCGTCGGGGCAGTAGCCGACGCCCGCGAGGGCGCCGGCCTCGGCGCCGTGGCGGCGGGCGGTGAGCAGGTTGCGGACCAGGTTCTCGCCGGAGACGAGCTGGTTGTCGGCGAGGACGTGCCAGGGGCCGACGGTGAGGCGGCCGGCGGCGGCGTGGGCGCGCAGCCGGTCGGCGAGGTCGGGGCGGAGGGCGGCGACGTCGGCGAGGACGATGGTCTGGCCGTCGAGGTGGAAGGTGCGCATGCGGCCGTCGTCGAGTTCGGCGCAGACCCGCTCGGCGAGTTCGACGAGGCGGGCGCGGAACGCCTCGAAGGGCCGGTACCACTCCCGGTCCCAGTGCACGTGGGTGACGACGTGGCAGTCGACGGGGCCGGTGCGGGGCGCGGGGGCGGCGGGGGAAGGGGCGGGGCCGGGGGGCGTCACGACGGGGTCTCCTCGGTGCGGAGGGCGGCGGCGAAGCGGGCCGTCAGGGCGGCGGGGCGGGTGATGGCGCCGCCGACGACGACGGTGGCGGCGCCGGCGGCCAGGGCCGCCGCGGCCTGCTCGGGGGTGGCGATGCGGCCCTCGGCGACCACGGGCACGGCGAGGCGGGCGGCGAGGGCCGCGACCAGCTCCAGGTCCGGCCCGCTGCGGGCGGGACTGGCGGGGGTGTAGCCCGAGAGGGTGGTGGCCACCAGGTCGGCGCCGGCCGCCGCGGCGGCGAGGCCCTCGTCGAGGGTGGAGACGTCGGCCATCACGAGGGTGCCGCGCGCGTGGAGGGCGGCGGCGGTGGCGGCGAGGTCCAGTCCGTCGCCGCGGGGGCGGCCGGTGGCGTCGAGGGCGACGATGTCGGCGCCCGCCTCGGCGACGGCGAGGGCGTGGCGGAGCGTGGGCGTGATGTAGACGCCCTCGTCGCCGTCCTTCCACAGGCCGATCACCGGGAGGCTGCTGGCGGCGCGGACGGCGGCGACGTCGGCGGGGCCGTTGATCCGCAGGCCCACGGCGCCGCCGAGCTCGGCCGCTCTGGCCATCTCGGCCATGAAGTGCGGTCCGTGCAGGGGCTCGCCGGGCAGCGCCTGGCAGGAGACCACCAGGCCGCCGGCGAGCGCCTGCGGGAGGGGCCGCTGCGGTGTGCGGCGGGGCGATGTGTCGTGGGGGTACACCGGTTGCCTTTCTCAGCTGCGGGCACTGCGGTCCAGTGCCCGGTCCACGGCCGTCCCGAGGGCGGCGGTGACGTCCCGCCAGGTGGAGCCGGGGGCCGCCGGTCCGGCGGACGCGGCGGCACCGGGCGCGAGCCGCTCGGCCGCGGCGGCCAGGGCCCGCAGGTCGGCGCCGGTGGCGGGCTCGTCCGGGAGGGCGTCGAGGGTGCCGGTCCGCGGACCGGCGAGGCCGCCCGCTGCGGCGAGCAGGTGGGCGGAGGGGAAGAGGGGGTCGTCGGACGCGACGTCGAGCAGCCAGGCGAGCGGTACGCCGTCGCGGGCGAGGGTGCGCTGCAGCAGGGCGCGTTCGCGGGGGTCGGCGACGACGCGGGCGGGGCCGGTGCCGCGTCCGGCGGCGTGCGCGGCCAGCGCCCCGGCGGCCTCGCCGACCGCCCACTCGCCGTGGTGGACCCGGTAGGCGGCCGCGGCGACCTGGGTGGCGGCGAGGTTCTTGGCGGCGGCCAGCAGGTTGGCGGGGGTGTCGGCGACGAGGACGGACAGCGGCACCTGGAACGGCGCGGTGGGCGCGTACGCGGACTGCGGGTGCCCGACCCGGGCGTGCAGGTCGAGGTGGTACCAGGCGACGCCGGCGCCGTCGTGCCGGTGGGCGGCGCGGGCCTGCCCGGGGACGGGCAGCAGGTCCTGCTCGCGCACGGGGCGGTCGGTGAGCAGCCGCCGGGACTCGCGGACGTAGGGCTCGGCGGCCAGGCCGTCGGGGGTGCCCGCGGCGGCCGGGGCCAGGCGCAGGCCGGAGTAGCCGCGGCCGGAGCCGTCGTCGCGGGGGCACTCGGTCTGCAGCCAGTGGAGGAAGGCGAGGGAGAGGGCGCGGGCCTCGGCGCGGGCGCGGCGGGGCTCGTGGACCAGGGAGGCGTCGGCGTAGTCGTTGCCGGCCCAGTTGACCAGGGCAATGTCGCGTCCGCCGAGCAGGGCGCCGTCGCGCAGCCGCCGGTAGGTCCAGAACGGCGGGTGGCCGTCGGGGCCGTCGGCGAACATGCGGTAGCGGTGGAGGCGGTCGTCCCAGCCGGCGATCTCCAGGGTGAAGGGCTGGGAGTCGCGCCAGCGCCGGTAGCCGGCGGGGCGGGGGACGGTGTGGTCCTCCCCCGGGCGGTGCTCGACGGCGAAGCCGACGGTGCAGGACTGCACGGCGTGCGGTTGCGGGCCGCCGGGCAGGGCGAGGCCCTCGCCGTGGGCGTCGCGGCCCTCGGAGCCGACGGTCCAGGGGGCGCCTGCGAGGGGAAGCAGCTCACCGGTCTCGGTGGCGTCGCAGAAGACGTCGGCGGCGAGGGCGAGGCGGCCGTCCGCCCCGGCGGGGCCGTCCTGCGGCCCCGGGCGGTCCGGGGCGGTCGCGGGCGGGGGGGCCTCGGCCAGGTGGACCTCGGCGAGGCGGTCCCCGTCGCGCCGCGCCGCGTACGGGCGGACGCCGGTGAGGACGCGCAGCCGGCCGGCGGCGACGTGGGGGGCGAGCAGGTCGGCGAGGGCCTGCTCGGCGGCGGCGGGTTCGAAGCACAGGCGGCTCACCCAGCCGCCGCCCGGGTTGGCCAGGCCGCCGTAGCGGGAGCGGACGAGGGTGCGGAACTCCCGGTAGGAGGCGGACACGCCGCCCTGCTCGACGTGGGGGTGCTCGTCGAGGGCGGGGACGAGCTGCGAGGTGACCTGGCCGCCGAGCACGGGCTGGTCGCAGGTGAGCACGACGGTGCGCCCGGCCCGGGCGGCGGCGAGGGCGGCGGCGACACCGCCGAGTCCGCCGCCGACGACGGCGACGTCGGCGGTCAGGGTGCGGGACGGCCTGCCGTCCTGACGGTTCGTCACTCCTGCTCCTCGGCCGGACGTGCGCCGGCCGCGGGGCCGGTGGCGGGGACGGCGGTGGCGGGGACGGCGGCGGTGGCCTGGACGGCGGCGGCGCCCCCCGTGAGGGCGAAGTCGACCTCGAAGGTGCGGTTCCACGGCAGCACGACGGACCGGGGGTCGACGGCCAGGCCGCCGAAGCCGGGCAGCCGGTCGCGGCAGGCGGCGAGGTCGGCGGCGACGGCGGCGAGCACGGGGTGGTCCGCCGGGACGCGGTCGTGGCGGGCGGGGTCGCTGCCGAGGGCGGCGCGGGCCCGGCCGCGGGCGGACGCCATGTACCCCCAGTCCTCCAGGAGGCGGTGGAGCAGGAGCCTGCGGTGGGCGTCCGCGTCGAAGCGGCCGGCGCGGCGCGCGGCGACGGCGGCCACCGTGTGCGCGGCCACGGTGCCGAGGGTGTTGCCGGCGGTGTTCCAGCCCGCGTACGAGGTGAGCCGCTCCAGGACGCCCTCGGCGGCGAGCGCCGCGACCAGGGCCGGGTCGGCGCCGTTGGGCTGGGCGCAGTCGGCGACGGCGACGCCGTGGCCCCCGTCCAGCAGGCGGGCGGCGCGGGCGGCCAGGGCGGCGGCCGGGGCCGGGTCGGTGGCGGCGGGCGGCGCGACGGCCCAGTCGCCGGCCCCGTCGGGGGTGTGCACGAGGAGGACGGCGTCCGGGGCCGGCCCCTCCGGGGCGACGGCGGTCGCCCCGCACGCCTCCAGCTGGCGGGCGGCGGTCGTGCCGACGGGCACGTTCTCGTACGGGGCGGTGCGCAGCAGTCCGGCGGGGTCGACGGCCTCGACGCGCACGGCCACCGGCCCCCCGCCGAAGAGGCCGAGGAGGGTGCGGGCGACGAGCGCGGTGCAGGCCTCGTCGGCGCCGGGGCGGACCGCGACGCGGCCGCGCAGGCCGAGCCAGTCCGCCCACCGGTCGAGCCAGTGCAGCTCGGCGGTGGCCAGGCCGTGGGGGGCGGTGTCGTCGGCGCCGACGACGAGGGAGCGGACGGTGCCGTCGGCGGCCAGTTCCAGGGCGGCGAGGTTGACGGCGTGGTTGCGCAGCCGCCGGGTGAGGAAGTCGGCGCGGACCTCCGGCGGCACGCGGCCGGCGGCGTCCCGGGCCTCGGCGGCGGCGCCCGCCTCCCCGTCCGCGGCACGGTGGAGGGCGGCGGAGAGCCGGTGGAGGTCCGGGCCGTGGGGGTCCCAGTAGGCGGGCTCCTCCATCGCGTCGGCGGAGTCGGGGGTGCGGGTGACGAGCGTGACCGCGTGGACGGGGGTGCCGCGGGCGGCGAGCGCGCGCAGGGGCTCCCAGGCGGCGGTGGCGGAGGCGACCGTCGCGGGCCGGGTGCGGGAGGCGATGAGGCCGCCGTGGCCGAGGGTCTCCAGGGACACCACGGCGGCGTCGGCGTCCGTGGCGGCGAGCCAGGAGCCGAGCGCGGCGGGGTCGCCGGGGCGGCGCAGCGCGGGGAGGGCGGCGGCGGGCGGCAGCAGCAGGTCGGCGCCGGCCACGGCGGCGACCATGCGGGGCAGCGCGGTGCAGGCGGGGCGCTCGTCGAGGGGGACGAGGGCGATCCGGGGCCTGCCGCCGGGACGCGGGGCGGCGGTGTGCGGGGCCGTGGCGTGCGGGGTGGCGGTGTGCGGGGTGGCGGGGCGGCCGGGGCCGGCGGTCACGCGGTGGCTCCGTTCGGGTGGGCGGGAACGGCGTCGGCGGGGGCGGCGGGGACGGGGTCCGCGAGGGCGGCGCGGGCCTCGGCCGCCGCGCCGAGGAGGACGGCGTCCGCGTCCAGCACCGACTGCACGACCGGGACCGCGCGCAGCAGCGGCAGGGTGTGCCGGGCCAGGGCGGAGCGCAGGGCGTCCGCGTACCAGGGCCCGGCGGCCAGGACGCCGCCGCCGAGCACGACGACGTCCGGGTCGAGGACGGCGACCACCCCGGCCAGGGCCGTGCCCAGGGCCTCGCCGCCGGCGCGCAGCACGCCGGCCGCGGCGGGGTCGCCGTCGCGGGCCAGCCGGGCCGCCGCGCGCAGGTCGGGCACCGGCAGGCCGGGCCGCAGCCGCCGGACCCCGGCGGCCATCGCGGGCCCGGAGGCCAGCGCCTCCACGTGGCCGTCGCGCCCGCAGGGGCAGGGCCGGCCCTCCGCGCCGGGGACGGGGACGTGGCCGAGGTGGCCCGCGGCCCCGGACGCGCCCCGCAGGACGCGCCCGCCGACGGCGACGGCGCCGCCGATGCCGGTCCCGGCCATCGCGGCGACGGCGAGGTGCGCGCCGCGGGCGGCCCCGGCGGCGGCCTCGCCGGCCAGGAACGCCTGGACGTCGCCGAGGACCGTGGCGGGGACGCCGAGCGCCTCCTCGAACCGGTCGGCGACCGCGGTCCCGGCCCAGCCGGGGAGGGCGGAGGTCGCCGCGGCGACCGTGCGGCCGTCGGGGCCGACGACGCCCGCCGTGCCGACGCCGGCGGCGGCCGGGGCGGCCGCACCGCGGTCGGCCGCGGCGTCGCGGACGGCGCGGGCCAGGCGCAGCGCGGTGGCGAGGACGGCGTCGGGGCCGTCCTGCGCCGGGGTGGGCGCGGCCGCCCGGACGGCGATGCGGTGGCCGGGGAGGACGGCGGCGGCCGTGGTCGTGGTGCCGCCGATGTCGACGGCGAGCACGGGGACGGGCGGGGGGACGGGGCGGGCGGGCGCGGGCGCGGAGGGGTCCGCGGGGTTCATGTGCGGCGCTCCCGGGTGATGGTGAGGCGGAAGTCGTACCGGTCGGCGCGGTAGAGGCTGACGGCGCGCTCCACGGCGCGGCCGCGGCCGTCGCGGGTGACCCGCTCGACGTGCAGGGCGGGGAACTGCGGCGGCACGTGCAGCAGTGCGGCCTGCCGGGCGTCGACGACGGTGGCGCGGACGGTCTGCTCGGCGCTCTCGGGTGCGGACCCGGCGCGCTCCAGCCACCCGTACAGGGAGCCGGGGTCGCCGTGCTCCAGCAGTCCGGGCACGAGCTGCTCGGGCAGCCAGACGTTCTCCAGGCACATCGGCTCGCCGTCGGCGGTGCGCAGCCGCTCCAGGTGTACCAGGGGCGCGCCGGGCTCGACGAACAGGTCGCGGGCGTTGGTGACGTCGGCGTGGACGCGCTCCAGGACGAGCAGCCGGCCGGCGGGGACCATGCGGCGCTCGCGGATGTCCTCCGAGAAGGAGGTCAGGCGCAGCGACTTGCTGATGGTCGCCGGTTCGGCGACGAAGGTGCCCGCGCCCTGGACGCGGTAGATGCGGCCCTCCTGGCCGAGGCGCTCCACGGCGCGCCGCACGGTGACGCGGCTGACGTCGTAGCGCTGCATCAGCTCCCGCTCGCTGGGGAGCATCTGGTGCGGGCTGCCGGCCTCGACGAGGTCGAGCAGGGCGCGGCGCAGCACCTCGTGCTTGGGCTCGCGCGGGGCGTCCCGGTCCGGGGGCGCCGCCTCCGTGCCGGTTCCCGTGGCCGTGGCCGTGCCGGTGCCCGTGGCCGTGCCGGTGCCCGTACCGGTGTCCGTACCGGTGCCGGTTCCCGTGTCCGTGGTGCTCATCCCTTGACCGCCCCCTCGCCTGCGCCTCGGAAGAAGAGCCGCTGCAGGGCGAAGAAGAGCGCGAGCAGCGGCACGACGGCCATCATCGTGCCCGCCGCGATCACCCGCTGGTCGTTGGTGAAGGTGCCGGACAGGTACTGGATGCCCACCGTCAGCGTGTAGTGGGCCGGGTCGGAGAGCACGACGAGCGGCCAGAGGAAGTCGTCCCAGGCGAAGACGAAGCTGAAGACGGCGACGGCGGCGAGGGTGCCGCGGGCCGACGGCAGGGCGATGCTCCGGAAGCGCTGCCACTCCCCCGCGCCGTCCAGGACGGCCGCCTCCTCGACCTCGGCGGGCAGCCGGCGGAAGGCGTTGCGCATGAGGAGCACCGACAGGCCGGAGGCGGCGAGCGGCAGCATGACGCCGAGCAGCGTGTCGGTGAGGTGCAGGGAGCGGGCCACCAGGAACTCGGAGACCATGATGCTCTCGAAGGGGATGATCATCGTGGCGAGGAAGACGCCGACGGCGACCGCCCGGCCGCGGAACCGCATCCGGGCGAGCGCGTACCCGGCCATGGACCCGAAGAGGCAGTTGGTGACGACGGAGCCGACGGCGACGACCAGGGAGTTCCCGGCGTACCGCAGGACGGGCACGGTGTCGAGGACCTCGCCGTAGTGGCGCAGCGTCGGGTGGTGCGGCACGAGCTGCGGCGGGTAGCCGAAGACCCGCTCGCCGTTGCCCTTGAGGGAGGTGGACAGCTGCCACAGGAAGGGGCCGACGGTGAGGACCAGCACGGCGGTGAGCAGCAGATAGCGGACCGCGAGGCCGGCGGCGCGGCGCGGGTCGCGGGTGCGGGGGGCCGGTCCGGGGGCGGCACCGGCGGTCCGGCCGTCGGCGGAGGCGGAGGCGGGTGCGGACGCCGACGCGGCGGCCCCGGTGTGCAGGGACGTCATGCGCGCTCCTCCCGGGTGTTGAGGCGGGTGACGGCGACCGACAGGCCGAGGGTGCCGAGGAAGAGGACGAGGCTCATCGCGGAGGCGTAGCCGGCCTCGCCGCCGAGGCCGAGGCCGGTCTCGCGGATGGTGTAGACGAGGGTGCGGGCCTCGCCGCCCGGTCCGGCGGTGCCGCTGCTGAGGGTGAAGACCTCCGCGAAGACCTTGGCGCCGGCGATGGCCGACAGGGTGGCGACCAGAACCATGGTGGGCCGGACCAGCGGCAGGGTGACGCTGCGGAAGCGGCGCACGGGGCCCGCGCCGTCGACCTCGGCGGCCTCCAGCAGCGACCGGGGGACGTTGGCGAGGGCGGCGAGGTAGACGACCATGTAGTAGCCCAGGCCCTTCCACACGGTCATGGCCATGGAGCCGAGGAGCAGCATCCGGGCGTCGGTGAGGAAGGGCAGCGGCGCGTCCACCAGGTGCAGTCCGCGCAGCAGGGAGTTGACCAGGCCGTCGCTGGACAGCAGCCACGACCAGATCAGGCCCGCGACCACCATCGAGGCGACGACCGGCGAGTAGAAGACGGCGCGGAAGAAGCCGATGCCGGCGACCCGGCGCTGGACGAGGACGGCGAGCAGCAGCGGCAGCACGACCATGCAGGGCACCACGACGGCGACGTAGAGGGCGGTGTTGCGCACCGAGAGCCAGAAGTCGGGGTCGTGCGCGAGCCGGACGTAGTTGTGCAGCCCGGTGAAGGTGCCCCCGCCCAGGGTGCTGGCGTCGGTGAAGGACAGCACGACGGTGTTGGCGAAGGGGACGAGGAAGAAGGCCGTGGCGACGGCCAGCGCCGGGGTGAGGAAGAGCCAGGGGACGTACCAGCGGCGGCCGGTCACGGATGCCTCCTTGTCCTGCGGGAGCAGGGGGTCTCGGGAGCGCGGGGGCCGCGGGCCGGGAGCGGTGCGCGCCCGGCCCGGCGGCGGTCCTGCGCGGGTCAGCCGGCGGCGCCGGTGATGCGGTTCGCGGCGTCGACGGCCTCGTCGAGCGCCTTCTGCGGCGCCAGGCGGCCCTGGAGGGCGAGCTGGACCTTGCCGATGACGGCGGCGGTCACGCGGGCGTCGTACTGGACGGGCACCAGGTTCTTCGCGCGGGCGATCTGCTCGGCGGAGATCCGGCGGGCCTTCGCCTCGGGCGAGCCGTCGCCGGCGGCGGTGAAGTACGGGTCCTTGAGGGAGGAGAGGGTGCTGGGCAGGATCGTCACGATCTTGCTGAAGGCGAGCTGGTTCTGCGCGTTGGACAGGTACTTGGCGAAGTCCAGGGCGGTGGCGCGGTTCTTGCTGCTCTTCGGGACCATCAGGCCCATGACGGACATGTTGACGGCGCCGTCGGGGCCGGTGATCTGGGGGCCGACGCCCGTGTCGGCGGCGATGTCGGCGGCGTTCTGCTTGACGACGGCGAGGAAGTTCGGGCCCGAGGGGAAGAGGCCGATGCGCCCGGCCTGGTAGGCCTCGGTCTCCTTGCTGTGGTTCTGGGTGAGGGAGTCCTTCGGGAAGACGCCGCCCTTGTAGGCGTCCACCAGCTTCTGCAGGTAGGCGGCGGCCTCGGGGGTGTTGAAGGTCCACTTCTTCCCGGAGGCGTCCAGCAGGGGCACGCCCTGCTTGGCGAGGTCGGTGATGAACCGGTTCTCCAGGGCGGGGTGGATGCCGTAGAAGTCGCCGTGGCCCGCGTCGGAGAGCTTCCGGCCGTCGGCGAGCAGCTCGTCGAAGGTCGTCGGGGGCTTCTCGGGGTCCAGGCCGGCCTTCTCGAACAGCTTCTTGTTGTACATGGTGACCTCGGAGGTGAGGTACCACGGCAGGTCGAAGGAGCCGGTCCGGCCGGGGACGGCGAAGGCCTCCCACGCGCCGGGCACGTAGCCGGACTTCACGTCGGCCGCGGCCTGGTCCATGTCGACGAAGAGGCCCTTGGACTCCAGCGCCTGGGCGAACTGCGGGTTGAGGTTGACCACGTCGGGCAGCGCCCCGGCGGCGGCGTCGGCGGTGAGCTTCTCCTGGGCCCCCTCGAAGGGGATGTCCACCCACTTCACGGTGGTGCCGGGGTGGGACTTCTCGTAGGCCTTGACCACGCCGTTCATGTAGTCGGTGAACGTCGGCTTGAGCTGGAGGGTCTCCAGCGTGATGGTGCCGCCGACCTTCCCCCCGCCGGACGCGGCGCCCGTGTCGGTGGACGAGCCGTCGGAGCCGAGCCCGCACGCACTGCTGGCGAGGGCGACGGCGACGGCGGTGACGGCGAGGCGGACGCCTCTGCTGCTGGGCATGACTCTCCTACGGGCTGCGGGCGGGCAGAGCCTGACGGGCCGGGATGCGGCAAGTGGTAGTGACCACTTGGCGAGCAAGGTGCCAGGAGGTCCGCCGGTCCGTCAACCCTTCGTTCACCGGACGGACCGGCAGGGGCCTTTCAGGGAGGGACACTCCACCGCAAACCTGAGCACGATCGGCGGCCAGCCGGGGAATTCCGGTCGGACCGCTTCCCGGGACGACGCGCCCCTGGTATCTACCTCTTGGCTCCGATGGACGCCGCAGACCGCCGACGCACCCGCTCGGACGGCTCCCGGACACGAGGAGAGCTCCATGACCCGCGGTTCCACCCCCTCCCGCAGGACCCTGCTGGGGCTCGCCCCCGCCCTCCTGGCGGGCAGCGCCCTGCCGCTGGCCGCCGCCGGCACCAGCCGGGCCGCTGGTAGGGACCACTCACTGCCGGACCGGGCGGCCCGGCGCGCCGCCGCGTCGGCCGGGGCGGCGGACACGGTGATCGGCACCGACGCCTGGTCCGCGGGGACGCCCGCCGCGCCCGGGCCCACCGTCCCGCGCGACCTGCTGCTCCAGCTGCCCGGCGGCCCCGGCGGCCCCGAGATGTTCGTCTCCAACAACCCCGAGACGTTCACCGGCCCCGGGTGGCTCGCCCAGTGCGGGCGCACCACCGCCAACCGCGGCGGCGCCGCCCACCCCCTCTCGGGCACCTTCCCGGTGTACCTGTACCACCAGAACAGGACCGGGGCCACGGCCTGGCTGCACGTCCTGGCGTCCAACCCCGGCACCGCGCCCGTCACGGTCAGCGCCCGCGGCTCGGTGTGGACCAACGCCGACAAGCCCCTCGTCCAGGACCCGGCCCAGCGCGCCGGCACCGGCCCCTGCTACGCCACCTCCCTCGACTGGGCCACCGGCTCGCTGCGCGAGTACCTCGCGCCCACCTCCGTGGCCCCCCGCACCATGGTGGAGATCGCCCGCATACCGCTGACCTCGTCGATCGCCGACGGCCTGCTGGAGGTCACCGCGAGCGGCGGCGTGCACGTCTACACGGCGGCCACCGCGGACGGGAGCACCGCCGCCGCGATCAACTCCACCCAGCACGACGACCAGGCCGCCCCGGGCGACATCGCCTCCCAGACCGCCACCACCTACGGCCGCGAGGCGGGCGTCTACGCCGCCTCCCGCTGGGACACCGGCACGGTGGCCGTGGACGTCCCCGCGGCCGGCCGGTACCTCGGACTGGCCGTCAAAACCACCGTCCGGCAGCGGGCCGAACTCGACCAGACGGTGCCGGCGACCGCCGCCCTCTCCGACTCCTCGCAGCGCAGCTGGGGCAACTACGGCATGCGGTACGCCGTCGCGCTGCGGCTGCGCAACCCCTCCGGGACGACCCGCACGGTGGCGCTGACCTTCGGCTCGAACGTCACCGGCACCGTGGACGTGCCCGGCGACACCTGGAACGGCGCCGCAACGCTGCGGGTGGACGGCGGGACGGCCCAGGTGAGGACCGTCTACGTCCGGCCCACGGTTCCGCGCTGCGGCCTCGGCAGCTTCCTGCTCCCGGCGGGCGGGGAGACCCTGCTGGAGCTGGACTTCGAGGTGCCGGGCCTCATCACGGCGGGCTCGCAGCTGCTGCTGGAGAGCGTCTGAGGGTCCCCCGGCCGGGTCCCGGGGCGGCGCGCCTCCCCGTGACCCGGCCCGTCGCAGGCCCGGACCGTCCCAGGGCCGGACCGTCCCAGGGCCGGACCGTCGCAGGGCCGGGCCGTCACAGGGCCCGGTCGAGGGTGAAGGCGGCGCTGATGAGGGAGAGGTGGGTGAACGCCTGGGGGAAGTTGCCCTGCTGCTCGCCCGTGGGCCCGATCTCCTCCGCGTACAGGCCCAGGTGGTTGGCGTAGGTGAGCATCTTCTCGAAGGCGAGCCGGGCCTCGTCCAGGCGTCCGGCACGGGCCAGCGCCTCGACGTACCAGAACGAGCAGATCGAGAAGGTGCCCTCCGCCCCCTGCAGCCCGTCGGGGCTGGCCTCCGGGTCGTAGCGGTACACGAGGGAGTCGGAGACCAGGTCCGCGGTGAGGGCGTCCAGGGTGGACAGCCAGCGGGGGTCGGTGGGCGACACGAACTTCGCCATCGGCATCATCAGCACCGCGGCGTCGAGGACGTCGCCGTCCAGGCACTGGACGAAGGCGCGGCGCTCCGGCGACCAGCCGCGCCGCATGATCTGGCGGTAGATCGCGTCGCGGCTCGTCATCCAGCGCAGGAGGTCGGCGGGCAGTCCGCGGCGCCGGGCGGTGCGCACGGCGCGTTCGAGCGCGACCCAGCACATGAGCCGCGAGTAGAGGAAGTTCCGGCGGCCGCCGCGGGTCTCCCAGACGCCCTCGTCGGGCTGGTCCCAGTGGTCGCAGACCCAGTCCGCCAGCAGGCAGACGTCCTCCCACTGGTCGCTGGAGATGGGCTGCCCCCACTTGTCGTAGAGGTAGACCGAGTCGATGAGGGCGCCGTAGATGTCCAGCTGCAGCTGGGAGGAGGCGTCGTTGCCGATGCGCACCGGGGCGGAGTCGAGGTGGCCCCGGAGGTGGGCGAGTTCGCGTTCGGGCAGGTCGCTGCGGCCGTCGATGCCGTACATGATCTTCAGCGGGCCGGAGGCGCCGCCGTCCTGCGCCTTGATGCGCTCGGAGAGGAAGCCCATGAACGCCTCGGCCTCGGCGGTGAACCCCAGCCTGAGCAGCGCGTACACGCAGAAGGCGGCATCGCGGATCCACACGTACCGGTAGTCCCAGTTGCGCTCGCCGCCGATCCGCTCCGGCAGGCTGGTGGTGGGCGCGGCCACGATGGCGCCGGTCGGCGCGTAGGTCAGCAGCTTGAGGGTCAGCGCGGAGCGGTGCACCATCTCCCGCCACCGGCCGCGGTAGCGGGAGCCGGCGATCCAGCGCCGCCAGAAGTCGACCGTCTCCTCGAACGCGCACTGCGCCTCCGCCTGCGGGCAGGCCCGGGGGACGACGTCGCCCCCGACGCGGTCCAGGGCGAAGACGGCGCACTCGCCCTCGGCCAGCTTGAAGCGGGAGTGGACGTCGGGCCCGTCGCAGTCCAGCGGCACGTCGGAGGTGAGCGCGAGCGACAGCGGAGAGGAGTGGAAGAGCACGTGGCCGGGTCCGAGCGCCTGGACGGTGTGCGGCTCGCTCCCGTAGCCGAACCGGGGGGCCACGCGCACCCGGAACGGCAGCGTGCCGCGCACGCACATCACCCGCCGGATGAGCCGGTGGCGGTCCACCTCGCCCGGCCGGTCGGTGACCGGCATGAAGTCCTGGACCTCGCCGACCCCGTCGGCGGCGAAGAAGCGCGTGATCAGGACGTTGGTGTCGGGGAAGTAGAACTGCCGGACCCGGGCGGGCAGGTCGGCGGCGAGCTCGAAGGAGCCGCCCCGCTCGGGGTCCAGGAGCGCCGCGAAGACGCTGGGGGCGTCGAAGCGCGGGCAGCAGTACCAGTCGATGGTGCCGTCGCTGCCCACCAGGGCGGTGGTCCTGAGGTCACCGATCAGCCCGTGCTCGGCGATCGGCAGGCACCGGGGGCTGTCCGCCCCGGCGCCGGCACGTGGTGGGTCGTCCGTGGTCATCGCCCGGTCTCCCTGCGCCCCGCACGGCGGTCACGGGGCATCGGCCGCTTCCGGTTCGTTCCAGGGTAGCCCCGGCCGCCCGGACCCACCCGGCGGGCGGGCGGCCGGGCCCGCAGGGGCGGGCCGGGGCGCCGAGGGCGGGCCGGGGCGCCGGGGGCGCCCGGCGGGGTCAGACGTCGCGGGCGTGGGGCGGGGCGAAGGCGCCGGTGTCGAGGCCCCAGCCGAGGATGCGGCGCGGGGTGATGCGGATGAGCCCCTCGGGGAAGGCGGGCGGGAGGTCGGGGCTGCCCGGGGCGACGGCGGCGGCGACGCCGCGGATCTCGACGCCGCGGGGGGACCAGGGGTCGGTCGAGGCGAGGTCGTCGACGACGAAGGAGACCCGCGGGTCGGCCTGGATGTTGCGGAACTTGCGGCTGGCGGCCAGGTGGAGGCCGCCGATGTCGATGGTGCCGAGGTCGGCGTTGACCGTGTAGACGACGGGCCGGCTCTGGGGGGCGCCGTCCGGGCCCAGGGTGGCGAGCCTGCCCAGGCGCTGCCCCAGCAGGTACTCCTGCTCGGCCTCGGACCAGGGGGCGGCCGACGGGGTCTCGGTCATCTCGGTGCCTCTCCGGTGGCTGCACTGCCGTTCACGGCGTCCATCCTGCCGCGGGAGGGCCGGGAGCGCCCGTCGGGCTCCGGCCGCCGCGGTCCTGGACGGGCTCACCGGCCTCCGCCTCACCGCCGCCGCCCGCCCCGTCGGACTCCTCCACCTCGTCACCGGCGTCATCACCGGCGTCCTGCCCGTCCTTCCGACCGGCTCCTCCCCGGGTGCGTCGCTGCGGCCCGCCCCGCGGGATGTTACAGAGAGGGAAATTCCTTCCCCGTGTGTAAGGGCGGGAGGAGGCCGCCGAACAGCACGACGACACCGCCGGACCGCGCCTCGGCGGGGCTCCCGCCGCAGCCTGGCCGCCCCTGTCCCTGCACCCCACCTGCGCTTCCTTGCTGCGCCGTCCGGCCGCCGTGCTCCGCGACGGCCGGAGGGGGGCATCGGCCCGGCGGCGCGGACCGGTAAGGGCGGCTACCCGCCCCTGCCGTCCATCTCTGCGTTACACCTAGTGCAACTGATGGCTTCTCTGTATCTTCCGTGCTGGCTGCGCAGCCCCACCCCCGCCCCCCTTACAGGAGGACCCGTGCGTCCGCACCTGAACCGCCCGCTCCCCCGCAGGCTCGCCGCCCTCGGACTGTCCCTCACCGCCCTGACCGGCGCCGCACTGGTCGCCCCCCAGACCGCGCAGGCCGCCGTCACCCGCATCCGCCTCGGCAGTTCCTCCGACGTCAGCCGCACCGCGTGGAACGGGCCGGCGTTCACCATGAACGGCAGCGGCGCGGTCGTCACCGCCACCATGGCGAAGGCCGTCACCGCGATCACCGGCGGCAGCGGCAGCATGGACGTCGTGGTGCTCGCCGACGCCAAGACCACCTCGGGCAGCCAGACCCCCGAGTGCGACGTGATCATGACCCTCGGCGGCGTCAACTCCTGTACCACCGAGGTGCTGACCTCCGCGCGGGACGGCAACAACGCCCAGGTCAACACCGACATCCGCAACGCCGAGTTCGTCTACTTCGCGGGCGGCAACCAGTGCGACTACGCCGCGTGGAAGGGCACCGCCCTCCAGGCGTCGGTGCAGTCGGTCGTCGCCAAGGGCGGCGGCTCGGGCGGCGGCAGCGCGGGACACCACATCAACAGCGCCGTCGTCTACGACGCCTGCGGCGGCAGCACCGACTCCGCGACCGCCCTGGCGAACCCGTACGACAGGACGGTCACCTTCACCACCGGCATGTTCTCCTGGCCGAACTACGGCGACACCGTCAACGACTCCCACTTCGTCACCCGGGACCGGATGGGCCGCACCATGGCCTTCGTCGCCCGCATGCTCAAGGGCGGCCTGACCGGCTCCGGCAAGGCCTGGGGCGTGGGCGTCGAGCAGGGCGGCTCGCTCTTCCTCGACAGGAACGGCCTGGCCACCCTCTCCGGCGCCGACGCCTACGTGGTGCTGGGCGACCACCAGCCCGAGCAGGCCGTCTCGGGCAAGCCGCTGACGTTCTCGAACTACAAGATCTGGCGCCTGACCGACGGCTCCACCTACGACTTCGCCCACCGCCCGACCTGCGGCTACTACCTCCGGAGCGTCACCAACGGCGTCGCCGACGCCAACCTCTACAGCGGGACCCCGGTGACGACCTGCTGAACCCCGGCACGACCTGCCGGACCCCGGTCCCCGCCGCCCGCCCGCGCACGCCCCGGGCGGGCGGCGGGGACCGGCCCCGTCCGGGACCGCGCGCCCTCACGGGCGGCGGAGGCGGGCGGCGGGTGACGGACGGCGGCCCTGCCGGACCGGGCCCGGACCGGGCCCGGACCGGGCCCGGCTCAGTCCCCGAGCTGCCCGCGCACGCGGCGGGAGGGGGTGAAGGCGTACAGGTCGAGGACGCGGGGACGCCGTCGACCTCGACCACGACGGCGGTGCGGCCCCCGTCCTCCAGGTCCGCGGCGGCGGCCAGGGCGCGGGCGGCGGCCCGTGCGGAGGGTGACGAACCGTCAGCGCAGACGCGCGGCACCGGCCGGGCACCGCTCCGGCGCGCCCCGGCACCCGGTCGCGGCCGGCGCACCTGCCGCCCCGCGCCGCTTCCCGCCCCCGCCCCCGCCCCCGCATGTCCGACATGGACAGCACAGCACGTCAAAACCGTTGGCAGGTTTGCGTCACGGCGTCTTCCCGTCGCGCCGCGCCGTTCCGCCCGCCCGGGACCGGCCGGTAGACCCTCCCCATGACGAATCCCCCCTCCCGCCGGCGGACCCGCTCCGCGGTGGCCGCAGCGGCGACCGGCCTGGCGGTGACCGCCGCGCTGTTCGCCCCCGCGACCGCCGGGAACGCAGCCGCCGCGGTGCCCGGCGCCGCTCCCGGAGCGAGTCCGCAGCAGAGCCCGCCGGTCCGGGACCGGACGACGGTCACCCTGGTCACCGGCGACACCGTGACGGTCACGACCCTGGCCGACGGGCACCAGACCGCCGAGGTGGAGCGCCCGCGGGGCGCCGTCGGCGGTGTGCGGACCCAGACCGTCGGCAAGGACGTCTACGTCCTCCCCGACGAGGCGCTGCCGTACGTCGCCGCCCGGAAGCTGGACCGCCGCCTGTTCGACGTGTCCGCCCTGGTCCGCGACCGGTACGACGACGCGCACACCGACGGCCTGCCGCTGCTGGTCTCGTACACCGCCGCGCGGTCGGCGGCGCGGTCGGCCGCCGCGCCGGCCGGCGCGACGGTGACGCGCCCGCTGCCGGGCATCCGCGGCGCGGCCGTGCGGGCGCGGAAGAAGGACGCGCGGCGGTTCTGGGACGCGGTCGCCCCGGCGGCGGCACGGTCCGGGAAGGCCGCCCCCGCGCTCGGGAACGGCATCGCCCGGATCTGGCTGGACGGCCGCGTGAAGGCGCAGATGGCCGACAGCAACGCGCAGATCGGCACCGCCGCCGCGTGGTCCGCCGGGTACGACGGCAAGGGCGTCAAGGTGGCGGTGCTCGACACCGGCTACGACACGCACCACCCCGACCTGGCGGGCCGGGTGGGCGACTCGGCGAGCTTCGTGCCGGGCGAGACCGTCGAGGACGGCTTCGGCCACGGCACGCACGTCCTGTCCACGGTCGGCGGCAGCGGCGCGGCCTCCGACGGCCGGGAGAAGGGCGTCGCGCCGGGCGCCGACCTGCTGGTCGGCAAGGTGCTCGGCAACGACGGCTGGGGCCAGGAGTCCTGGATCATCGCGGGCATGGAGTGGGCGGCCCACTCCGGCGCGCGGGTGGTCAGCATGAGCCTGGGCTCCACCGACGCGTACGACGGCACGGACGCGGAGAGCACGGCGCTCGACAACCTCACCGCCGAGACCGGCGCGCTCTTCGTGGTCGCCGCGGGCAACCGCGGCTGCGAGGGCTGCATCGGCTCGCCCGGCGCGGCCGACGCGGCACTGACCGTGGGGGCGGTCGACTCCCAGGACCGGCTGGCGTACTTCTCCAGCCGGGGCCCGCGCTTCCGCGACTACGCCATGAAGCCGGACATCGCGGCCCCGGGCGTGGGCATCCTGGCGGCGAAGGCCGGCGGGACCGCCGCGACCGGCTGGTACACGAGGATGGACGGCACCTCGATGGCCACCCCGCACGTGGCGGGCGCCGCGGCGCTGCTGGCCCAGGAGCACCCCGGCTGGCGGGCGCAGCAGCTCAAGGACGCGCTGATGAGCACGGCGAAGCGGCTCGACGGCTACGACGCCTACGCGGTGGGCGCGGGCCGGCTCTCGGTCCCCGACGCGGTGGACGCCTCGGTCACCGCCACCGGCTCGGCGTACTTCGGCTTCGTCCCCTGGGGGCAGGCGGACGGCGGGCGCGTCGACCGGACCCTCACGTACACCAACACCTCGGACGCGCCGGTCACCCTGCACCTGAGGGAGACCGCGGCTGTGGCGGGCGGCCCCTACGACGGCGCGGGCGGCGGGAGCGGCCCGGGTCCGCGCAGCACGGCGGCGCGGGCGGCCGGCAGTGCGCCGGCGGTGGGCGACGCCGCTCCGGAGGGCATGTTCACCCTCGGCGCCGACACCGTGACCGTGCCCGCGCACGGCACCGCGGACGTCACGGCGTCCGCCGAGCCGCGCCTGGGCGCACCGGGCACCCGCTACCTCGGGCAGGTCACCGCCACCGACGACGCGGGCGCGGTGCGCACCCGCACCCAGGTGGGCCTCTACGAGGAGGACGAGCGGTACACCCTCCACGTGGCGGTGAAGGACCGCGAGGGCGGCCCGGCGGGCGGCACCCTGGTCTACCAGCAGGTGGGCGACCCGGACTTCTCCTTCGCCCAGGTCGACCCGGGGACCGGGACCGCCGACCTGCGGTGGCGCAGGGGCACGTACAACGCGTTCATGCTCGTGGACGTGCAGGGGTCCGGCGGGCCGGACACGCAGGGCCTGGCGCTGATGGGCGACCCGGAGCTCGTGCTCGACCACGACCGGGACCTGGTGCTGGACGCGCGCCGCGCCGTCCCCGTGAAGGCCGTGGTGCCCCACGAGACGGAGCCGCGCTTCCGGCAGATGGAGTGGTACCGCTCCCCCGGCGGCACGGGGTCGGACTCGGACACCACGTACCTGCTGCCCGCGCGGTACGACGACATGTTCGTCCTGCCGACGGAGAAGGTCACCGGCGGCTCGTTCGAGTACAACACCCGCTGGCGGCTGGCGAAGCCGCTGCTGAAGGCGTCCGACGGCGGCACGGACCTGCCGGTGGCCGTGCAGGCCGGCTCCGGCCTCTACGACGGCAGCGGCACCCTCGACGCGGTCTGGGCCGGGGACGCCTCGGCGCCGGACTTCGGCGCGGTGCGCGGGAGGATCGCCGTGGTCGCGGTCGGCGGCGGCTTCGACGGCCCGGCGCTCGCCCGGTCGGCCGCCGACGCCGGGGCGCGGCTGGTGCTCCTGGCGAACACCCTCGGCGGCAGGCTGTCCGCCTGGGTGGGCGACCCCGACGGCGGGCGCAGCCGGGTGCCGGTGGCGTCCGTGCCGACGGCCGCCGCGCAGCGGCTGCTCGCGGAGGTGCGGGCCGGAGGCGCCCGGCTGCACCTGGAGGGCACCCCGGACACCCCGTACGTCTACGACCTGCAGGACGCGCACGCCGGCCGGGTGCCGGACGCGCTGACCTACCGGCCGCGGGCGTCGGACCTGGCCCGGGTGGACATGCGGTTCCACGGCGGGGCGCGCGCCGAGGGCTCCGAGTTCCGCTGGGACTTCCGCCCCCACCGCACGAGGGAGTTCGCCTTCCAGCAGGTCCAGACCATGCCGGCGACCCGCGTCGACTACGTCTCCGCCGAGCCGGGCACCGGCTGGCACGAGGACCTGCGCACCGGGCCCGACAGCGCCTGGGAGTCGCGCGGGCCGGGCATCGTCTCCTACGGCCCGGGGCAGCACGTCGTGCGGGAGTGGTTCGGCCCGGTGGTCGCGCCGCGCAACGGCGTCGGCTACTGGCTCTCGAAGAGCGACTACGGCTGGACCTCCGTCAACCTGCAGCCGTGGTCGGACGGGGGCGACGGCACGGCAGGCACCATCGACGGCCCGACGGCGTCGGTGGTCCTCAAGGCGTACAAGAACGGCACGCTGGTGAAGACCAACACCTACGACGCCTCCGCCCACATCAGCACCGCGGGCGACACCGCCCCGGCCGCGATCGGGCTGGACCTGGAGGCGCGGCGGGACGGCGCGGTGTACGGGACCAGCATCCGCACGCACACCGTGTGGTCGACCCACGCGCCGCTGCGCGGGCCCGACGACGGCCCGGCGGTGCTGCCGCTGCTGCAGCTGGACTACCGGGTGGCCACCGACCTGGCCGGGGCCGCTTCCGGCGGCGTCCAGACGGTGGGGCTCTCCGCCTACCACCTGAAGGGCGCGGAGGGCGGGACGGTCGGCGCGCCGACGCTGGACGTCTCCTTCGACGACGGCGGGACGTGGCAGCCGGCCCGGGTGGCGCGCGGTGCGGACGGCACCTGGAGCACCGTCTTCACGGCGCCGGACCACGGCTTCGTCTCGCTGCGGGCGGCGGCCTCCGACGACCGGGGGAACGCCGTCACCCAGGAGGTGGTCCGCGCCTACGGGCTGAAGGGCTGACGACCGGACGGCCCGGGTGACGGGGCGGCCGCGGCGCACGGTGCGCCGCGGCCGCCTCCGCGTCTCCCCCTGCGGGGGCGGCCGCGGCGGGGCGGGCGCCGGGCGGGGGCGGCGGCGGCCCCGGACGGTACGGCACGGGCGCGACCGGCCGCCCGCACGCCGGCCCCCGGGGGTGCTGATGTTCAATCAGGGGCCGGCAGGCCGATGGGGTTGGGGAAGCGGAGCGAGGCCGCGCAGGCGCGGGCGAGCGGGGCGGCGAGGCGGTCCGCCGCCCGGGGGCCGAGGAGGGCCCACGGGCGGGCGGCGGCGCGGTCGGCGGCCTCCTCCACCGCCCGGTGCAGGGCGTGCCCGCCGCCGGTCGCGGAGCCGTCGGGGTCCAGGAGGCCGCGGGCGGCGAGCCGTTCCCGGGCGGTCAGGACGGCCGGGGCGGTCAGGACGGCCGGGGCGGTCAGGACGGCCGGGGCGGTCAGGGGGCGGGGGGCGGGGTGCCGGCCGGTCCGGCGGGGGGCCGGCCGGCGTCGGTCCGGGCCTCGATCGCCCGGAGGACCGCCACCATGTCGGACCCGCCGTGGCCCTGGGCCACGGCCTCGCCGAAGAGGGTGTGGCAGACGTCCAGCAGCGGCGAGGCCAGGCCGGAGGCGCGGGCGGCCTCGGCGATCAGCCGGTTGTTGTACAGGACGTCCCGCGCCGCGGCCTGGACGGTGAAGTCGCGCTCCGTCAGCTTGGGCGTCTTGGCGGTGGAGACGCTGCTGGCCATCGGCCCGGCGGCGAGGACGGCCGCGAACTGCCGGGTGTCGAGTCCGTGCCGGTCCGCGAAGTGGAAGGCCTCGGTGAGGCCGGTGACCATGGTGATCAGGAAGAGGTTCACCGAGAGCTTCATCAGCAGGGCGCCGGGCACGGGGCCGCAGACGAAGGACTCCCGGCACACGGGGGCGAGCAGCGGCCGGACCTCCTCGACCGCCGCGGGCTCCCCCGCGAGCATCGCCACGAGCTGCCCGGCCTCGGCGGGGCCGCGGGAGCCGGAGACGGGCGCCTCGACGTAGCTGCCGCCGGCGGCGCGGATGTCGGCCTCCAGGGCGCGCGAGTACCCGGGCGGGGCGGTGCCCGTGGAGACGACCACGTGCCCGGCGACGTTCGCCGCGAAGGCGGGCGTGCCGCGCCCGAGGACGGCGTCGGCCGCGGCACCGTCGGCGAGCATCAGAAGGACGGTCCGGGCCCGCGCGAAGACCTCGGCGGGACTCGCCGCGACCGCGGCCCCGGCCGCGCGCAGGGGTTCGCAGGCGCCCGGGGTGCGGTTCCAGACGACGAGCGGGGTGCCCGCCCGGGCCAGGTTGAGCGCCATGGGCTGCCCCATGACACCGAGTCCGACGAAACCGACGTCCATCCCGCACCGCCGTCCCTGGTCGAAGGACCCGCCGACTATGACAGCTGTCATAGTAGCGGCCCGCGGCGGCCGCCGCGGCGGACGGGCGCACTCCCCCGCCGGCGGCCGCGGCGCCCCCGCCGAGGGCCGCGGCCGGCGTCCCTAGACTGGTCGGGACCGCGGGGCGCGGACCGCTCCCCGGCCGGGGACCGGTGGTCGGCGGGAGGTGGGTGATGGCGGATGCCCGGCGGGGGCCGCGGGAGCGGATGGTCTTCAGCGCGGCCCAGCTCATCCGGCGCGACGGCGTCACGGCGACGGGCATGCGCGACGTCGCCGCCCATGCGCAGGCGCCCCGGGGGTCGCTGCAGCACTACTTCCCCGGCGGCAAGGAGCAGCTGGTGGGCGAGGCGCTGGCGTGGGCCGGCCGCTACGCCGGCGACCGCGTGGCGCGCTTCTGCGCCGGGATGCCCGAGCCGACGCCCGGCGGACTGTTCGCGGCCATGGTGCGGCAGTGGACCGACGAGTTCGAGTCGGCCGGCTTCGCCGCGGGATGCCCGGTGGTCGCGGCGACGGTGGACTGCGCCGGGTCCGCCGCGCCCGTCCGGGCCGCGGCCGCGGACGCCTTCGCGGCCTGGACCGGGCCGGTCGCCCGGGCGCTGGCCGGGATGGGCGTGCCGGCGGAGCGGGCCGAGCCGCTGGCGACGCTGATGGTCAGCGCCCTGGAGGGCGCGATCGTGATCGCCAGGGCGGAGCAGGACGTGCGCGCCCTGGCCACCGTGGCCCGCGAGCTCGCACCCCTGCTGGACGGCAGCGTCGTCCGGACGGGGTGAGGGCGGCCCGCAGGAGCCGGCGGACCGCCCGCCCGCCGGGCACGGCCACGGCGGACGGGCGGGCAGGCAGGCGGGCAGGCGGGCGGGCAGGCGGGTGGAGGAGCAGACGGCCGCCACCCGGGGACGGAATACTTGCCGGAGAGCAGGGGTGGGGTACCCTCCGATACTGCCGTACAGGTACCTAAAAACAAATATGGAAGAGCTCAAGTATCGGGCGGCCACCTCGTGTCCTCCCCGTGCTCGGGCGCGCCGCGGCCCTCCTTCGGGGCAGGCGTCGGTCATCCGGAGTGGGGTCGGGCATGGGAGAGATATCGGTCGACGGTTCGCGGCCGGCGGCGCGCAGCAGGACGCCCCGCGGCGTCGGCAAGGTCGGCGAACCCGAACTGCGCCTGCTGCTCGCCGGGCTGACCGCCGTGCGCGACGGGGACTTCGGCACCCGGCTGCCCGACGACGCGGACGGCCTGCTGGGCGAGATCGCCACCGTCTTCAACGGCATGGTCGACCAGCTGTCCCTCTTCACCTCCGAGGTCACCCGCGTCGCCCGCGAGGTCGGCACCGAGGGGCGGCTGGGCGGCCAGGCCGAGGTGCCCGGGGTGTCCGGCACCTGGGAGGACCTCACCGACTCCGTCAACGCGATGGCCGGCAACCTCACCAGCCAGGTGCGCGACATCGCCCAGGTCGCCACGGCGGTCGCGAGCGGCGACCTCTCCCAGAAGATCGACGTCGACGCCCGCGGCGAGATCCTCGAGCTCAAGAACACCGTCAACACGATGGTCGACCAGCTCTCCTCCTTCGCCGACGAGGTCACCCGCGTCGCCCGCGAGGTCGGCAGCGAGGGGCGCCTGGGCGGCCAGGCGCAGGTACCGGGGGTGGGCGGCGTCTGGCGCGACCTCACCGACTCGGTCAACTTCATGGCCGGCAACCTCACCGACCAGGTCCGCAACATCGCCCAGGTGACCACCGCCGTCGCCCGCGGCGACCTCTCCCAGAAGATCGACGTCGACGCCCGCGGCGAGATCCTCGAGCTCAAGAACACCGTCAACACGATGGTCGACCAGCTCTCCTCCTTCGCCGACGAGGTCACCCGCATGGCCCGCGAGGTCGGCACCGAGGGCCGCCTCGGCGGCCAGGCCGACGTCAAGGGCGTCTCCGGCACCTGGCGCGACCTCACCGACTCGGTCAACTTCATGGCCGGCAACCTCACCGCGCAGGTCCGCAACATCGCCCAGGTCGCCACCGCGGTCGCCCGCGGCGACCTCTCCCAGAAGATCGACGTCGACGCCCGCGGCGAGATCCTCGAGCTCAAGAACGCCATCAACACGATGGTCGACCAGCTCTCCTCCTTCGCCGACGAGGTCACCCGCATGGCCCGCGAGGTCGGCACCGAGGGCCGCCTCGGCGGCCAGGCCGACGTCAAGGGCGTCTCCGGCACCTGGCGCGACCTCACCGAGTCCGTCAACGTCATGGCGGCCAACCTCACCGCGCAGGTCCGCTCCATCGCCGAGGTCACCACCGCGGTCGCCCGCGGCGACCTCTCCCAGAAGATCCGGGTGGACGCGCGCGGCGAGATCCTGGAGCTGAAGGAGACCATCAACACGATGGTCGACCAGCTCTCGGCCTTCGCCGACGAGGTCACCCGCGTCGCCCGCGAGGTCGGCACCGAGGGCAACCTCGGCGGCCAGGCCACCGTCCGCGGCGCCTCCGGCACGTGGAAGGACCTGACCGACAACGTCAACGTGATGGCGAACAACCTCACCGGCCAGGTGCGGAACATCGCCCAGGTCGCCACCGCCGTCGCCCGCGGCGACCTGTCGCAGAAGATCACGGTCGAGGCGAAGGGCGAGGTCGCCGCGCTCGCCGGGGTGATCAACACGATGGTGGACACCCTGTCGGCCTTCGCCGACGAGGTGACCCGCGTCGCCCGCGAGGTCGGCACCGAGGGCATCCTCGGCGGCCAGGCGCGGGTGCCGAACGTGGCCGGCACCTGGAAGGACCTGACCGACAACGTCAACTTCATGGCGAACAACCTCACCAGCCAGGTGCGGAACATCGCCCAGGTGACCACCGCGGTCGCCCGCGGCGACCTGACCCGCAAGATCGACGTCGACGCCCGCGGCGAGATCCTGGAGCTGAAGACGACCATCAACACGATGGTCGACCAGCTCTCCTCCTTCGCCGCGGAGGTCACCCGCGTCGCCCGCGAGGTCGGCAGCGAGGGCCGCCTCGGCGGCCAGGCCGAGGTGGAGGGCGTCTCCGGCACCTGGAAGCGGCTGACGGAGAACGTCAACGAGCTGGCGGGCAACCTCACCCGGCAGGTCCGCGCGATCGCCGAGGTCACCAGCGCGGTCGCCGAGGGCGACCTGACCCGCTCGATCACCGTGGAGGCCCCCGGCGAGGTCGGCGAGCTCAAGGACAACATCAACTCCATGGTGGGGTCGCTGCGCGAGACCACCCGGGCCAACCGCGACCAGGACTGGCTGAAGTCCAACCTGGCCCGCATCTCCGGCCTCATGCAGGGCCGCCGCGACCTGGCCGTCGTCGCCGAGCTGGTCATGGACGAGCTCACCCCGCTGGTCTCCGCCCAGTACGGCGCGTTCTTCCTCGCCGAGGACACCGCGGAGGGCGTGGAACTGCGCCTCGTCGGCTCCTACGGGCACTCCGGCGGGGACGGGCCGCAGGCCCGGTTCCGCCTGGGGCAGTCCCTGGTCGGCCAGGCGGCCCGCAGCCGCCGCACCATCGCCGTCGACGACGTGCCCCCCGGCTACGTCGCCGTCTCCTCCGGCCTGGGCAGCACCGCCCCCGCCTGCCTGCTGGTCCTGCCGATCGTCGTCGAGGACCAGGTGCTCGGCGTCATCGAGCTGGCCTCCGTGCACCGCTTCACCCAGGTCCACCGGGACTTCCTCGACCAGCTGATGGAGACCGTCGGCGTCAACGTCAACAGCATCGTCGCCAACGCCCGCACGGACGAGCTCCTCGGCGAGTCCCAGCGCCTGGCCTCCGAGCTCCAGGCCCGCTCCGAGGAGCTCCAGGCCCGCCAGGAGGAGCTGCAGAGCTCCAACGCCGAGCTGGAGGAGAAGGCCGCGCTGCTGGCGACGCAGAACCGCGACATCGAGACCAAGAACCTGGAGATCGAGCAGGCCCGCCAGGAGCTGGAGGCCCGGGCCCAGCAGCTCGCCCTCGCCTCCAAGTACAAGTCGGAGTTCCTGGCCAACATGAGCCACGAGCTGCGCACCCCGCTCAACAGCCTCCTGATCCTCGCCCAGCTCCTCGCCCAGAACCCCGGCCGCAACCTGACGCCCAAGCAGGTCGAGTACGCGGGCATCATCCACTCCGCGGGCTCCGACCTCCTGCAGCTGATCAACGACATCCTCGACCTCTCCAAGGTCGAGGCGGGCAAGATGGACATCACCCCCGAGCGGGTCCCGCTGCGCCAGCTGCTGGACTACGTGGAGGCGACCTTCCGCCCCATGACCACGCAGAAGGGCCTGGAGTTCCGCATCACCACCGCCCCCGGGGTGCCCGCGGACCTGCTCACGGACGACTCCCGGCTGCGCCAGGTGCTCCGCAACCTCCTCTCCAACGCGGTGAAGTTCACCGAGTCCGGCCGCGTGGAGCTGCGCATCGAGCCCGTCGGCACCGCCGAGCTGCCCGCCCAGGTCCACTCGCACGGACCGGCCGTCGCCTTCCGCGTGGCCGACACCGGCATCGGCATCGCCGAGCAGCAGCTGGAGACCATCTTCGGCGCGTTCCAGCAGGCCGACGGCACCACCAGCCGCAAGTACGGCGGGACCGGCCTGGGCCTGTCCATCAGCCGGGAGATCGCCTACCTGCTGGGCGGCGCCATCACCGCCCGCAGCAGCCTCGGCCGCGGCAGCACCTTCACCCTCTACATGCCCGTCGCGCGGCCGGACTTCGAGGTCCTGCCCGCGGCCGTGCCCGCCGCGCAGCCCCTCCCGGACGCCGCGGGCGGACCCGGCGCGGAACCGGCGGCCGCGGCGGCCCCGCAGCCCCCGCAGCCACGCCGGCTGCTGGTGATCGAGGAGCGGCCGCGCGGCCTGCTGTCCCTGGTCGCCGAGAACGCGGTCGCGGACCTCGCCGACAACCCCGGCCCGAGCGGCGCACGCGGTCCCGTCGAGATCGTCACCGCCCTCAGCGAGCAGGAGGCGGCGGCCGCCCTGGCCGCCGACGCCTGCCACTGCGTCGTCCTGGAGCTCGACATGCCGGGCGGCGCGGCGCAGCGGTTCCTGGAGGCGGTGGACGGCGACACCGCGCTGCGGGCGCTGCCCATACTGGCCCACAACAACCGGCGCCTGGACCCGGTGCAGGAGCGGAGCCTGCAGTCCCGCGCGGACACCCGGCCGCTGGAGCTGCTCTCCAGCCTCGACGAGCTGCGCGAGCGGATCACCCTCCACCTCTCGGCGGACCAGCCGGGCGACGTGCTGCCCCTGGTGCGGCCGGAGGAGGTGCAGGAGCCGGCGCTCCCGGAGGCCGACAGCCGCCTGGCCGGCCGCACGGTCCTGGTCGTCGACGACGACGCCCGCAACGTCTACGCCCTCACCGGCATCCTGGAGCTGCACGGCCTGCGGGTGCTCCACGCGGAGAACGGCCGCAAGGGCATCGAGACGCTGACCGCCCACCCAGAGGTCGACCTGGTCCTGATGGACGTGATGATGCCGGAGATGGACGGCTACGCCGCCACCGCCGCGATCCGGGCGACCGCCGAGTACGCCCAGCTGCCCATCGTCGCCGTCACGGCCAAGGCCATGCCGGGCGATCGGGAGAAGAGCCTCGCGTCCGGGGCCAGCGACTACGTCACCAAGCCGGTCGACGCCGACGACCTCATCCGCTGCATCCAGCGCTGGCTCGCCGCGTGAGCGGCGGCCAGGGCCGGCCCGCGGGCCCCGCGGCGACGAGGGGGGCGGACCCCGGTGCGGTCGGCGGCGCCGGACGGCCCGGGGAGGACGCCCCGACGGGCGGCCCGTCGGGCTACACCGCCCCGCTCCCGGTCGTCCCGCCCGCGACGGCGCCCGCCGGGAAGGAACCGGACGGCGAGGCGTCCGGGGCTCCCGGCGACGGCGCCGTGCCCGGCGCCCGGACGGACGCCGTGCGGACGGACGGTGTGCGGACCGACGGTGTGCGGACCGACGGTGTGCGGACCGACGGTGTGCGGACGGACGGCCCGGGGACGGACGGCCCGGGGACGGACGGTGCCGGGGCGGAGGTCGGCCGGCTGGCTGCGACGGTCGAACGGCTCCAGCGGCAGATACGGGAGGCCCAGGCCGCCGCCGACGGGCGCGCCCTGATCGAGGTCGCCAAGGGCGTCCTGGTGGAGCGCCTGCGCTGCGGACCGGCCCAGGCCGCCGCGCAGCTCGACGCCCTCGCCGCCCGGGCGGGCCTGTCCCGGCTGGAGCTCGCCGCCGACATCGTCAACCAGGCCGCCCAGGACCGGCTCACCGAGGCCGCCAGCGACTTCCTGGCGCAGACCAGCGCCGAGGAGCGGAGCACAGCGTCGGTCGCGGTACGGCTGCGCACGGCGGAGAGCGGCGTCCTCGCCGCCGACGACGACACCCAGGCCGTCGCCGCGTCCCTCCTGGAGCACGCCCTGACCCCCCTGGGGGCGACCGCGGTCGCCGTCTGGGCCGCCGGCCCGGACGCGTCGCTCGCGCTGGCGGGCTGCGCCGGGTTCTCCGCCGAGGAGGCGCGGCGGTGGCACTACGTGCCCCCGGCGGTGGCGACGCCCGCCCGGCGGGCCCTGAGCGAGCGCCGGACCGTGTGGTTCCCCGCCCTCTCCGTCACCGGCCTCCCCTCCATCGGCCACCGGGAGAACCCGGGCGGCGGCCGGGTGGCCGTCCCCGCGGGCACGGGCGGCCGCATCCTGGGCGTCCTGGAGATCTGCTGGCCGGCCCCCCTGGATCCGCAGCCGCCGCAGATCCAGCGGCAGGTCGAGGCGCTCGCCGAACTCTGCGCCCACACCCTGGACGGGCGCGCCCAGGACGGCGGCCACGGCGCGCCGGGCACGCGGGCGCCGTCCGGCGTCTCCGAGCTGGTGGACCTGGCCGACGGCCTGCACGACCCGGCGCTGGTGCTCCTGCCCCACCTGGAGGACGGGCGGCTCACCGACTTCCGCGTCCACCACGCGAACCCGTCCTTCGTCGACCCGGCCGGACGCCCCCGCAGCAGCGTCGTCGGCGCACTGCTGCTGGAGACGTACCCGCTGGCGGCCGGGGAGGGCGGCCTCCTCGAGAAGGCCGAGCGCGTCCACGCCACGGGCGAGCCCTTCCGCGCCGAGCGGATCGCCCTCACCGCGCTGGTGGGCCAGGTGCCGCTCACCGCAGTCGCGGGCATCAGCCTGAGCCGCCACCGGGACGGCGTGCTGCTCATCTGGCGCGTCGAGGACGAGGCCGCGCGGCTGGCCGGACTGCTCCAGCACGCCCAGCGCCTGGGCCGCATCGGCGGCTTCGAGGAGAACGTGCAGACGGGCGAGCGGATCTGGAACGAGCAGCTCTTCAGCCTGTACGGGCTCCCGCCCACCGCGGAACCCGTCCCCCTGGAGCGGCTCGCCGACCACGCGCACCCCGACGACGGGGCGGCGATCGGGCGGTTCCTGCGGACCCTGCTCCACCACCGCCGCCCCGCCTCCACCGCCTTCCGGCTCCGGAGGTCCGACGGGGTGGCCCGGCACATCCGGGTGGTCGCCGAACCGGTGCTGGACGCCGAGGGCCGCCTGCTGGCCCTGCGCGGCGCCTACCAGGACGTCTCGGCGCAGCACTGGACCGAGGTCGCCCTGGCCGCCACCCGCGACCGCCTGGCGCACTCCGAGCAGCAGGCCGAGGAGCACAACCGCCTGGCCCTGCAGCTGCAGCACGCCATCATGCCGCCCGCCCGGGGGCCGGTGGACACCAGCGGGCTGGGCATCGCGGTGCGCTACCGCCCGGCGGAGGAGGAGCACCTGGTCGGCGGCGACTGGTACGACGCGGTCACGCTGCCCTCCGGGCAGGTGCTGCTGTGCGTGGGCGACGTCGCCGGCCACGGCATCGACGCCGCGACCGGCATGGTGGCCCTGCGGGGCGCCCTGCGGGGCCTGGCGGCCACCGGCACCGGCCCCGGCCAGCTCCTCGCGTGGCTGAACAACGTCACGTGCCACCTCACCGAGCGGGTCACCGCCACCGTGGTGTGCGGCCTGTACGACCCGGAGAGCCGCGTCCTGCGCTGGGCCCGGGCGGGCCACCTGCCGCCCGTGCTGCTGCGCCGGGGGCGGGCGTCCTCCCTGCCGCTGGTCGACGGGGTGCTGCTGGGGGCCGCCCCGGACCTGCCCTACGAGGAGGGCGCGCTGCAGCTGGAGTCCGGCGACACCCTGCTGATGTACACGGACGGGCTGATCGAGCGGAAGGACCGCTCGGTCCAGCAGTCGCTGAAGCAGCTCCTGGCGACGGCCGAGGAGTCCGCGGGCTCGCTGGAGGAGCGGCTGGACCACCTGCTCACCCACAGCAGCGCCGACACCGACGACGACACCTGCGTGGTCGGCGTCCACCTGCCCTGAGCGGACGCGCCGGGCGGGGCGGGCCCGGCGGGGGCGCGGGCCCGGCGGGGGCGCGGACGGCCCCCGCGGACGCCGGACCGGGCGGGGCCGCCGCACCCCGGGAGGGGCGGGCGGCGGGTCCGCCGCCCGCGGCCGACCCTCCCGGGGTGCCCGTCACACGAGCCAGGCGGTCGTGTCGGCCGGGAGCCGGCCGTCCTCCAGCGGGCCGCTGGCGACCGCGAGGATCCCCGGGGGCAGGTCGACGGGCTCGGGGCCGAAGTTGGTGACGGACTGCCAGCCGCCGGGCCGGCGCAGGTGGAGCACCCCCTCGCCGGAGCCCTCCACCCACTCCAGCTCCTCGGGGCCCTGCAGCCGGCGCCGCCAGGCGAGCGCCTCCCGGTAGAGGGTCAGGGTCGCGTGCGGGTCCCGCTCCTGCACGTCGGCGGCGAGCGCGGCGAACCAGGCCGGCTGCGGCAGGTGCGCCGGCCCGTCGCCGAACCCGAAGGAGGGCCCGTCCGCGGTCCACGGCAGCGGCACCCGGCAGCCGTCCCGTCCGACCTCCGTGCCGCCGCTGCGGAAGAAGGTCGGGTCCTGGCGCCGGTCGGCGGGGATGTCGGCGACCTCGTGCAGGCCGAGCTCCTCCCCCTGGTACAGGTAGGCCGAGCCCGGGAGGGCGAGCATCAGCAGGGTCGCGGCCCGGGCGCGGCGCAGGCCGAGCTCCGCGTCGAGGACCGGGGAGGTGCCGCCGGTCAGCAGCCAGTCCACCCCGTCCTGCCCCTGGCCGTGGCGGCCGCCGCCGGGCGGCAGGCCGTAGCGCGTGGCGTGGCGCACCACGTCGTGGTTGGAGAGGACCCAGGTGGAGGAGGCGCCGGACTCGGCGGCCTGTGCGAGGTTGTCGGTGACGACGGTGCGGAACTGCTTGGCGTCCCAGTCCGCCTGGAGGAGGTCGAAGTTGAACGCCTGGCCGAGCCCGCCGGGGACGGCGTAGCGGGCGCGGCGCGAGGCGTGGACCCACGCCTCGGCGACGGCCGTCCGCGGGGGCGTGTACGAGTCGAGGACCTCGCGCCACTCGGTGTAGATCGCGTGGACCTCGTCGCGGTCCCACAGCGGGTGGGTGCCGTGGGCGGCGTCGGCGATCTCCGCCGCGGAGGGCAGCGGCTCGGTGAGGTCCTTGGCCAGGGCGTGGGCCACGTCCACGCGGAAGCCGTCCACGCCGCGGTCGGCCCAGAAGCGCAGCGTCGTCAGGAAGTCCTGCCGGACCTCGGGGTTGTCCCAGTTCAGGTCGGGCTGCTCGGCGGCGAAGAGGTGGAGGTACCACTGGCCGGGCGTGCCGTCGGGCTCGGTGACCCGCGTCCAGGCGGGGCCGCCGAAGACCGACTGCCAGTCGGAGGGCGGCAGGGAGCCGTCGGGGCCGCCCCCGTCGCGGAAGAGGTAGCGGTCGCGGGCGGGCGAGCCCGGGGGCGCGGCGAGCGCCTCCCGGAACCAGGCGTGGCGGTTCGAGCTGTGGTTGGGGACGATGTCGACGATCAGCCGGATGCCCGCGGCGTGCAGGGCGGCCGCCATCGCGTCGAAGTCCTCCAGGGTGCCCAGGCGCGGGTCGACGGCGCGGTAGTCGTCGACGTCGTAGCCGCCGTCGGCGAGGGCGGAGGGGTAGAACGGGCTCAGCCACACGGCGTCGACGCCGAGGGACCGCAGGTGGGGGATGCGCGACGTGACGCCCCTGAGGTCGCCGAGGCCGTCGCCGTCGGAGTCGGCGAAGCTGCGGGGGTACACCTGGTAGACGACGGCCTGGCGCCACCAGTCCGCGTCGTCCCCGGGGGTGCGGGGCGGCACGGGCGCGGTCGCGGCGGGGTCTGGGGTCACAGGGCGGCCTTTCTCGGGTGTACGGGCAGGTGCGGCGCGGACGGCGGGCGGCGGGCGGGGTCGAGGCCGGGGCCGGGGCCGGGCGGCCTCCCCGGGCGGGCCGCGCCGCGGGGCCGAACGGGCCTCGGGTCACGGGTCACGGGCCGGGCGGGCCCCGGGTCGCGGGTCGGGGGTCGGGGGCGGGCCGGGCGGGCCGGGCGGGTCGGGCGGGTCGGGCGGGTCGGGTCGGGACTCCGCAGAGGACAGCGTCGCCGTCCCCACGGCCTCCTGTCGAGGACGGGCGGGGGGCGCACCGCGGCACCGCGGCGGATCGCGGCGCCCGTGCGGCGGGGACCCCCTACCCGGAGCCCCCGCGCGCACGCGCCCGGCCGGGGCCGGTCCGTCGGCGGCGGCGGCCGGACCGGCGGTGCCCGTCAGTGCCCGTGGGGGCCGGGCCGGTGGACGGGGCCGTGGGCGTCCTCGCAGTGGGTGTCGGCGGGCGGCCCGCCCGGCCGGGGGGAGATGTCGAGCAGGTCGGCGTCGGGGTCCTCGCCGACGTGGTCGACCTGGAGGGTGGCGTGGGTGATGCCGTAGCGCTCGCGCAGCTGCCGCTGCAGGGTGCGGCGCACCTGGTGGCAGTCCCCGCCGGGGGCAACCAGGACGTGGGCGGAGAGGGCGTTGTCGCCGGAGGTGATCTGCCACAGGTGGAGGTCGTGGATCTCGGCGACCTGGTCGGCGGAGGCGAGGCGGTCCCCGACCTCGGCCGGGTCCATCCCGGCCGGCGCGGCCTCCAGGAAGATCCGGCCCGACTCGCGGATCAGCCCGGTGCCGGCCCGCAGCATCAGGACGACCACCACCAGGGTGGCGACCGCGTCGGCGCGGGTGAGTCCGGTGGTGACCATGACGACGCCCGCGACCGCGGTGGCGAGGAAGGCGTACAGGTCGGTGAGGATGTGCTGGAAGGCGCCCTCGACGTTGAGGGAGGTGCGGTTGGCCCGGGAGAGCGCCCAGGCGGCCGCCAGGTTCACCGCGACCCCCACCAGGGCGGTGGCCAGCACGAGGCCGCCGGCGACCTCGGCGGGCGAGAGCAGCCGCCGCACCGCCTCCCAGGCCAGCCACACCGAGAGCAGGAGCAGGGTGATGCCGTTGGCCTGGGCGGAGAGGATCTCCGCGCGCTTGAGGCCGTAGGTGTACCGGCCCCGGGCGGGGCGGGCGGCGAGCCGCATCGCCACCAGCGCCAGCCCGATGGAGGCGGCGTCGGTGAGCATGTGGGCCGCGTCCGACAGCAGCGCCAGCGACTGCGCGACGACGCCGACCACGACCTCGCCGGCCATGAACACCAGGATGAGCACGAGGGCGACGACCAGCCAGCGGCGGTCCGCGTCGGCCGACACGCCGTGCGCGTGGCCGGCCGGCCCGTGGGCGTGGCCGTGCCCGTCCTGGCCGTGGCCGCCGTGTCCGTGGTCGCTCATGCTGCCCGGTCCTCTCCACCGCCGCGTGCACCCCTGTGACGGCAGTGAACCGCGAAACGGCCGAAGATCCAAAGACTGCAGTGGTGACCGTTGTCGTTGCCGGTTGCGGCGGACCGGCCGGGAGGACGCCCCCCGCAGCCGGCGGCCGGTGCCCTCCCCCTGCGGTCGGCCGGCCCCTCCCCCGGACACCGGGCGGGGCGGGCCCGTCCGGACGGACGGACCCGCCCCGCGGCGGCCGCGGGGGCCGGTCAGGCCCCGACGTAGGCCGCGAGGTGCTCGCCGGTGAGGGTGGAGCGGGCGGCGACGAGGTCGGCGGGGGTTCCCTCGAAGACGATCCGGCCGCCGTCGTGGCCGGCGCCGGGCCCGAGGTCGATGATCCAGTCGGCGTGCGCCATGACCGCCTGGTGGTGCTCGACGACGATGACCGAGGTACCGGAGTCGACGAGCCGGTCGAGCAGGCCGAGCAGCTGCTCGACGTCGGCGAGGTGGAGGCCGGCGGTCGGCTCGTCGAGGACGTAGACGCCGCCCTTCTCGGCCATGTGCACGGCCAGCTTGAGCCGCTGCCGCTCGCCGCCGGACAGCGTGGTGAGGGGCTGGCCGAGGCGGAGGTAGCCGAGCCCGACGTCGGCGAGCCGGCCGAGGACGGCGTGCGCGGCCGGCGTGCGCGCCTCGCCGGCGCCGAAGAACTCCCCGGCCTCGTCCACCGACATCGCGAGCACCTCGCTGATGTCGCGGCCGCCGAAGCGGTACTCCAGCACCGACGCGTCGAACCGCCGCCCCTCGCACTCCTCGCAGGTCGTGGCGACGCCGGCCGTCATCACCAGGTCGGTGTAGACGACGCCGGCGCCGTTGCAGGCGGGGCAGGCGCCCTCGGAGTTGGCGCTGAACAGCGCCGGCTTCACGCCGTTGGCCTTCGCGAACGCCTTGCGGACCGGGTCGAGCAGTCCGGAGTACGTCGCCGGGTTGCTCCGCCGCGAGCCGCGGATCGGGCCCTGGTCGACCGCGACCACACCGGCGCCGGCGCCCGCCGGACCGTCGACCAGCGACCCGTGCACGAGCGAGCTCTTGCCGGAGCCCGCGACGCCCGTGACGACGGTGAGCACCCCGAGCGGGATGTCGACGTCGACGCCCCGCAGGTTGTTCGCCGTCGCGCCGCGGACCGGGAGCGTGCCGGTGGGGGTCCGCACCGTCCCCTTGAGGGCGGCCCGGTCGTCGAAGTGGCGGCCGGTGACGGTGCCTGCGGTCCGCAGCCCCTGGACGGTGCCCTCGAAGCAGACGGTGCCGCCCGCCGTACCGGCGCCGGGGCCGAGGTCGACGACGTGGTCGGCGATCGCGATCACCTCCGGCTTGTGCTCCACGACGAGCACCGTGTTGCCCTTGTCCCGCAGCCGCAGCAGCAGGCCGTTCATCCGCTGGACGTCGTGGGGGTGAAGGCCGGTGGTGGGCTCGTCGAAGACGTAGGTGACGTCGGTGAGCGAGGAGCCGAGGTGGCGGACCATCCTGACGCGCTGCGCCTCGCCGCCCGACAGCGTGCCCGCCGGCCGGTCGAGCGAGAGGTAGCCCAGCCCGATCTCCACGAAGGAGTCGAGGGTCCGCTGCAGCGCCGTGAGCAGCGGGGCCACCGAGGGCTCGCCGACGCCGCGGAGCCAGGCGGCCAGGTCGCTGATCTGCATCGCGCACGCGTCGGCGATGCCGGTCCCGCCGATCCGCGACGACCGGGCGGCCTCGGCGAGCCGGGTGCCGTCGCACGCGGGGCAGGCGGTGAAGGTGACCGCGCGGTCCACGAACGCCCGGATGTGCGGCTGCAGCGCCTCCCTGTCCTTGGAGAGCATCGACTTCCGGATCCGCGGGACCAGCCCCTCGTAGGTCATGTTGATGCCCGCGATCTTCATCCTGGTCGGCTCGCGGTGGAGGAGGTCGTGCAGCTCCTGCGCGGTGTACTCGCGGACCGGCTTGTCCGGGTCGTGGAGGCCGGACTCGGTGTAGAGCCGGTGGTTCCAGCCGCCCCCCTGGTAGCCGGGGACGGTGATCGCGCCGTCGGCGAGCGACCTGGAGTCGTCGAGGAGCCGGGCGGGGTCGATGTCGGAGACCGTGCCCATGCCCTCGCAGCGGGGGCACATGCCGCCGGTGCGGGTGAAGGACGCCTTCACGGCCTTCCCGGCGCCGCGCTCGACGGTGATCGCGCCGCTCGCCCGGACCGAGGGGACGTTGAAGGCGAACGCGCTGGGCGGGCCGATGTGCGGCTGCCCGAGCCGGCTGAAGAGGATGCGCAGCATCGCGTTGGCGTCGGTGGCGGTGCCGACCGTGGAGCGGGGATCGGCGCCCATCCGCTGCTGGTCGACGACGATCGCGGTCGTCAGCCCTTCGAGGACGTCGACCTCGGGCCGTGCCGGCGTCGGCATGAAGCCCTGGACGAAGGCGCTGTAGGTCTCGTTGATCAGCCGCTGCGACTCCGCGGCGATCGTGCCGAACACCAGGGAGCTCTTGCCCGAGCCGGAGACGCCGGTGAACACCGTCAGCCGGCGCTTCGGGATCTCGACGCTGACGTCCTTGAGGTTGTTCACGTGCGCGCCCTGCACCCGGATCAGGTCGTGGCTGTCGGCACCGTGCGGCGCAGGCGGCTGCGCGTCCGTCGTCGTGGCCATGCTCGGCGTCTCTCCATCCGTCGTGCGGGGCCGGCTCCGCGGTCCCCGTCGGGGTCGGCCGGACCGGTCCGGCCGGCCTCGGGCGGTGCGTACGGTCCTCCTTCGCCGGCGGGCTGCGGCAGCGGCACGCCGCCCGGCCGGCGGTGCCGGCCGGTGCGTCGGACCGGGTCGTGGCCGTCGACGGCGGAGCAGGGCGGGAGCCCGGTGTCCACGCGTCTCACGCTACGGGCGGGGAGGGAGGTCTCGCTTCTCCGTTCCTGACCGGCCTCGTGTGGACCTTGGCCACGCAGGCCGGGAGGGCGGAGCCCTCGTCGGGGCGGCGGGCCCGGTACGCGCTCGGGCTCTCGCCGACCAGCTCGGTGAACCGCGAGCTGAACGACCCCAGCGAGGTGCAGCCGACCTCGAAGCAGACCTCCGTCACCGTCAGGTCGCCCCGCCGCAGCAGCGCCATGGCCCGCTCGATCCGGCGCGTCATCAGGTAGCTGTACGGCGTCTCCCCGAAGGCGGCGCGGAAGCTGCGGGAGAAGTGGCCCGGCGACATGAGGGCGACGCGCGCCAGCGCCGGGACGTCGAGCGGCTTCGCGTAGTCGCGGTCCATCAGGTCACGGGCCCGGCGCAGCCGGACGAGGTCCTCCAGGTTCACCCGGCCAGCCTCCCACAGCACCGGGCGGCGCCGCTGGCGGTGACGGCGGCGGCGATGGCGTGGGGGCCCGGCCGCCCGGAGGCGTGGCGCGCCGACCGCGCGCCCCTCGGTCCCGAGGGGCACCGACGCCCTCTCAAGTTAGGTTAGGCTAACCTTCATGAGCATATCGCTGGCTGCCGCGTCCGCAGCCCCCGACGCCGTTCCCCCGCTGTGGCGGATCCTCACCAGGTTCGGCTGGTTCGCCGGACTCTCCGGCGCCCTCGGCGCCACCCTCGCGTACGCGGCCGCGGTCCGCCCCGGGCTGCGCGGCGGGGAGGCCGGCGCCGCCGCCACGGCAGCACTGGAACGCCGGGCCGCGCGGTACCTGGCCTGGACCGGCGTCGTCCTGCCGGTCGCCGGCTACGCCCAGCTCGCCGCGCGGGTCGCGCGGGCCGACGAGGGGACCCCCTTCGGCCGGGCGCTGGCCCCGGGGCGCATCGCGGACCTCCTGGGCGCGCCCGCCGAACCAGGCGCCTGGGTGGCGCGGGGCACGCTGCTCACGGTGCAGAACGCGGTGCTGGTCCTGGCCGCCCTCGCGCTGACCGCGCTCTTCACCCGCAGGGGCCGCAGGCACCTGGACGCGCTCGTGCTGACCGCCCTCCCCCTCTGCGCGGCGGTCACGCTCGTCGGGTCCGTCCCGGTCAAGGCCGCGCCCGAGGTCCTGGACGACACCCTGGACCGCCTGCTCGTGCAGGCCCACATCCTCGGCGGCGCCGCCTGGGTCGGCGGACTCGCCGCCCTCGCCGCCTTCGCCGGGCTCCGCGGGGGGCGCGGCGGGCACGCGGGGGTGCTCTGGGCGGGCGTCTGGCGGCGCTTCGGCACCGTCGCGCTGGCCGCCGTGGGGGCGGTGCTCGTCTCCGGCCTCTGGCTCACCTGGCGGAGCGTCGGCGCGCCGGAGCAGCTGTGGACCACCGCCTTCGGGGTCCTCCTGCTCGTCAAGACCGCGCTGGTGCTGGGCATGGTCGCGGCGGGGGCCTTCAACCAGTTCCGGCTGATGCCGCGCATCGCCCGGGCCCGGGCGGCAGACGCCACCCCGACGCTGCTGCGGCTGACCCTGCGCCACTTCCCCCGGGTGGTCCTGGGCGAGACGGTCCTCGGCGTCGCCGTCCTGGCCGTCGTCCCCTTCCTGAACGGGTCGGCGCGCGCCCAGGCGGGCGACGCGGGCGACCCGCCGGCCGCGACCGGCGGGATCCTCGCCGCGGGCCTGGCCCTGGCCCTCACCCTCGCGGCCTCCCTCTACGCCACCGCGAGGGCCTCCGAGGCCCTCTCCCGCCGCACCGTCCGGGACGGGGGCACGGCACCGGCCTCGGCGCCCTGACGCGGCCGCCGGGCCGCAGCCGGGGAGCAGCGCACCGCTGCGGCCCGGCGCGGGCGCCGGTCGGCCGGGCCCGGGGCGGCGGGGTTGCGGCCCCGGGCGGCCGCGCGGAGCCCGGGCTCAGACCGCCGGTACCGGGTCGAGCGGGCGGGAGCCGACGAAGGAGGTGGTGCGGCGCAGGCGGAAGCCCAGCGCCTCGTACAGGCGGATCGCCGGGGTGTTGTCCGCGGCGGCGTGGAGGAAGGGCGTCTCGCCCCGGGCGCGGATGCCGGCCGCGACCGCGAGGACCAGCCGGGCCGCCAGGCCCTGCCCGCGGAAGTCCGGGTCGGTGCAGACCGCGCTGATCTCCGTCCACCCCGGGGGCCGCAGCCGCTCGCCGGCCATCGCCACCAGCGCGCCTCCGCGCCGGATGCCGAGGTACGTGCCCAGTTCGACCGTGCGCGGCAGGAACGGGCCGGGCCTGGTCCGCCCGGCCAGGTCCAGCATCTCGGGCACGTCGGCGGCGCCCAGCCGCACGGCCTCCGCGTCGGGGGCCGCGGCGAGCCCGTCGTCCACCAGCTGCACCCCCTCGACGCTGAAGAACGTCTCCCACCCCTCGGGCGGGGCGGCCGCCACGCCGGTGGTGAGGAGCGGCTCCGTGCCCGAGGCGGCGAGTTCGGCGACGCCCGCCCAGTCGGCCGTGTCCGGCTCGTCGGGCACCGCGGCGAACGGGGAGACGTCGGCCGGGTAGCGCAGGGCGCCGCCCCGCCGCTCGGCCAGGTGGGCGTGGGGGCCGGTCAGCGACCACCACACGGGGTTGTCCAGGGGGTGCGGTGCGCTCACGACGCGGCCCCGGTCGTGCGGGGCGGGGCTGCGGGCGGCTGCGCCTGGGGCATGGCGGGCGTCCTTCTGGTGCCGGGACTGCGGAGACGCCGCTTCAACCCGCGCCGGGTCCCCGGTATTCCCGCCCGTCCGGGCACCGGGGCCCCGGCGCGGGCACCCGGACCGCACCCGGACCCCGGCGCGGCGGCGGGCCGCCGGCCGGTACGGCGGCCCCGCCCCCGCCGGTGCCGCACGACGGGGCGTCAGGCGGCCGCGTCCCCGCGCCGGCCGGGGGATCCCCGCAGGGCGGCGGGCGGGGCGGCGGTCCGCAGGCGGCGGGCGCCGCCGGGGGCGGCCGGTGCGTCGGATGCGCCGGGTGGGGCGGCTGCGCCGGGTGCGACGGCTGCCGTCCGTGCGGGCTCCCCGGGGAGCGGACGGGGCGCGCCGCGGCGGAGGCGTCCGGCGAGTGCCGCGGCCGCCGGGGCGAGCAGCACCGCGGCGCCCGGCAGGGCCGCCACGAGGGTCAGCACCCCGTACACCACCGAGGTGGCGAGGCCCCGGTCGGCGCCCAGTCCGGCGGCGCCGAACGCCAGCGCGGCGGCGGCCTCCCGGGGGCCCCACCCGCCGACGTTGAGCGGGATGCCCATCACCAGCAGCGCCAGCACCAGCGGCGGCACCAGGTCGGCGGCGGGGGCCGCCGAGCCCGCGGCGCGCGCCGCGACGAGGAAGAGCGCGACGTGGCCCGCCATCGCGGCCGCCGACGCGAGCACCACGCCCGGCCAGACGCCGCGGGCGAGCAGGACCCGGCGCGCGTCGGCCGGGGCCGTCGCCGGGGCGCCCCTCCCCCGGTCCGTCTCCCGCCGGGCCGCTTCCCGCCGGGCCGCTTCCCGCCGGGCGGCCCTCCTGCGCAGGGTCCGGAGGGCGAGGACCGCGGCCACCGCCGCCACCGCCGCGCCGGCCGCGGCGAGCCGGCCGACCGGTCCGGGGGCCGGGGAGGAGGCGAGCGAGGCGATCAGGGAGGGCCGGGCGAGCAGCACCGCTCCCCCGAGGACGAGGACGACCGCCTGCCCGGCGACGCGTTCGAGGACCACGGCCCGCACCCCCCGGCCCACGTCGCCGGACCGCCGCCCGTGGTGCACCGCGCGGTGGACGTCGCCGAGCACCCCCGCGGGCAGGACCGCGTTGAGCAGCAGCGCCCGGTAGTAGTCCGCGACGGCCCGGCCCAGCGGCAGCCGCAGGCCGAGGCGGTCGGCCACGAGGCGCCAGCGCCACGCGCTGAGGACGGTGGTGAGCAGGCCGATGCCGAGCGCGGCGAGGACCGCCCGGCCGTCGACCTCGCGCAGGGCCGCCGTGAAGGCGCCGGCGCCGAGCCGCCGCACGAGGACGGCGAGGATCACGGCGCCGCCCAGGGCCCGCAGCAGGGGCCCGGTGCGCCGCCTCACCGGACGCCGCCGGGGGCGGCGGGCGGCAGCGCCAGCAGATCCCCGTGGCCGACCGTGACGCGCAGCGCGCCGGCGGCGCAGGCGTCGAGCCTGCGCCGGAGGTAGGCGTCCGCCCGGGGTGCGAGGCCGGGCTCCTGCTCGCACGCCGCGCCGACCCAGCCCCGCAGCCACTCCTCCGCCAGCGCGGCCCGGTCCGGCCCGAGCCGCCACGGGCTGGGGAGGTGCAGCACCGTCGCGCCGAGGCGTTCGAACGCCTCGGCCGCGGCGGCCACCGCGTCCGGACCGAGCAGGCGGCGGCCGCCGGTGCGGCGCCGCTGGTGGGCGTCGAAGGCGGCGGCGACCGCGGTGTCGAGGGGGTCGGCCGGGTGGAGGGCGACGCTGCCCGTGACGGAGAGGGTGAGCAGCGCCGGACGGCCGGCCCCGGTGCAGGCGGCGGCGAGGGCGTCCACCTCCTCGGCGGTGAGCAGGTCGAGGAGGGCGGAGGCGGTGACGAGCGAGGTGTCGGCGAGGTCCGCGGCGCGGAGGTCCGTGAGGTCCCCCTCGCGGGTCTCGGCCGTGACCGCGGTCCCGTGGGCGGTGAGGCGGGCGGTGCCCGCGGCGGCGAGGGCGAGCAGGGCGGGATCGCGGTCGTGGAGGATCCAGTGCTGGGGGCCGGGCAGCCGCCCGGCGAGCCAGCGGGCCTGGGAGCCGGTGCCGCAGCCGAGGTCGCGCACGACCAGGCGGCCGTCCCGGCGGGGGGCGCCGGCCGCCGCGAGGTGGTCCCGCAGCGGTCCGAGCAGGCCGGTGGCGCGGGCGTCGGCGTCGGCGTCCTCCCGCAGCGCCAGCCAGTGCGGGGTGAACTGCGGTGCCTCCGGGGCGTTCAACGGGTCTCCTCGTCCGGACGGGGCTCCTCGCGGGGGCCTGCCGTCCCGTGCGGGCCGGTCCCCCGGCGCAGGTCGGTCTTCCCGTGCAGGCCGGTCCCGCGGCGCGGACCGGTCCTCCCGTGCAGGTCGGCCGCCGTGTGCGGGGGCTCCGCGTGCAGCAGCCGCAGTACCGCGTCCAGGCGCCCGGCGGCCCGGTCCCAGCCCTCCAGGGCGGAGCGCCGCCGCAGTGCCGAGGCGCGCAGGCGCCGCCGCTCCTCCGGGTCGCCGAGCCAGCGGCGGAGGGCCGCCGCGAGGGCCGCCCCGTCGTCCGGGGGGACGAGGACGCCCGGCAGGCCGCCGTCGGGGTCGCGGCCGAGGGCGTCCGGGACGCCGCCGACGGCGGCGGCCAGGACGGGCAGTCCCCGGGCGAGCGCCTCGGTGACCACCATGCCGTAGGTCTCGGCGCGGGACGGCAGCACCAGCAGGTCGGCGGAGGCGTACGCCGCGTCCAGCGCCTCCCCCGCCAGCGGTCCGGGCAGGTGCACGCGGTCCGCGAGGCGGTGCCGTGCGATGCGCTCCCGCAGGCGGGCGGCGTAGCCGGGGTCGCGGCCGTGCGGCCCGGCGAACGTGCAGTCCCAGGGGAGGCCGGAGACGGCGGCGAGCGCCTCGACGAGCAGGTCCTGCCCCTTGCGCGGGGTCAGGGAGGCGACGCAGAGCAGCCGGTTCCCCGCGTCGCTGCCGGGTGCGGGCGGCGCCGGGTCGACGCCCGGGGCGACGACGTGGACCCGGGCCGGGTCCAGTGCATGACGTACCGTCAGGCCCTGTGCGGCCCGGGGGCTGGTGGCCACCACCAGGTCGGCGGCGCGCAGGGTCTCCCGCTCACGGGCGTCGAGCCGGGCGGCGCGGTCGGGGGCCAGTCCGGTCTCGTCGGCCAGGGGCAGGTGGACGAGGACCGCCGTCCGCAGCCGGCGCGTGTGCGGCACGACGACCTCCGGCACGCCGCACGCCACGAGCCCGTCGAGGAGCACGGCGGCGCCGTCGGGGAGGGCGGCGAGCGACCGGTCGAGCTCCGCCCGCGCGGCGGGGCCGGGCTGCGGCCAGTCGCCGGCGACGGCGACCTCGCGGACCGGCCGGCCCGCCGCGGCCAGGCAGCGGCTCATGCGGCGGTCGTAGACGTTGCCGCCGCTGGGCGCGCCCGGGTCGTCCACGTCGCCGGGGACGACGAGGTGGACGGGCCGGGCCCCCGCCGTCCCCGGCGGGGACCCCGTCACGGCGGACGTCCTCACAGCGTGCGCTCGTAGCTCGCCCAGGCGACGTGCGACTCGTGCAGCACGACCGCGAGCGACGCCAGCCCGCGGGCGCCCTCGCCGAGGGCGCCGGCCGCCACCCGGTCGGCGAGCCGGTCGGCGATGACCTTGGCCAGGAACTCCGTCGAGGTGTTGACCCCGGCGAACTCGGGGTCGTCGTCGAGGTTGCGGTAGTTGAGCCCGCCGAGCACCCCGGCGAGCTCCGCGGAGGCCAGCCCGATGTCGACGACGAGGTTGTCGGCGTCGAGTTCGGCGCGGCGGAACGTCGCGTCCACCAGGAAGGTCGCGCCGTGCAGCCGCTGCGCGGGGCCGAAGACCTCGCCGCGGAAGCTGTGGGCGACCATGATGTGGTCGCGGACGGTGACGCTGAACAAGGGGTCCCTCCCGGGGCGGTGGGCGGTCCCGCGGTGCGGGGACCGGGCGGTGCGGGGTCGGGGGTCGGGGGTCGGGGGTCGGGGATCCGGCGGTGCCGGGGCGTGCGGTGCTGCGGTGTGCGGCGCTGCGGCGGGCGGTCGGGCCGGGTGCGGCCCTGCCGGCGGGCGCCGCCGCGGCGTCCGGTCCGGGGGCCCGGTCAGGCGGTCCCGTAGACGATACGGTGGCAGAGCGCCGGAAGTTCACCTCCGGCGATCATCGGCATCACCCGGGGCAGGTCCTCGAAGGCGCTCTCGCCGGTGACCAGCACGTCGAAGGCGGGGTCGGCGAGCAGGCGCAGGGCCAGGGCCATGCGGTCGGCGAAGCCGCGCCGCGCGCTGCGGGCCGGCGAGACCGTGCCGACCTGGCTGCTGCGCACGGTGAGGCGGCGGGAGTGGAAGGCCTCCCCCAGGGGCAGCGCGACCTGCCGGTCGCCGTACCAGCTGAGGTCGACGACCGTCCCCTCGTGCCCCAGCAGGTCGAGGGAGCGGGCGAGCCCCTCCGCGGTGGCGCTGGCGTGCAGCACCAGGTCGCAGCCGCCCTCGGCCCGGTCGGGCAGCGCGAAGTCCGCGCCGAGGGCCTCGGCGACGGCGGCCCGCGCGGGGTCGACGTCGACCAGCTGGACCCTGGCCCCGGGGACGCGGGCGGCCAGCGCGGCGACACAGCAGCCGACCATCCCGGCGCCGACGACGGCGATCCGGTCGCCCACGAGCGGCGCGGCGTCCCACAGCGCGTTGACCGCGGTCTCCACGGTCCCGGCCAGCACCGCGCGCGCCGGGGGCACCCCGTCCGGCACGGGGGTGACCGCGGCCGCCGGGACGACGTACCGCGTCTGGTGCGGGTGGAGGCAGAAGACGTGACGGCCGGCCAGGTCCGGCGGGCCCTCCTCGACCACCCCGACGCTGAGGTAGCCGTACTTGACCGGCCCCGGGAAGTCCCCCTCCTGGAAGGGCGCCCGCATCGCCTCGCGCTGGCTCTGGGGGACGCCGCCGCGCAGGACCAGGGACTCGGTCCCGCGGCTCACCCCCGAGTAGAGGGACCGGACCAGGACCTCGCCGGGGCCGGTCGCGGGGAGGGCGGCGGACCGGATCTCCCCCGCTCCCCCGCCGGACGCTCCCCCGCCGGACGGGGTGAACCAGAAGGCGCGTGCCGTGCGTTCCACCAGAGACCTCCATGACGGACGGACGGGCGGCGCCCGCCGCCCCGGTCGTGCCGGTACCGTACGCGGTCCCCCGGCGCGGCCGCGGACGGGGGCGGTGCGGACCGGGGGGAGACGCAGGCGGAGACGGGAGCGGTGATGGACGTGCGGTACCGGCGCGGCGGAGGCACGGCCGGGCGCAGGCCGGCCGGGCACGGCACGGACGGGCGGGGCCCGGTGCGGCGCGGCGCGGACCGGCGGGGACCGGAGGGCCGCGACGCGGCCGGGCACGCCCCGCGCGGGCGGGGCACGGCCCGGCGGGACCGTCCGGCCGGGCACGGCGCGGACGGGCGGGGTCCGGCACGGAGGAGTCCGGCCGGGCGGGGTCCGGTCTGGCGGACGCCGGCCGCCGGTGCCGCCGCGCAGGTCCTGCTGCTGGTCCTGCTGGGGGCCTCGGTGGGCCTGGGCCCCGCGGGGTGGCTGACGGGCGGGGTGCTCGCCGTCGCCGTCCCGGCCCTGCTGGCCGGCGCCCTGCGGCGGTCGGGGGCCTCCGCGCCGGGACCGGCCGACCGCGTCACCCTGGCCCGGACCGTGCTCGGCGGCGGCGTGGCGGCGCTGGTCGCGGACGGCACCGGGCACGGCGCGGTCCTGACGGGCCTGGCCGCGGCGGCGCTCGCCCTCGACGCGGTGGACGGCCGGGTCGCCCGGCGCACCGGCACGGCGTCCCCGCTGGGGGCGCGGTTCGACATGGAGGCGGACGCCTTCCTCATCCTGGTGCTGAGCGTCCGTGCGGCCGCCTCGTGCGGCGCGTGGGTCCTGGCGGCCGGGGCCATGCGGTACGCCTTCGTCGCGGCCGCCCGGGTCGCGCCGTGGCTGCGCGCCGCCCTTCCGCCGAGCCTCGCCCGGAAGGCCGTGGCCGCGCAGCAGGGCGTCACCCTGGCGGTGGTGTGCGCGGGGGTCCTGCCGCCCGCGGCGTCGGCCGCCGTGGCCGCCGCGGCGCTCGCCGCGCTCGTGTGGTCCTTCGGCCGGGACACGGTGTGGCTGTGGCGGGCCCGGCCGCGCGGCGCCGTCGCGGCCGCCTCCGGGCTGACGGACGCCGCGGCCCGCGCGGGCCTCCCGCCCGCGCCGGCGGCCCCGGCCGGTCCCGCGCGGGCCGGCGGTGCCGAGGTGCTCCCCGTGGCGGCCGGGCTCCCCGGGCTCCCCGGGCTCGCCGTGGCTGCCGCGGTCGCCGGGCCGGCCCGGCCCCAGGACGGACCGGGGCGGGACCGCGGGGCGCGGGTCGCCGCCGGGCCGGTGCGCCTCCGTCAGGCGGGGTTCCCGGCGGAGGGTCAGTCGTCGCGGTGCGGAAGGTAGCGGAGCAGCACCACGTCGCCGATCTGCCGGGCCTCCGCCAGCGTCATGCGCCGGTCCGGCCCCTGCGGGAAGACGGCCGGGCGGACGAGCCGCGGCGCGTCGGCCTGGCCGACGAAGAACGGGGCGTACACGAGGTGCAGCTCGTCGACGACGCCGGCCGTGAGGAACATGGTGTGCACGGCGCCGCCGCCCTCGATCATGAGCCGCCCGATCCCGCGCCCCGCGAGGTCGGCCAGCACCGCGTGCACGTCCAGCGGGTCGCCCGCACCGACGACCGTGGCGGCCCGCCCCAGGCGCTCCCGGACGGAGGGCAGCGCCCCCGTGGTGGTGTAGACGAGCTTGTCGCCGTCGCCGGTGGTGAAGAAGCGGGCCGCAGGGTCGAGGTCCCCGCTCTCCGTCAGCGTGACCTTCACCGGCGTCGGCGGCAGCCCCTCGCGGACGCGGCGCAGCCGCCGGTCCTCCGAGCAGACCAGCAGCCGGGGGTCGTCCGCCCGGATCGTGGCGGCGCCGACCAGGATGGCGTCCACCCCGGCCCTGACCTCGTCCACCCGCTCGAAGTCCGCCTCGTTGGAGAGCAGCAGACGGGTGGAGCTGGTGTCGTCGAGGCACCCGTCCAGCGACGCGGCGGCCGACAGGAGCACATGGGGGCGCGGTCTCATGGAGGACAAGACTGGCACAGGCCCCCGCGGGGCGGGCGCCGGTCCCGGAGGTCACGGCGCCACGGGGTCACGGCGGATCAGGACCGGCGCCGTCACGGGACGATCGAGTCCACGTAGCCCCCGTCGACCCGGACCGCCGCACCCGTGGTCGCCGACGCCTGCGGGGAGCTGAGGTAGACGACCAGGTGGGCGATCTCCTCCGGTTCGATGAGCCGCCCCAGGAGCGACTGCGGCCGGTGGAGGCGCATGAACTCCCGCTGGGCCTCCTCCCAGGGGCGGTCGCGCCCCACCAGGTCGTACACGAAGTACTCGACGCCGGGGGTGTGCGTGGGCCCGGCGATCACGGAGTTGACGGTGACCCCGGTGCCGGCGGCCGCCTTCGCGAAGCCGCGGGAGACGGCCAGGAGGGCGGTCTTGGTCATCCCGTAGTGGATCATCTCGGCGGGGATGACCAGGGCGGAGTCGCTGGCGATGTTCAGGACCCGGCCCCAGCCGCGCCGCTCCATGCCCGGCAGGTAGGCGCGGATCAGGCGCACCGCGCTCAGCACGTTGGTGTCGAAGTACGTGCGCCACCGCTCGTCGGTGATCTCCAGCGGGGCGGCCACCTCGAAGATCCCGAGGTTGTTGACCAGCACGTCCGCGTCCGGGACCTCCCGGAGCAGCGCCTCGGCCCCCTCGGACGTGGTCAGGTCCGAGGCGACGGTGACGACCTCGGCCCCGGGCGCCGCCTCGGCGACCCGGTCGGCCGCCTGCCGCAGCCGGTCCTCGCCCCGGCCGGTGAGGACCGTCCTGGCCCCCGCCTGCGCCAGGCCGGCCGCGACGGCCAGGCCGATGCCCTGGGAGGAGCCGGTGACGACGGCGGTCCTGCCGCCCAGATCGATGCGCATGCGCCGCACGCTCGCACACCCGCGGGCGCGGGGCGGCCTGCCACGCGAGCGGACCCTCCCCCCGGCCCACGGACGGAGCAGCCCGGGAGCGGGCACGGGGGCGGGCGGCTGCGGGCGGGGGGCGGCTGCGGGCTGCGGCTCGGGCCCTTCAGCGGAGGACGGCGGTCATGTGCCCGCCCTCCACGGCGGTGCCGCGGCAGCCGCCGGCGCCGTGGACCGTGGGAGCGGTGGAGAGGAGCAGCCGGTCGTACCGGTGCCCGCCGCACACGTCCGTGCACAGGTGAGCCCTTGGCCGCATCGGGGTCGCGGGACGGCGCCGCGGGTGCCGGGGCCTGCGTCGGATGGCGCATTCCGGCCCCCGCGGCCGGCCCGCCCCGGGTCAGGGATGGGCGCAGGCCCCGGCATGTGTCAGGCTGGGGGCCGGCGGTACTCACCCGGACGGAAGAAGCCCGGTCACCGGAGGCCGCGGAAGGGGTGCGACCGGTGGAAGCCAGGACCGAGGTGGACGCGACCGGCACGGTGCGGGTCGCGGTGGCCGGCGACGTCGACTTCGACACCTGCCCGGTGCTGGCGGCGGAGCTGGCGCCCCTGGCCGAGAGGGCGCCCGCGACCGTGGTCGTGGACCTGACCGAGGTGTCGTTCATGGACTCCTCCGGCCTGCACGTCCTGCTGGCCGCACGGCACCGGATCAGCGCGGCCGGCGGCCGGATGCGGATCGTCGGGGCACGGGAGCAGGCCCTGTTCCTGTTCGAGGTGGCCGGGGTGACGGGGCTGCTGGACGCCGCGTGACGGGCGGCGCCGGGCCGGTACCGGGAATTCGCACCGCCCGACCGGGTATCGGACGCGGATCGGGGGGTAGCCGCCCGGGGTGACCACCCCCGACACCGCCGTCCGGACCGCGTCGGACCAGGACGAACCCCGGGAGCGGAGCCGCTTCGGCGCCCGCCTTCCCGGCCCGATCCGGACCGTCTGTGCGGGAACCCGCGCACCGGGCCCGTGTCCGCAGGGCCCGCCGCGCCCCGGCCCCGGCGGCGGCCCCCCGGACCGGCCCGGCGACGGCCACCCCGACGGCGGCGTCCCCGGCGGCGCACCCGACAGCGGCAGGAGCACGCCCATGCGCCGGCAGGCCACCCTCGACGGCACCCCCGGCACCGCCGCCACCGCCCGCACCCTCACCGCCGACCTCCTCACCCACGCCGCCGCCACCGGCCACCCCCTCACCGACCGCACCCGCGAGACCGCCCTCCTCGTCGTCAGCGAACTCGTCACCAACGCCACCCGCCACGCCCCCGGCCCCTGCCGCCTCGACCTCACCCTCACCGACCAGCACCTCCACATCACCGTCGAGGACACCCACCCCGCCCTCCCCGCCCCCCGCACCCACGACGCCGCCCGCATCGGCGGCCACGGCCTCGAAATCGTCCTCGCCCTCTGCACCCGCCTCCACACCGAGACCACCCCCCACGGCAAACGCCTCCACGCCCACCTCCCCCTCACCTGACCCCCACCGCACCGCACCGCACCGCACCGCACCGCACCGCACCGCACCGGCGGAACGCAACACCCGCCCGCCCCACCCCCGGACAGCCCGCAGCAACCGCACCACCACGGACGGACGGGGCACGGGCGGCACCGGCCGTGGCCCGGGTCTGCGGCACGACGGCCCGGCCGCCGTCGGCGTGGACGGCGGCACGGACGGCCGCGGGGGCTGCTCAGCCGGCGCGGCGGACGCGTGCCCCGGGGCGCATGCTGGAGGGCGGAACCGCTCGAACCGGGAGGTGCCCGATGCCCGTCGGCCGGGTCGGCATGGTGGTGCACGAGGGACGGGAGGAGGCCGTGTCCGCCGCCGAGGCGGTGCGCCGGTGGTGCGCGGCGCGGGACGTCCCCGCCGTGGACATCGACGTGTGGCGGGACGACGAGCCGCGCCACGGGGGCCGGGAGGAGGCCGAGGCCGCGGGGAACCCGGACCTGATCGTCACCCTCGGCGGCGACGGCACCTTCCTGCGCGGGGCACGGATCGCCGCCGCCTGCGACGCCGCGGTGCTGGGTGTGGACCTGGGACGGGTCGGCTTCCTCACCGAGGTCGCCGCCGCCGGGGTGGAGGACGCCCTGGACGCCGTCCACGAGGGGCGGGCGCTGCTGGAGGAGCGGATGACGCTCACCCTGCGCGCGTCCCGCCCGCTGGAGCTCCCCGAGGGCATGGAGGCCCTGCTGCGCTACGGCCGCGGGCCGGCCCTCCCCCCGCCGCACCTGAGGCCCGGCGACCCGCAGGACGTGGGCTGGGGCGTGGCGCTGGACGTCACCGCCCTCAACGACGTGGTGTTCGAGAAGCTCGCCCGCGACCGGCAGGCGAGCCTCGCCGTCTACCTCGGCGGGCGCCTGTTCGCCTCGTACTCCGCCGACGCGGTGGTCGCCGCCACGCCCACCGGCTCCACCGCCTACAGCTTCGCCGCCGGCGGGCCCGTGGTCTCCCCGCACGTCGACGCCGTCGTCTTCACGCCCGTCGCCCCGCACATGGTGTTCGACCGCACGCTGGTCGTCGCCCCGGACGAGGTCGTGGCCGTGCGGGTCCTGCCGCACTCCGGCCGGGTGGCCGTGAGCATCGACGGCCAGCTGCGGGGCGTGCTGGACCCCGGCGACTGGGTCGCGGTCTACGCGGCGCCCCGCCGGCTGCGGCTGGTCCGGCTGGGTCCCACCGACTTCTACGGCCGACTGCGCGAGCGCTTCCGGCTGGCCGACGCCCCGGCGGCCGCGGCGGACGGGCAGGCCCCGCCGCTGTACCGGCCCGACGGGCCGGTCCCGCCGGACCTGGCCCACCTGCGCCTGCCGCCGCACCCGGGTGACGGGTGACGGGACGGCCCCGGTCCCCTCCCGGGAGGGCCGGGGCCCGGGGCGCCGCCCGCTCAGTGCAGGGTGCGCAGGAGCTCCGGACCGAAGGGGACGAGGTCCCCGACGCGGCCGGAGCGGATCTTGTCGGCCCATTCGGGGTCCGCGATCAGGGCGCGCCCGACCGCGACGAGGTCGAACTCGTCGCGCTCCAGCCGGTCCAGCAGGCGCTCGATGCCGGCGACCCCGGCCTTCCCGCCCTGGAACGCCTTGATGAAGTCGCTGTCCAGGCCGACCGAGCCGACCGTGATGACGGGCCTGCCCGTGAGCTTCTTCGTCCAGCCCGCGAGGTTGAGTCCGGAGCCCTCGAACTCCGGCAGCCAGTAGCGGCGCGTGGAGGAGTGGAAGACGTCCACGCCGGCGGCGGCAAGCGGGGTCAGGACCGCCTCCAGCTCCTCGGGCGTCGTGGCGAGCCGGGCGTCGTAGTTGCCCGCCTTCCACTGGGAGGTGCGGAAGACGATGGGGAAGTCCGGCGACACGGCCCGGCGGCACGCGGCGACGATCTCGGCGGCGAAGCGCGTGCGGGAGACCGGGTCGCCGCCGTACGCGTCGGTGCGGCGGTTGGTGCCCTCCCACAGGAACTGGTCGACCAGGTGGCCGTGGGCGCCGTGGAGCTCGACGCCGTCGAAGCCGGTGCGCTCGGCGGCGGCCGCCGCGTCGGCGAAGGCCGCGACGACGGCGTCGAGGTCGTCCTGCGTCATCGCCCGGCCGGACCGCGCGCCGTCGAGGCCGAGGCCGGAGGGGCCGACCGGCGGGGCGTCCGGGTACGGGGGCGCGCCGGCGGTGCGGGCCATGCCGACGTGCCACAGCTGCGGGACGATCCTCCCGCCCGCACGGTGGACCGCATCGGCCACGCGCGCCCAGCCGTCCAGCGCGTCCTCCCCGTGGAAGCGCGGCACGCGGTCGCTGGTCCCGGCCGACGGGTGGCCGACGTAGGTGCCCTCCGTGACGACCAGTCCGACGCCGCCGGCGGCACGCCGGGCGTAGTACTCCGCGACGTCGGCGCCGGGCACGCCGCCCGGCGAGAACTCGCGGGTCATCGGCGCCATGACGATGCGGTTGGCCACGGTCAGGCCGCCCACCGAGAAGGGGCGGAACAGAACCCGGGCCGCGCGGTCGGCGGTGCTGCTGGAGGTCACGCCGGATACTCCTCGGGTCGGTGGCGGGCCGTCCTCCCCGGGCGCGGCCCGCAAGGAGCGGATACCGCCCCGGGAGGCTTTCATCCGGGGCCGGCGCGTGGCGCACCTCACACGGGTGCCGCCGGGGCGGCGCGGAGGCGTTGCACGGCTGTGACGACCGCCGGACAGGGCCCGGACCCCGGGCGGGCATCCTTCGGGCGGCGTCCGGACCGGCGGCCCGTCCGGACGCCGCCCGCCCGCGCACCGCGCGGCTGCGGCGGGCACGGCGGCGGCTGCACCCCCGGGGGCCTTCTCATGCCTGCTCGCACACTCGTCGCCACCGCCACCGCCGTCGCACTCGCCGCGGGCACGGCGGCCCTGCTCACCGGGTGCGGCCCGTCGGACGACGGCCGCACCGCGGCCGGCAGCCCGGGGTCTCCCACGGCTCCCGCCGCCTCCCGCGCCGTCCCGGCGGGCGGAACGGGGGGTTCCGGGGGCACGGGCACGGCCTCCCCCGGCGGGTCCGGGGGACCGGGAGGGACCGCGGGAGGGGCTGCGCCGGCCGTCCCTGCCGCGAAAGGCGGGACGGGCGCGGGCGGGACAGGCGCGGGCGGGACGGGCGCGGGCGGGACGGGCGCGGGCGGGACGGGCGCGGGCGGGGGGAGGAGCGGGACGCTGACCGTCAGCGACGGCACCCGGTACGTGCGGGTGGGCGGGGCAAGGGTCGACTTCGGCACCCCCGTCCGGGACCTGGCCTGGTCCCCGGACGGCCGCAGGGCGGCCTTCGTCGACGGCCGCGGCGACCTCGTCGTCTCCGCCCCCGACGGCAGCGGGCGGACGGTCGTGGCGGGGAACCCCGGCGGGCAGACCTGGTCCCACCCCGCCTGGCGGGTGATGGCGGCCGACCCCCGCCACGGCTTCAGGGCGCGCAACGACCTCGTCTTCGCGGCCCGGGTCGAGGGGGTCACGGGGCTGGAGACCGTGCCCGCCACCGGCGGCACGCCGCGGCCGCTGGACCTGCCGCTGCGGGCCGGGGAGGGCGGGAGCGGGGGGCCGCTGCCGCAGGCGGGCAACACCTGGCCGAGCGCGGGCGGCCGGTACGCGGACGTCGCCTACGCGAACCCCTCCACCGGGGAGGTCTACGTCCTCGACGACAACCTGCGCGCGACGAGCGCCCCGGTCGGGCACGGCTCGGAGCCCGCGGTGTCCCCGGCCGGGCCCGGCGGGGAGGTCGTCTTCGTCCGCTCGGTCGGCGGGCACGACCACCTCCTCGTGAGCAGGGCGACGGAGAACGGGCGGGTGACGAGGGACCTCACCCCGTACGCCGCGACGGACTACACCGAGCCCGCCTTCTCCCCCGACGGCCGCACCGTCGCCGCCAGGACCCCGGACGGCGTCGTCACGCTGCCGGTCGACGGCTCGGCCGGCCCCGTGCGGGTCTCCGACCGCCCCGGGCTGCCGGCCTACCGGCGCTGACCCCGCCCGGCGAGTTCGGCGCGCAGCTCGTCCAGGTGCACGTCGGACGTGTCGTGGGGCAGGAACTCGACCACGTCCAGGAAGCGGAAGAGCACCTGCGTCGCGGTGACCGCGTACTCGTAGGCGCCGAAGCCCGCCACCGCGCCGGTCGCACCCCGCGCGGCGCCCCGGACGGCGCGGCCGTGCCCCGGCGTGCGTTGGGCCGGGCCAGGTACGGGCAGACCATGGCGGCGTAGAGCATGCACGCCCGGTGGCCGGGGCCCTCGGTGGTCGGGGCGAGGTTGCGGTAGGGGCGGCCCGCGGCCAGGGCGTCGGCGATCGCCGCGCTCTCGGCCGCGCCCACCACCCGCCACACGCTCCCCGGGGGCATGGGCGTGCCGCAGACCGCGCAGAGCCGCATCCGCGCGCAGTCGGCGCTGCGGGCGTGGTCGGTGAGGGCGAAGCGCGGCTCGCCGTCCTCCCACGGGGTGACCGCTGGTACGGGGTAGCCCCGGGGGTCGCGGGGCCGGTCCCGGACGGCCGGGGGCGTCGGGACGGTGTCGAAGCGCACCCGCCATGCATACCAGGGCCGTCCGGACGCGGGCCAGGCCCCGTCCGGCGCGGGCCGGGCGCGCTCCGGCGCCCGGCCGGCCTCCCTCGTGCGGGCCGGATCCCGCCGGCCTCAGCGCACCGCCGGCCGCCCTCTGCGCTCCCGGCCTGCGCGGGCCGGGGCGCACCGGCCGGGCGTTTCGTCCGGCGCGGGCCGGGCACGGGCCCGGAGCAGGCCGTGTCCGGATCCTTCCGGCGGCCGGACGGCCCCCGTCCGGGGCGCCGGTGGCGCGGACCGCCCCCGGCACCGCCGGGGAGGCCGGGAAGCCCAGGATCACTTGACATTGTCAAATGCTGTCGTTTACATGTATTTAGTTGCTTGAGCTACTCAAGCTTATGCCGCGGGCCCCGTTCCCGCGGCACCGACACCGCTGCAAGGAGGCAGTCATGACCGCCGTCCTGTTCGTCGTCACCGGCGCCGACCACTGGACCCTCGCCGACGGCACCCCGCACCCCACCGGCTTCTGGGCCGAGGAGCTCGCCGCGCCGCACCGCGTGCTGCGCGAGGCCGGCTGCGAGGTCACCATCGCCACCCCCGGCGGCGTGGTCCCCACCGTCGACGCGGGCAGCCTGACGCCCGACGCCAACGGCGGCAAGGAGCACGCGGACGAGGTGGCCTCCTACCTGGAGTCGATCCGGACCGACCTGGAGCACCCCGCCAAGCTGGAGGAGGTCGACCTCGACCGGTACGACGCGGTCCTCTACCCCGGCGGCCACGGCCCGATGGAGGACCTCGCCGTCCACGCCGGCTCGGGCCGCCTGCTCACCGCGGCGCTGGACTCCGGCAAGCCGCTCGGCGTGCTGTGCCACGCCCCCGCCGCCCTCCTCGCGGCCCGGCGCGAGGACGGGTCCTGGCCCTTCGCCGGGTACCGCCTGACCGGCTTCAGCAACGACGAGGAGCGCGCCGTCGGCCTGGCCGACAAGGCGCCGTGGCTGCTCCAGGACCGCCTGGAGGAGCTGGGCGCCGACTACCGGTCCGCGGCCCCCTTCAGCGAGCACACCGTGACGGACCGCAACCTGCACACCGGTCAGAACCCCGCGTCGTCCGAGCGGCTGGCACGCGAGCTGCTGGCGGCCCTCGGCCGCGGCTGACCGCCGCCCGGCCGCCGCGGCCCGCGGACCGCGGCGGCCCGCACCCGGCCCGACCACCCCCGCACGCCGCCCCGGCGGCAGCACGGCACAGACGAGGCACACGCATGGCACACCCCGTATCCGACACCCGCACCCCCGAGGCCACCGCGTCCGGCGCCGCCGGCCGCGGGCAGGACGCCCCGGAGCAGCCCGCGGCGGTCGTCGCCCGGCTGCGCGCGGCCTTCCGCACCGGCCGGACCAGGCCGCTGGAGTGGCGCGCCGGGCAGCTGCGGCAGCTGCGCGCCCTGCTGACCGAGCACGGCGAGGACCTCGCCGCCGCCCTCCACGAGGACCTGGGGAAGAGCCGCAAGGAGGCGTTCCGGACGGAGGTCGACTTCACCGTCCGGGAGATCGACCACACCCTGGAGCACCTGGAGGAGTGGCTGCGGCCCGAGCCCGCCCCCGTCCCGGACTTCCTCGGCGGGGCCACGGCCTGGACCGTCCACGACCCGCTCGGCGTCGTCCTGGTCATCGCCCCGTGGAACTACCCGGCGCAGCTGCTGCTGGCCCCCGTGGTCGCCGCACTGGCCGCGGGCGACTGCGTGGTGGCCAAGCCCAGCGAGCTGGCCCCCGCCACCTCCGCCGTGCTGGCCCGCCTGCTCCCCGCGTACCTGGACGCCGAGGCGGTCGCCGTCGTCGAGGGCGGCGTGCCCGAGACCACGGCCCTGCTGGAGCAGCGCTTCGACCACATCTTCTACACCGGCAACGGCACCGTCGGGCGGATCGTGATGGCGGCGGCGGCCCGCCACCTCACCCCCGTCACCCTCGAACTCGGCGGCAAGTCCCCGGCGTTCGTGGACCGCGGCACGGACGTGGCGCAGGTCGCCGCCCGGCTGGCGGCGGGCAAGTTCCTCAACGCCGGCCAGACCTGCGTGGCCCCCGACTACGTGCTGACCGACCCGGAGACCGCCCGCGCGCTGGAGTCCGCCCTGGCCGACGCCGTCACGGCGCTGCACGGACCGGACCCGGCGGCGTCGCCGGAGTACGGCAGGATCGTCAACGAGCGGCACTTCGACCGCCTGGTCGGCCTGCTCGGCTCCGGCCGCACGGTGGTCGGCGGCGGCCACGACCGGGAGACCCGGTACATCGCGCCGACCGTCCTGGCCGGGGTGGCCGCGGACGAGCCGGTGATGCAGGAGGAGATCTTCGGTCCGATCCTGCCGATCGTCGAGGTCGACGGCCTCGACGAGGCGATCGCCTTCGTCAACGACCGCGAGAAGCCGCTGGCGCTGTACGCGTTCACCGAGGACGAGGACGCCCGGCGGCGGCTCTCCGAGGAGACCTCCTCCGGCGGCCTCGCCTTCGGCCTGCCGGTCGCGCACCTCACCGTCCCGGACCTGCCCTTCGGCGGCGTCGGCGAGAGCGGCATGGGCAGCTACCACGGCCGCTGGGGCTTCGAGACCTTCAGCCACCGCAAGGCCGTGCTCGACAAGCCGCTGGACTGACCCCGCCGCCCTGCGGCGGCACCGCCACCGCCACCGCCCGGCCGCGGATGCGCACCCCGCGCGTCCGCGGCCGGCGGCGTGCACGGGGGGCGGGGCGGCGGGCTCGACGGCGGGACCGCCCCGGCCGCCGCCGCGACGGCCGGTCGGGTCCGGCGGTCCGGCGGTCGACCGGGGCCGCGCCGCCCGGTCAGCGGCCGCGGTCCTCGCGCCGGGGCCGGTGGACGTACGGGGTCGTGGTGTCCAGCGGGACGAACCCGAGCCGCTCCAGGATCGGGCGGCTCCGGTCGGACGCGTCGACCCGGAGGTACCGGTAGCCGAGTTCGGCGGCGGCCCGGGCGCGGTGGGCGACCAGGGCCCGGTACAGGCCCCGGCCCCGCCAGGCCGGCACGGTGCCGCCGCCCCAGAGGCCGGCGAAGTCCGTGCCCGGCTCCAGTTCCATCCGCGCCGCGCACACCGGCAGGCCGTCGGCCACCGCGACAGCCATGCGGAGCGTCTCCGGGCTGTGCGCCAGCCGGTCGAGCAGCCGCCGCCGCAGGCGGTCGCCGTCCGCGCCGAACGCCTGCTCGTGGACGTCCACCACGAGGTCCACCCCGGCCGGGTCGGCCACCGGGAGCAGGCGGACGCCCTCGGGGAGGCCGGCGCCGGCGGGCAGGTCCCGGATCCGGGCGACCATCACGGTCTCCTCCGGCTCGGGGGTGAACCCGGCCGCCCGCAGCCGGGCGCCGAGGTCGCCGGGCCGGTCGCGGGCGTACAGCTTCCACTCGAACTCCCGCCCCAGCGCCGAGAAGCAGCGCACCTGGGCCGCGATCGCGGCGTCCGCCGTCCCCTCGTCGAGGTCCGACCAGACGACGCCGTTCCAGCCGTGCTCCGCGCCGACCTGCCGCACCACGGAGCCGTCCCGCTCCACGCGGGCGCCGGGGCCGTCGGGCCGCGCCCCGCGCCTCACCTGGCGGTCGAACAGGGCGAGCACCTCTGCGTGGTCCATCCGCCCATCCCAGCACGGGACGGGCCGCCGGTCACCCCGATTTCCCCCGCGCCCCCGCGGGGCTCCGCCTCCGAGGGCGCCACGGCCGGTACCGGCGGCTCCGGCACGGCCGCCCCGCGGCCGGGGTCTCCGCCGCCGGGGCCGACCCGCCCGGGCACCCGCGCCGCAGCCCCGCACCCCGCGGGGAAGCGGACGCGGGACGACCCGGTCTGCTACCTTCGCGACTGCGCGTCAGGTGTCGTGCGGTCAGGCGGGCTGCTCCGGGGAACCGGGACGCCACGGCCCGCGGCCGCCGCCCGCATCCGGCCCGCACCCGCCCGACGGGCGCCCTCGCGGCGCCCTGCGGATCCTGCCCTCTTCCAGGAGACCCGCCCCGCGGCCCCGCGCCGCGGACCACCGCCGCCCACGCCCTCTCGGGGGGCACGGGCCGCCGCCCCTCCCTGGAGAGTCCGTGCCTGCCCCACCCCTCCCCCCGGCCGTCCCGGCCACTGCGCAGGCGGCGTCCGCCGTCCCGGGCGCGGGCGGAACCCCGCGGGTCCGGGGACCGCTGCCGCGCCGCACGCGGGCCTGTGCCGACCCGGCGGCCGGGGCGGCGCCGGGGCTCCCCGCGGACACCGGCGGGGCGGCGCCGCCCGGCGGCCCGCCGCCCGGGAGGGCGGGGACGGACGCGCTCCGCCTGCCGCCGCGGGCCGGCGCAGCCCGCCCGCCGCAGCCCCGCGGCTGAGGCGCACCCACCGGACGCGCCACCGGCGCGCCCGGTGCGCCGCCGCGGACGCCGCGGCTCCCCGGCCCGTCCGCGGGTCCGCGGACCCGCCCGCGGGCGGGCCGCCCCGGAGGACGGGCCCCGCACGGACGGACGTGTGCGCACCCGCGGAGGGGCGCCCGCACCGGCGGACCGCCCCGGACGGACCGCCCCGCGCCCGGACGGCACCCCCACACGCAAGCCCCGGACCGGGCCGAGCCCCGTCCGCGAGCCCCTGGAGAGACCCATGGACCACGTGCACTTCGAAGGCGTCGCCGACGGCGGCGAGGCCAAGGTCGCGTACACCGCGCGCCGCCTGCTGGACGTCGGATACGGCACCCTGCGCCCCCTGCGGGTGCGGACGGGCGAGCACCGGCCGCGCCGGGGGGACCTGGTGCTCTGCCGGGTCACCGGCATCGGGCAGCACCGCTTCCTGGGGCAGCGGGACGGCGCACGCAGCCGGCTGTTCCCGGGCGACGGCGTGGTGGTCGTCTACGGGGACCGGTACGCGCCCGACCAGTTCGAGGCGGTGGTCCCCGACCACCTGGGCCCCTGCCACCTGGCGGCGGGCGGCGGGATCGCGGCGACGGTGGTCTCCCGGCACGCCTCCATGCTGCCGCCCACCGCGCTCCGCCCCGTCGGACTGGTGGCGGGCGAGTCGGGGGCGACGCTCAACCTGCGGGCGCTCGCCCACCCGCTCGGGGCGGACGGGCCGGTCCGGCCGCCGACCGTCGCGGTGCTGGGCACGTCGATGAACGCGGGGAAGTCCACCGCCGCGGCGTCCCTGGTCCGCGGCCTGGTGCGCGCGGGCCGCCGGGTGGGAGCGGCGAAGGTCACCGGCACCGGCGCGCCCGGCGACCCGGTGCTGCTGGCGGACGCGGGGGCGGCCTGCGTCGTCGACTTCACCGACTTCGGCTTCCCCAGCACCTACCGACTGGAGGCGGCCGAGGTCCTCGGCGTGCTGCGGGCGGCGGTGGCGCACCTGGCGCGGCAGTGCGTGGACGCGATCGTGCTGGAGGTCGCCGACGGCATCCTGCAGCGCGAGACGTCGTTCCTGCTGGGGACGGGGACGTTCCGGCGCCGGGTCGGCGGTGTGCTCTTCGCCGCGCCGGACGCGGTGAGCGCGGTGGCGGGGTCCCGGTACCTCGCCGGGCAGGGCCTGCCGGTCCGGGCGGTCGGCGGGGTGTTCACCGCATCCCCGCTCGCCGTGGCGGAGGCGGCGGAGCTGCTGGAGGTCCCGGTCTACGGGTCGGCGGACCTCTCCGAACCGGCCGTGGCGGCGTCGGTCCTGACGGGGGCTCCGGCCGTGCCGGCGGCCCGGGTGCCGGACCGGGCCGTCCCGCAGGCGCCGGAGCCCGGCGGGCGGCAGCTGGCGGGCTCCGGCGTCGGTGACGCGGTCCGGTGACCCGACGCGGCGGCCACCGCATCCGCATGCCGCGCACCCTGGGCGGCGGCCGGCGGCGGATGACGGTCCTGCTGGTGCTGGCCGGCCTGGGCCAGGCCCTGTGCGTGGTGGCGCTCTCCGTCGCGCTGCACGTGCTCGCCGCCCGGGCGCGGCACCCTCCCGGCCCGTCCGGGGCCGCGGCGGGCCCGGGCGGCGCGGGCGGCGCAGGCGGCCCGTCCGGCGGGGCGGTGTGGGACTCCCCCGCGCACTGGCCGGCCGCCGCGCTGGTGGCGCTCCTGGCGGCGGCCGCGGTCGCCGCGGTGGCCCTCCAGGCGGTGCGCCCGCCCCTCGCGGAGCGTCTGGCGCAGAGCTACGTGCACGCCGTCCGGATGCTGCTCTTCGACCACCTGGCGCACAGCGTCGCGTGGGGCCCGGGGCGCCGCACGGTCGGGGTGACGGTGCTGCGGTTCACCGGCGACGCGGCGGCCCTGCGGCTGTGGGTGGGCCGGGGGCTGGCCTCGCTGCTCGTCGACGGGGTGTCCGTGGCGGGCACCCTCGCCGCCCTCGCCGTCCTCTCCCCCGGGGCGGGCGCGGCGGCGGCCGTGCTGGTGGCGGCGACCGCCGCGGGCTCCGTCCTGGTCGGAAGGGGCCTGGCGGGGCGGCTGCGGGAGACGCGGCGGCACAGCGGGCGGCTCGCGGCGTTCGTCAACGAGCGCGTCACCCACACCGCCGTGCTGCAGTCGCTCGGCCGGGTCCGGCAGGAGCGCCGGATGCTCTCCCGGCGCAGCAGGCGCCTCGGCGAGGCGGCGGTGGAGCAGGCCCGGTGGGCCGGGGCGCTGGGGGCGCTGGCGGAGGGCTGCCGGATCGGGACCGCCCTGGTGGTCGTGGGGGTGGGGTTCTCCGACGCGTCCCACCGGGAGCTGCTGGGGTGGCTGCTGCCCGTGGCGGGCTTCCTCGGCGGTCCGGTCTCCTCGCTGACGCGGGTCCAGGAGTACCGGCAGGCGTCGGCCGTGGCCCGGCGCCGCATCTGCGAGGTCCTCTCCGTCCCCGCTCCGCTGCGGCCGCCCGCCGGCGCGGGGGCGCTGCGCGGCGGGCCCGGCCGCCTGGACCTGGCCGACGTGTGCGTGGAGGGCGTCCTGGACGGCGTCACGGCGTGCGCGGAGCCCGGGTCGAGGGTCGCCGTCACCGGCCCCGCGGGCGGCGGCAAGTCGCTGCTGCTGGCGGTCGCCGCACGGCTCGCGGTGCCGGACCGGGGGTCGGTCGCGCTGGACGGCCGGCCGCTGGCCCGCCACGACCCGGACTCGGTGCACCGCGCGGTGCGGCTGGTCAGCCGCGACCTGCCGCCGCTGCGGGGCAGCGTGTCGGCGGGCCTGCGCCACGGCGACCCGCCGCGACGGCCCGCCGCGCCGCGGACGCGCCGTCCCGGACCTCCCCCGGCGGACACGGCCCGCGACCGCGCCCGGAGGCACGCCCGGGACCACGCCCGCGACGGCGCCCGGGAGGACCCCCCGGACCCCGCCCGGGACGACCTGGCCGGACGTCTGGAGGAGCGCCTGGCCGCCGCCCTGCCCCGGGGCCTGGACACGCGGGTGGGCGAGGGGGGCCTCGGCCTGTCGGCGGCGCTGCGCCACCGGGTGGCGCTGGTCCGGGCGGTGCGCAGCCGGCCGCCGGTGCTCCTCGTGGACGAGGCCGACCTGGCGGGGGAGCTGTTCGAGGAGGTGTGGCGGGACTACCCCGGGAGCGTGGTGTGCGTGACCGCCGCCGCGCACCTCCTGGCCGGGGCGGACGCCGTGTGGGTGCTGGAGGGCGGCCGCCTGGCGGTCCTCCCGGCGCGGGCGGCGGCACACCCGGCGGGGGCGGCGCGCCCGCCCCTCCACGGCGCCCGGCGGGCCCCGGGCGCCGCAGGGGCCGGCCGGGGTGCGCCCCCGGCCCCGGGGGCGCACCCCCGGACCGCCCCGGAACGCTCTGTTACAAACCAGTGACACAGAGTCGCCGTCCGGCGCTTGCGGCGGCCTCCCGCGAGGCCGTAGCGTCCGGTGTCGTCGGACGGGACGTCCGACGACACCGGACGACGGGCCGCCGGCCCGCCGCCCCTTCCCACCCCCACTCCCCCCTGAGGAGATCCCTGTGATCGACGCCACCGAGCTCGAGAACGAGTCCGCCGAGCTGCTGCCGGGCCGCGAGGCCCTGGGCCGGTTCAGCCTCAACCTCACGAAGCTGACCTGCGTCACCAAGCACGTGGCCAACGTCCACGCCGACAACAGCTCGTACGCGGTGAACAACTTCTCGGACGACGCCGTCGCCCAGGCCAACTCCGGCCAGTGGATCAGCGTCAACCAGTGACGCACCGGGGCCGGGGCGCGTGGCCGCCCCCGCCCGGAAGGCGCTAGGAGAGGCCCTCTCCCCGACCGCCCTCCCGCAGCCCGGACCCCCGGGGGTCCACCGCTCCGGCGGCGGACGGCCCGGATCGGGCGGCGGGGCGGACACGGGAGGCGGGTGCGCCGACCGGACCGCCGGACGACCCTCGCGGGACCGGCCCCAGCAGGACCGGCTGCCACCGGTCCGACCGTCGAACCGTGGAAGGACGGTGTTCCCGGCGGCGCGGCACTCGCCGCCGGGAACACCCCGCCGCACGGCCCGTCCGCGGGCCGCACCGCCCCGGCCCCGTCCGGGGCCTTCTGCCGTGCGCCGCAGGGCGCCGGCGGACGCAGGACGCAGGACGCAGGACGCAGGACGCAGGACGCAGCGTACGGCCCGCCGGGCCGCCCCGCCCCCGGACGCGGCGCGCGGGCGGCGCCCGCGCCGGCCCCCCTCCCCCGCGCCGGTCCCGCTCCCCCGCACGACCCCGGTTCCGGACCGGGAACCGGGGTACGCGTGATTCGTGATCAGTGTGGGCGTGGAGGAGGAGTTCCTGCTGCTGGACCCGGTCACCGGTCTCCCGGTGGCCCAGGCCGAGCAGGTGCAGGCCGCGGCCCGTCTGCAGCCCCCGCTGGGCGACCGCGAGCTCTCCCCCGAGCTGCTCCAGGCGCAGGTCGAGACCGCCACCCCCGTGTGCCGCGACCTGTCGGAGGTCGGCGGCCACCTGCTGCGGCTGCGGCACGCGACGGGCGTCGCGGCCGAGAAGTGCGGGTGCCGGATCGCGGCGTGCGCGGCGGCGCCGTTCTCCTGCGGCACGCCGGTCCCCGTGGCCGACAGCCCCCGCTACCGGGCGATGCGGGAGCAGGCGCCGCGCCTCGTGGAGGAGCAGCTGATCAACGGCATGCACGTCCACGTGGGCGTGGAGGACCGCAGGACGGGGGTGGCGGTCCTCAACCGCATCCGCCCCTGGCTGCCCGTCCTGCTGGCGCTGTCCGCCAGCTCGCCCCTGTGGTGCGGCGCGGACACCGGTTTCGCGAGCTGGCGCACCCTGGTCTTCGGCCGGTGGCCGGTCAGCGGCCCGCCGCCGCACTTCGCGGACGCGGACGACTACGAGGAGCGCTGCCGGACCCTGCTGGGGACCGGGACCATCCGGGACCTGGGCCAGCTGTACTGGCACGCGCGGCTGTCGGAGCGCTACCCGACCGTGGAGGTCAGGGTCGCGGACGTGCAGCTGCGGTGCGACGACGCGGTGATGGTCGCGGGCCTGACCCGCGCGCTGGTGGCGACCGCGCTGCACGAGGAGGAGCGCCGCCTGCCGCAGGCGCCCCCTCCCGGCGAGCTGCTGGCGGCGGCCACCTGGCACGCGGCCCGCTCCGGCCTGGGAGGGAACCTCGTCGACCCGCGCACCGGCGCGGCCCGGCGGGCGGGGGACGTCCTCGGCTCCCTCCTGGACCACGTGGCGGCCGCCCTGGACGAGGCCGGGGACACCCGCGAGGTCGCCTCCCTGGTGCACCGGCTCCTGCGGGAGGGCACGGGCGCCGACCGGCAGCGGGAGGCGCTGCGGCGCGGCCCGCTCGCCGTCGTCGACCTGGTGACCAGGGAGACCGTCTCGGGCTGAGCCCAGCGGCGCCGCCGGGCGGGCGGGCGCGGCGGCCCCCGCCCGCCGGCGCGGGTCACACCGAGCAGGACCCGTCGCACCCCTCGCCGCGGCACGGGCCCGCGTGGGAGCATCGCGTCCGCGCACCGCCCCCCGCGCCGCACGGCGGCCGGAGGAGGGGCGCCGCGCCGCGCCCGCGGGCAGGACGAGAGGGAGGACCGGCATGGGATTCCGCACGCCCCGCCTCGCGGACCTCGACGTCGGGGAGTGGCGCTCGCTCCCCTACCTGGACCGGATCAGGCCGCTCGCCCTGCACTGGGTCGACCACGGCTTCGGCACCCCCGGCGCCGTCCACCTGCTCTACGCCGCGAAGACCGCGGTGTACGCGGCGGGCGGCCTGGCGGTCGTCGCGGCCACCCCCGGCCTCGGCGGCCTCGCGCACCTCGGCTCCTGGTGGGCGGCGCCCGTCGCCTACCAGAAGCTGGCCGTGTGGACGCTGCTGTGGGAGGTGCTGGGCCTGGGCTGCGGGTCGGGCCCGCTCAGCTCGCACTTCGTGCCGCCGGTCGGGGCGTTCCTGCACTGGGCGCGGCCCGGCACCGTGCGCCTGCCCCCGTGGCCGGGGCGGGTGCCGTTCACCGGCGGCACCCGCCGGGGCGCCGCCGACGTGCTGCTGTACGCGGCGGTGGCGGCCGCGGCGGTGTGGCTGCTCTGCTCACCCGCCGGCCGGGACGGGATGCTGCCGCGCGTGCCGGTCGCCGCCCTCGCCGCCGCGCTGGCGCTGCTGGGCCTGCGCGACCGGACGGTGTTCCTGGCCGCCCGCGGGGAGCACCACGGGCTGGCGCTGGTGCTCTTCCTCTTCCCCGCCGCCGACCTGGTGCCCGCCCTGAAGCTGCTCATGGCCGCCCTGTGGTGGGGCGCGGCGACCTCCAAGCTCAACCGGCACTTCCCCTTCGTCGTCGCCGTCATGGTCAGCAACAGCCCGCTCCAGCGGTGGCGGCGGGTCAAGCGCGCCTTCTACCGGCACCCGCCGGACGACCTGCGCCCCTCGCGGACGGCCGTGCTCGCCGCCCACACGGGCACCGCGGTCGAGTACGCCGTGCCGCTGGTCCTGCTGCTCTCGCGCGGCGGCACGGCGACGGCCGCCGCCCTGGCCGTCATCGTCCTCTTCCACCTGCACATCCTCTCCACCGTGCCGATGGGCGTGCCCCTGGAGTGGAACGTCTTCTTCGTCTACTCGGCGCTGGTGCTCTTCGGCCGGTACGCCGCCGTCGGGCCGACGGCGCTGCACTCCCCGCTGCCGGCCGCGGTCCTGCTCGTCTGCCTGGTGGGCGTCCCGGTGCTGGGGAACCTCCGCCCCGACCTGGTCTCCTTCCTGCCGTCGATGCGGTACTACGCCGGGAACTGGCCGACCAGCCTGTGGTGCTTCCGCCGCGGCGCCGAGGGCCGGCTCGACGCGGGGGTCGCCAAGGCCGCGGCGCTGCCCGTCGACCAGGTCGCGGCCCTGTACGGGCGGGAGAACGCCGAGCTGCTGCTGCACCTGGGCCTGGCGTGGCGTTCGCTGCACAGCCACGGACGCGCGCTCAACGGCCTGTTGCCGCGCGCCGTCGGGGACCCCGACGCCTACGATGTGCGGGACGGCGAGACGGTCGCCGGAGCCGTCCTCGGCTGGAACTTCGGGGACGGGCACCTGCACGGGGAGCAGCTGCTGCGCGCGGTCCAGGAGCGCTGCGGCTTCGCCCCGGGCGAGCTGCGCGTCGTCGCCCTGGAGTCGCAGCCGGTGCACCGCCGGTGCCAGCACTACCGGATCCTGGACGCGGCGGACGGGACGGTCGAGGAGGGCTGCGTGGACGTGGCGGACATGACGGGGCGTCAGCCCTGGCTCGACGGGCCGGGGAGCACGGTCCCCGTACGGCCCGCGTGCCCGGCGGCGGCCGGTGCCCGTGGCTGACGCCGTCGTCGTGGGGTCCGGCCCGAACGGCCTGGCCGCCGCCGTCACCCTCGCCCGGGCCGGCCTCGAGGTCACCGTCCTGGAGGCCGCCGACAGCATCGGCGGCGGCACCCGCACCGGTGAGCTGACCGTGCCCGGACTGCTCCACGACCACTGCTCCGCCGTGCACCCGCTGGGCGCGGGCTCGCCGTTCCTCGACTCCCTCGGCCTGGAGCGGTACGGGCTGACGTGGCGGTGGCCCGAGATCGACCTCGCCCACCCCCTGGACGGCGGCCGGGCCGGCGTGCTGCACCGCTCGCTCGACGCGACCTGCGCGGGCCTCGGGGAGGACGGCGCCGCCTGGCGGCGGCTCTTCGGGCCGCTCGCGGACGGCTTCGACGACCTGCGCGAGGACGTGCTGCGCCCGGTGGTCCGCGTGCCCTCGCACCCGGTGGCGCTGGCCCGCTTCGGTGCGCGGGCGGCGCAGCCCGCCGCCGTTCTCGCCCGGCGGTGGCGCACCGGGGAGGCGCGCGCCCTGTTCGCCGGGGCGGCCGCCCACGCCATGCACCCGCTCACCCGGCCCGCGACGGCCGCCGTCGGGCTGATGCTGACCGCCGCCGGGCACCGCTACGGCTGGCCCGTCGCCGAGGGCGGCTCCCGGGCGGTCACCGACGCCCTCGCCGCCGTGCTGCGCGAGCTGGGCGGCACCGTCGAGACGGGGGTGCGGGTGCGCTCGCTCGCCGAACTGCCGCCCGCCCGGGTCGTCATGCTGGACCTCGCGCCCGGCGCCGCCGCCGACGTCTGCGGCGACCGGCTGCCGCCCCGGGTGCGCCGCGCCTACCGGCGCTGGCGGCACGGACCGGCGGCGTTCAAGGTCGACCTCGCGGTGGAGGGCGGCGTGCCGTGGACGGCGGAGGCCTGCCGCCGCGCCGGGACCGTCCACGTCGGGGGCACGCTCGCCGAGGTCGCCCACGCCGAGCGGGAGGTCCACCGCGGCCGGATGCCGGAGCGGCCGTTCGTCCTGGTCGCCCAGCAGTACCTGGCCGACCCCTCCCGCTCCCGCGGCTCCCTGCACCCGGTGTGGGCGTACGCGCACGTCCCGCACGGCTGGGACGGCGACGCCACGGAGGCCGTGCTGCGGCAGGTCGAGCGGTTCGCCCCCGGCCTGCGCGAGCGGGTCGTCGCCACGGCGGTCCGCTCCCCCGCGCAGTTCGCCGCGTACGACGCCAACTACGTCGGCGGGGACATCGCGACCGGCGCCAACACCGTCCGCCAGCTCGCCCTGCGGCCGCGGCCCGCCGCCGACCCGTACCGCACCGGCGTCCCCGGCGTGTACCTGTGCTCCGCCGCGACGCCGCCCGGCGCCGGCGTGCACGGCATGTGCGGCCACAACGCGGCCCTCTCCGCACTGCGGGGGCTGTGACCGGGGCGGCGGCCCGGGCCGCGACCGGGGAGGTGTCCGGGGCCGCGGCCCGGACCGGGGGCGTCCGGCCGGGGCCGCTACCCTCTGCCGGATGACACAGCAGACCGGACGGACCGTCGCCCTCTCCTACTCGACCGACGCGGCGGACTGGGCGGACGCCTTCAGCACGGCCTTCCGCACGCGGCGGAGCTGGATCCTCAAACCCTGGTTCACGCTGCCCCTGTCCCTCGCGGGGGGCTGGGCCGCGGTCCGCGCGGGCGACTGGTGGGTGCTGATCCTGGTGGGGTTCCTGGTGGTGATGTCGGTCCTCCCCCACCTGGTCTTCCTCCCGGCGGGCCGCCGGATCGCCCGCAACAACCCGCAGGTGTGCCGGGACCTGGCGGTGACCCTCGACGACGGGGGCGTCCACACGGTCACCGCCGTCGCGGAGGCCCGCGCGTCGTGGGCCCAGTACGCCCACTACGCCGAGACGGAGCGGGTGTTCGTGCTGATGACCGCGAAGCGCGGCGCGATGGTCCAGCCGCTGCCCAAGCGGGCGCTGCCCGACGCGGAGACCGAGCGGCACCTGCGCGAACTGCTCGACGGACACCTCGTCAGGATCGGTCCCGGGCGGCGCTGAGCGCAGGCCTCGCCCCGGACCGCCCCGCAGGACGCACCCGCAGGACGCCGGACGGGGCCGGACGCGGCGCTTCCCGGTGGTCGTGCGTGCCGGGGGCGCCGCGTCCGGCCGTCCGGAGGGGCGGGCGGCGTACCGGGCGGGGACCGTCACCGGCCGTCGACGGCCGCCAGGAGCTCCGCGCGCTGGCGGGCGCCGAGGCCGCGGACGCGGCGGGTGTCGGCGATGCCCAGCTCCTTCATGAGCTGCTCCGAGCGGACCGAGCCGATGCGCGGCAGGGCCTGGAGGAGCCGCAGGACCGGGATGCGCTGCGCCACGTGGTCCCCGGCGTCGGAGCGGGACAGGACGTGGCGCAGCCCGTCGGCGCCGTCCTCGGCGACCTTGCGCAGGAGCGCGGAGCGGGCGCGGCGGGCCTCCAGGGCCTTGGCGAGGGCTGCGGAGCGCTGCTCGGTGCTCAGGGCCGGCAGGGCGGGAGCGGACATGGTGTCCTCCGATCGTAGGGAACGACGGTCCGCCCCTTCCCCGTCGGCGGGGGTTTCATCACAGGGCGCCCCGGGCTTCCTCCGGACCCGGCGGGACGGCACCCCCGAACGGGTGCATGAGGGGCGGGAGGTGCGGACAGGCGATTCGTGGACGAAAAGCACGGACCGAGCGGACCGGACGGGGCGGGAACGAGATGAGCGGAACGTCGATCAAGGCCAAGGGCTGGGTCAGGACCCTCCCGGCGTCGGCCGGGGCGCGCGCCGGGCGGCAGTGGACCCTGCGCCACCTGGAGTCCCTCGGGTGGCCCGACAGCGACCCGGAGACGGTGGACGCGGTCCTGCTGACCGTCTCCGAGCTGGTCACCAACGCCCACGTCCACGCGCACAGCGACGCGCACCTCGTCCTCGCCTGGGACAGCCGCTGCCTGCACGTCAGCGTCGGCGACTCCTCGCCGTACCTGCCCGCCCCCCGTGAGCCCGACCCGGCCCGGACCTCCGGCCGCGGCCTCGCCCTGATCGGGGCCCTCGCCGACACGTGGAACGTCCACCCCACGGCGGAGGGGAAGACCGTCACCGCCTGCTTCATCCCCTCGGCCCCGGAACGGCCCGGGGAACGGCCCGGGGAGCGATAGGCCGTCCGGGCCACGGGCCGCCGGCGGGGTTTGGGAGGCGCCTGTCCGGCAACCCGGCCCTCCATGGAACCGGACCAGGTGAAGCAGAGCGACAGGGTGGAGACGACGGTCCGCCGTGCCCGGCAGGGAGCACGGCGGGCGGCGGGCGCGGCCGGGGCGGTGCCCGAGGCGCTGGACGCCCTCGGCCGGATCGAGGCGCTGGACGGGGTGGTCGCGGCGGTGCAGCGGGCGGTGCGGGGGCTGCCCCTGGGCCCGCTGCGGGACGTGCTGCACGGCAGGCAGGTCGGGCACCCCCTGCACCCGGCGCTGGTGCAGCTGCCCATGGGGGCCTGGATGTCGGCCTCCGTCCTCGACCTCGTCCCCGGCGCGTCGCGCGGGGCGCGGGTGCTGGTGGGGGCCGGGGTGGTCGCGGCGGCACCCGCGGCGCTGGCGGGGTGGGTGGACTGGGCCGAGCAGCACGAGCAGCAGATGCGCACCGGGCTGGTGCACGCCGCGTCGAACGTGCTGGCCGTGGGGCTGTACGCGGGCTCCTGGGCGGCCCGCGGCCGCGGGCGCGAGGGGCTGGGGAAGGCCCTGGCGCTGGCGGGCCTGTCGGCCGCGGGGGCGGGCGGTTTCATCGGCGGCCACCTGGCGTACCGGCAGGGGGCTGGGGCGAACAAGGCGGAGCCCGTTCCGCACCTGGTGGAACCGGGCTGGCACACCGTGGGCCGGATGGAGGAGTTCCCCGCCGGAGCGCCGGTGCGCCGGGCGGTCGGCGAGGTGCCGGTGCTCGTGGTGCGGGAGGCCGGCGGGAAGGTCCACGTCCTGGCGGACCGGTGCAGCCACCTGTCGGGACCGCTGTCGGAGGGCGAGGTCGCCGACGGCTGCGTGACCTGCCCCTGGCACGGCAGCGTCTTCCGGCTGGCGGACGGCAGGAACGTGCGCGGGCCCGCCACCGCGCCGCAGCCGTCGTTCGAGGCGCGGGTGCGGGACGACGGCACGGTGGAGGTCCGGCTCCCGGACGCCGGCTGACCCCGGCTCCGGCCGGTCCGGGCCCGGCCGTACCGGCGGCCGATCCCGGGCCCGGCCGTACCGGCGGCGGGCGGGGCCATGCCGGACGTCGCGGCGGGCCCCTCCGCCGCCGGCAGGGGGATCGCCGAGGCGGGCCCCCGAGGGGCAACGGGACGGTCATGGCTCCCTGAGGCCGCACCCCGTCACATGTCCGGCCCTGCCCAGTCGGTGCGACGCCGGGCTCCCGGCATCGAGCCGGGGGCGTGCGCCCCGGGGCCCGACGTCGGCTCCGCCCTGCTGCGCGGAGGGGATCCGGACGCCGTCGGCCCGGACCGCACCGCGTGATGCCGGGTGCGGCCGCGGGCGGTGAGGCGGCGGGCAGCCCCGTGCGCGCGGGCCGGTGTCCGTACCGCTGTCCGCACCGCGCCGGGTGCGCCCGCGGCGACACCGCGGGCGCCGGGCCGTCAGGCGGGCCGGACGGTGACGGTGCAGAGGCGCTTGGTGGCCCGGGTCAGGCCACGTACAGGTCCCTCTCCCCACCGGGGCGGGCCGCGGTGATCTCCTCGGGGTCCACGACGACCCCGTCGAACTCCAGGCCGCGCGCTTCGGAGGCCGGCACGACGCGTGCGTGGCGGGCGACGCCCCGGGCCGTCAGCCCGCCCACCCTGGTGTCCGCGCAGACCACGCCCAGGAGCTCGCCCGGGTGCGCGGCGCTCTGGGCGCGGAGCTCCCGGACGACGGCGGCGGCCAGCCCGTCCGGAGGCGCGGTCACGGTGCGGGGGACCTCACCGCTGCGCAGCGACCGTGCGGGCCTCCGGTCCGGGGCGATCCGCGCGAGCAGGTCCCGGACGCCCTCCAGGATCTCCTGCGTGGTGCGGTAGCTGACGGTCAGGTCGTGCAGTCTGAACCGCGGTCCGACGTGGGGGCTCAGCGCCTCCTTCCAGTCGCGTGCCGTCGCGACCGGGCCCGCCTGGGCGAAGTCGCCCACCAGCGTCATCGACCTCGACGGGCAGCGGCGGACGACCATCCGCCACTGCATGGCGGTCAGCTCCTGCGCCTCGTCGACGACGACGTGCCCGTACGTCCGCCCCGGGGGCCGTCGACCAGGCTCGCCGCCTCGTCCAGCAGCGGCACGTCGGCGTCGGTCCACGGGTCGTCCGGACCGCGCAGCAGGAGGGACCGCTCCTGCGGCGTCAGGCGGGGCAGGTGCTCGGCGAGGGCGCCGGCGTCCGCCAGGAGCGCCTCGACGAGGTCGCCGGGCGCCAGCCGCGGCCACAGCGCCTCGACCGCCCGGTCGACGCCGGCGTCGCCGAGGAGGTCGGCCCGGACGGCGTCCAGGTCCAGCTCGTGGGCCGGACCGGGGTCGGCCGCACCCTCGGCACGGCCCCGGGCGGCTCCCGTGAACCGGTCGAGGTCGAGGCCCGTCATCCGTTCGGCGTCGGCGTCGATCTGCTCCAGCAGGTCGCCCATGTCCCGTTGCAGAGCGTCGGTGACGGCGTCGACCAGGAGCTCCTTGAACACCCGGCGTGCGGGGTTGTGCCCCGGCACCGCCGCCACGGCGGCGTCGCGTGCCCTGGCGACCTCCGCACCGGAGAGGCGGACCGGTTCCCGCCCGACCCGCACGGTGAAGCCGCCGGCGGGGGCCTGGCGGACGCGCAGCAGGCCGGCCAGGGCGTCGGCGAGGTCGGAGCCGCCCTTGAGGCGCGCCGTGCCGGCCGGGTCCGCCGTGTCCGTGGACACCCCGGCCAGTTCCCCGCAGGTCGCCGGCACGACGTCGTTCTCCCCGAGCGAGGGGAGGACCTGGGAGATGTAGTCGAGGAACCGGGTGTTCGGGCCCACCACCAGGACACCCTCCGCCGTGGCGCGCGGGAACGCGTACAGGACGTAGGCCGCCCGGTGCAGCGCGACCACCGTCTTGCCGGTGCCGGGCCCGCCCTGCACCACCGTCGCCCCGCGGTGGCCGGAGCGGACGATCGCGTCCTGCTCGGCCTGCAGCGTCGCGACGGCCGCGTGCATCCTGCCCGTCCGCCGCGCCGACAGGACCTCGGCCAGCGGGCCGTCCCCCACGACGTCCTCGCCGGTCGGGTCGGTCCCGTCCAGCAGTTCGTCGCTCACCGAGACGACCGTGCGCTCCTCGACGCGCAGGTGCCGGCGCCGCCGCAGGCCCATCGAGTGGACCGGTGTCGCCTCGTAGAAGGACCGCGCCGCGTTCGCGCGCCAGTCCACGAGCAGGGGCAGGTCGTCCTCCTCCGTCTGCAGTCCGATCCGCCCGATACGCAGGGCCGTGCCGTCCGCCCCCGTCGACGCGCCCGAAGACCAGCCCCTTTTCGGCGCCCTCCAGCCGGCCGATCTCCTTGGCCAGGCGCTCGGCGGCGATTTCCCTCTCGTACACCTCTCCGGCACTGCCCGCCGGGGTTTTCAGCACATCCGCCCGGCGTGCTCGCGCCTCGGAAATCCGCCTGGCGAGCAGCTCGTACAGGGAGGACGCACAATCCTGCTCCAAGTCAACCGCACGCGCAGCGGGATCATTGGTTTTCGACAAAAGAGAGCTCCTTCGATTCGGTAAATACCATACAGCCGCATTCCCCCGAGGATAAGTCTTGACTTGTTCCGCGAGGTCATGGCCTCGCGGGTCCATTCACGGCGGCCGGCTGTACGGAACATCGCGCATTCCGGCGTTCCGCATATCGCCGGTTGCGCTCCCGGTTCCCGTATGCCTCGGGCCTTGTCCCCCGCGGTGAATGCGGCCGGTCGTCCGTGGCGTGCGACGGCGGCGGCGGGGTCGCAGAAGGGCGGGCGGAGCAGGTGGCCGCGTTCGCGGCGGCCCGCGGCCGGGCCGCGGAGCCGTCAGGCCGGGTGGCTGCAGGGGGTCCGGGCGGGGCCGGGCGGCGGGCCGTCGCCGGCGGCGGCCCGCCGCGGCCCCCGGGCCTCCGCCTCCAGGCCGAGGAGCAGGTCGCCGAAGCCGCCGCGCGCCCGCGGGGTGCGGCGGGCGGAGGTGCGGACGGGGCACTCCTCCGTCCGCCGGATGCGGTATCCCGCGGCCTCCAGCGCCGCCGTCAGGGCGTGGTCCTCGCCCACGGCGGCGGACGGGAACCCGCCCGCCCGCAGGTAGGCGTCGGCCCGGACGGCGAGGTTCGCGCCGTGGACGTGCGGGTGCCCCTGCCCGGGGACGCCGCCCGCGGCCCCGGGGGCGGCGCGGTGGGCCTCGTACAGGCGGCGGAAGCGGAGCGCGGTGGCGGGCAGGTGCCCCGCCCAGTCGTCCACCTCGACGGTGCCCGCCACGGCGTGGAACCCGGCGGCCGCGGCCTCCAGGTGGTGGGCGAGCCAGCAGGCGGGGACGCGGGTGTCCGCGTCGGTGTGGGCCAGCCATGTCTGACGCTCCGCCGGTCCGCCGGTCCGGGACAGCAGTACGGCGAGGGCCCGTGCGGTGCCGAGGGCCCTGGCCCGTCCGGCGCTGTGCACGGCGGTCTCCACCACGGCCGCGCCGTGGGCGCGGGCCAGGACGGCGGTGCCGTCCCGGCAGGCGTCCGCCGCCACCACCACCCGCACGGGGACGCCGCGCAGGCGCGGGTGGGCGGCGGCGCGCCGCACCGACTCCAGGCAGGGGCCGAGGAGCCGCACCTCGTCGTGGGCCGGGACGACGACGGCGACCGCGCGGATCACGCCAGTCCCTCGGCGGCCGCGACCGACAGGCTCCCGGGGTCCGGCCGCTCCCCCGGTCCGGGGCGGACCAGGACGTCGAGCAGGAAGTCCGGCTCCTCGTGGCCGGCGGTGCGCACGAGGCCGGGGGTGGCCCGCACCGCCGCGTGGACGGCGTCGCCGCTCTGGGCGTGGTCGGGCGCGGGGCGGCGCCAGTGCACGGCGAGCAGGGTGCCCCCGGGCTCCAGGGAGGCCGCCGCGCGCTCCAGCAGGTCGCGGACCCCGGCCGGGTCGAAGTAGTACAGGACCTCGGAGAGCACGACGAGGTCGAACCGCTCCCCGGGCCAGTCGGCGGGCAGGGTCAGGTGCTCGACGCGCACGTGCGGCCGGTCCGCGAGCCGGCGGCGGGCCGCCGCGACGGCGCGCTCGGAGCGGTCGCAGCTCAGCAGGCGCTCGCAGCGGTCGGCGAGCACGGCGGTGAGGACGCCGACCGAGCAGGCGGGCTCGAAGGCGCTGCGGTAGGAGGGGCGGGGCAGCGAGGCGGCGGTGAGCGCGTACTTGCGACGCTCGTACCAGCGGCCCGCCAGGTCCCAGGGGTCCTCGGCGTCCCGGTACATCGCGGCGAAGTACTCGGCGGGCGTGTTCACCGCAGCACCACCTCGTGGTCGCGCAGGAAGTGGGCGAGCTCCTCCGGGGGGAGGACGGGGGCGTCGGCGGGGTCGTCGCCCAGCGGGCGGACCTGGCTGGCGAAGCAGTCGAGCGCGGCGCGCTTGCGGACGGCCGCGTCGGCGCCGAGGGGGATCCGGACGGCCCGGTGCCAGGGGACGCGGGGGTCGTCGGGGCGCGCCCAGTGCCAGGTCCACACGGGGTAGTGCAGGACCGGGACGCCGGTGGCGGCGCCGGCCGCCGCGGCGGCGCGGCCCGCGGCCTCGTGGTCGGCGTGCACGTCGCCGCTCCAGGGGGCGGCGACGGCGTCGAAGCCGGCCGCCAGGCCGGCGAGGCGCTCGACGAGGACGTCCTCGTGACGGGCGACCTGCGTGTCCGGCAGGCCGAGCGGGACGACCTCGGTGTCGCCGGCGCCCAGGGCGGCGAGGGCCCGGACGGCCTCCTGCCGGCGGACGCGGGCCAGGTCGCGCGCGGCGGCGGCCGTGCTGTGCGGGTGGGACGCCTCGCCGTCGGTGACGGCCGCCAGCCGCAGGCGGGCGCCGGCCGCGGCGAGGCGGGCGACGGTGCCGCCGAGGCCGAGGACCTCGTCGTCGGGGTGGGCGGCGACCAGCAGGACGCGGCGCAGGCCGGAGAGGTCGAGCTCGGGGAAGGCGGCGGGGGCCTGCCAGGCGGCCCACACCTCCTCGGGGGTGCCGGGCGCCTGGATCGGGTCGGCGGGCGCGGTGGGCCCCGCGGTCACGGCGGTCACGGCGGGCGGCGCGGAGGCGGCGGCTGCGGCGTCCCCGGCGGGGCGGCGCGGCGGGCGGGCGGGACGGGTCACCGGTCCTCCTCCCCGGCCGCGCGCCGGGCGTCCGCGACCGCCGCGCCGAGGGCGGCGAGGTCGCGTTCGCCGTGGTGCTGCCGCAGGTAGACGGTCAGGTCGGCGGTGGTGCGGGCGTGGACGGGGTCGTGCACGAGGGGGCCTGCGCCCAGGGCGCGGCCCGTGCGGTGCAGCACCTCGGAGGCGACCGCCTCGGTGAAGGAGCGCACCCGCAGGGCGCGCAGTGCGGCGCCCCCCGCGCGGTCGCCGGGATCGGCGTCGGTCTCGGCCGCCGCCCGGTCGAGCAGGGCGTCGACGGCCTCCAGCGCCGCGTCGGCGGCGCCCAGGTGCGCCAGGGCGTGCGGCTCCGGCGGGCGCCGGGCGGCGGCGTCCCGCAGGGTGCGGGCCACCGCGCGCGCCCCGCCGTACCAGCAGGCCGCGACGCCGACGCCGCCGTGGTGGAGGCCGGGCCGCTCCAGGTAGGCGCCGGGCGGGCCGACCGGCACCGCCGGGGCGGAGGCGAACGCGACGTCGAGCGTGTCGCTGCCCGCCATCCCGGCGGACTGCCAGCTGTCCGGGACGGGGGCGGCGGTCGCCGGGTCGAGGGCGACGGCGAACAGCCTGCGCTCCTCCCCCTCCCGGGCGGTGACCAGGGCGTGGGTGCAGACACGCGCACCGGAGCAGTACGGCTTGGGACCGGACAGCAGGAAGCCCCCGTCCGGGCCGCGCACGGCCCGCAGCCCGGGCCCGGGCGGTTCCGCGGCCCAGACGCCCCAGCGGGACCCCGGGGCCGGGTCGGGCACGCCGGGGACCCCGGCCGCGCGCAGCTCCGCCAGGATCGCCAGTGCGTCGGTGTGGCCCTCGACCAGGCGGGCCAGGGCCAGGTCGCGCTCGGCCACCGCGGTGAGGGCCCGCCAGCGCTGCCGGGTCCGGCCGCCGCCGGGGAGGGGGAGGTCCAGCCGGCCCTCGTCCGCCATGCGGGCGAACTCGGCCGCGACGGCGCGGCGGTGGGCCTCGGGACCGGTCCCGGCGGCGCCGCTCCCGGCCGGGCCGCCGTGCAGGCCGCCGGACAGGCCGCCGTGCGGGTCGCCGCCCTGTCCGCCGTACGCCGCCGGGTGCGCGGCGGGGTCCCTGCCGCCGCGGTCCGCCGGCGTGTCCGCCGGAGCGGTGCGCTGCCGTGCCGCCATCCCTCGTGGCCTCCCGTCTGTTCGGTCCTCCGGCCCCTCCGGCCCCTCCGGGCCCACCGGGGCGCCGAGCCCCCGGGGCGGCTGCCCGGGGCCGGACGGCGGAAACGGGCGGACGGCCCCGGGGTGTCCGCGTCCGCGGCGGCCTCCCGGGGCGTCGCGGCAGGACGCCCCGCCCGGACGGTGCGGGCCCGGTGCGGGCCCGGGGCCCGTCCGGGAACCGCGGCACGCGGGGCGCGGGGCGCGGGGGGCCCGGCCGAGGAGGCCCGGCGGCCCGGCGGCCTGGCGGGGACGGCGCCGCTCCGGGCCGGACGGCGGGATCCGTCCGGCCCGGGCGGGGCGCGCGGGGTGCCGTGCGGACCGGGCGGTCCGCCGCGCCGTCAGGTACCCGTGACGATCACCGTGTCGCCGACCCGGCTGAAGTCGTAGAACCACTTGGCGGCCGCCGTGCCGAGGTGGACGCAGCCGTGGGAGATGTCGGCCGAGCCGATGGAGTGGTCCCAGGGGGCTCCGTGCACGAAGAGGCCGGAGTCGGTGAGCCGCACCGCCCAGGGGGCCATGACGTCGTAGTAGTCGGGACTCGCGGGGTTGCAGGTGAGCCGGATGCTGCACGAGGTCATCTCGACGACGGCCTCCTTGCCGAGCACGTGGTAGGTGCCCGACCGGGTGGGGAAGCGGGGCTGCCCGAAGCCTGCGGCGAAGACGGCCACCGTCCTGCCGTCGACGGTGGCCCGCAGCTGGTGGGTGCGGGCGTCGATCACCGTGACGTGCCCCGTGGCGGCCGCGGGGGCGCGGACCGGGGACGCAGCCTGCCGTGCCGGGGCTCCGGCGGCGGGTCCGGCCGCGGCCGCGCAGAGGGCCGTCGTCAGCAGCGTCGCGAGGGCGCCGGACGCGGCGGCGCGCCGCAGTCCGCGGAGTCTGTTCCTGGTCATCCTGATCACCACCGTGGTGTCGGTGAGCACCTGCGGCCGCGGGGGCGGAGCCGCGCAGGCGGGTCGGGTCACTGGCGGCACCAAGGCGGCGACGGCCCCGGGAGGAGCCCGGTCCACGGGAGGTGTCTGCGCGGCCGCCCGGCGGCGGAAGCGCACTTCTGCGCCTTGGTGAGCGATTTGTCGGGATGATGCAGCCGTCCTCCTACCCAGCCGCACGCCTCCCACACCGGCGAACCGGCCCGCACCGTCCCTCATCGATCCGAACCGTTCTGAACCATTCTGAACCGGCATGAAACATCCCGAAACTCCCTGAAACGGCCCGCACGCCCGGGAGCCGGCGCCGAGGAGGCCGGCGGCCGGAGGAGCGGCAGGTCCGCCCGTCGGGGTGAAAGGGCGCCGGGCGCACCGCCGGTGCGGAGGACCGGCGCCGCACCCGGGGGAGAATCCGACCGCGGCCGGAAGGCGCGGCAGCGGAGCGACGAAGGAGCAGCACCCCGTGCACACCCGTTCCCGACCGCTCGCGGCGTCGGTCGCAGCGGTGGCGGCCCTCGGCGCCCTGTCGCCGCCGCAGGCTCCGTCCTTCCCGGTCCCGGCCTCCGTCGGCGGCGCGACCCAGCTGATCACCGTCGAGGCCGACGGCTCGTACGCCACCGTGACGGCGTGGGAGAAGGGGCCGTCCGGGTGGGCACCGCAGTTCGGCACCGCCTCGGGGCGCGTCGGCTCCCGCGGCGTGACCGACGGCGCGACCAGGCGCCAGGGCACCTGGACGACGCCCGCCGGCACCTGGACGGTCACCGAGGGGTTCGGGACGCTTCCCGTCGGGACCGCGATGCCGTACACCGTGGTCGGTGATGACGACTGGTGGGTCGAGGACCCGCGGTCGAGGTTCTACAACCGGATGCACGGCGCCCGGGGGGCGGACTTCCCGCTCACCGAGGCGGGCGCCCGGGGCAGCGAGCACCTGGTCGACCACCCCGTGCAGTACGCCGAGGCCCTCGTGGTCGACTTCAACCGGTGGCCCGCCGTCCCCGGCCGCGGCGCCGGCATCTTCCTCCACGTCAACGGGCGCGGCGCGACCGCCGGCTGCGTCTCGGTGCCCCGCGCGACCATGGACCGGATCATGGCGTGGATCAGGCCGTCCGCCCACCCCCGGATCGCCATCGGCTGACGGCGCACGGCGGACGCCGCCCCTCCAGCGCGTCGACGGCGCGTCACCCCGCGGCACGGACGGCGCGGCTGCGACGGGGCGTGGGTGGGCCGGCGGAGCTTGCGCGCGGGCGGCTCCTGTCCGTAGAACAGCGCACGACACCACCACGGCAAGGACGGAGCCACCCTCCCGATGGACACCGGACAGACCGGGACGACCACCTGCTACCGGCACCCGAAGCGGGAGTCGTACGTCCGGTGCACCCGCTGCGACCGCTTCATATGCCCCGACTGCATGCGGGAGGCCTCGGTCGGCCACCACTGCCCGGAGTGCGTGCGGGAGGGCAACCGGGGCGTCCGCGAGGCCCGTACGGCGTTCGGCGGCCGCCTCACGGCCGTCCCGGCGGTGACGTCGGCGCTGATCGCGCTCAACCTCCTCGCCTACCTGGTGGAACTGGCCCGGCCCGGCGTCGTCGCGCGGCTGGACGCCCTGGGGACCGGCCTGGTGGGGCCGGACGGCGGGCAGTACGTCGGCACCGGGGCCCCCTACCCGGGGTTCGAGGCCGTGGGCATCGCCCACGGGGAGTGGTACCGGCTGGTCACCTCGGCGTTCCTGCACGCGCTGCCCACCGAGGGCCTGTTCGGGATCACCCACATCCTCTTCAACATGTCCTGGCTGTGGCTCTTCGGCCGGGTGGCGGAGGAGCAGCTGGGCAGGGTCCGCTTCCTGGCCCTCTACCTGCTCTCCGCGGTCGGCGGCTCGGTCGCGGTCTACCTGATCTCCCCGGACCGGCCGACGATCGGCGCCTCGGGCGCCGTCTTCGGCCTCGCGGCGGGCTGGTTCGTCCTCTCGCGCCGCCTGCGCCGCGACCCGCTCGGGGGCGGCCGGATCCTCGTGTCCTTCCTGGTGTGGATGGCGGTCTCGGCGCGGGTCACCTCGTGGCAGGGGCACCTGGGCGGCCTGCTCACCGGCGGCGCGGTGGCCCTGGTCCTCGCGTACGCGCCGAGGGCCCGGCGGGCCGCCGTGCAGGCGGCCGGGTGCGGGCTCGTCCTGCTGGTGCTGGTGGTCCTGGTCGTCCTGAAGACCCGTCAGCTGACCGGCGCGGCGTGAGACGGCGGCAGACCCCGGCGCCGGAACGGCGGCCGGGGTCCGCCGGTGCGGGGCCGGAGTCAGCGCACGCCGGTCGCGGCGCGGGCGCGGCGCCGGCGCAGGGCGGTCCGCTCCTCGGGCGTCGTGCCGCCCCAGATCCCGGCGCGCTCGTCGACCCGCACGGCCCACTCCAGGCACGCCTCCTGCACGGGGCAGCCGCGGCAGACGGCCCTGGCCCGCTCCACCTGCACCAGCGCGGGTCCCGCACTGCCGACGGGGAAGAACAGTTCCGGGTCCGCCTCCCGGCACGCGGCGCGGTTCCTCCAGCTCATGTGTCCCACCTCTCCGTCCGTGTCGGTACCGGTGCGCCGCGGGCGGCGGACCCGGGGCGTCAGAACCCTGCACGGAACGCCTGACCCGGATCCCGCCGGGCACACCCCCGGGGTGCGGACGACTTCGGACCGCACGGTGACGCGGCGTCCGCACGGAACGGTACGCGCCGAGGAGCGGCACGGCCGGAAGCCGCGCATGCGGCAGCCGGGGGGTTCAGGAGGCGCCGTCGAGGGCTGCGGCCACGGCCTGCAGCCGGCCGAGGGCGTGGGCCGCCCCGAGCGCGTCCAGGCAGTCGCGGACGTGGACGAGCAGGCCGCCACGGACGCGGAGCACCAGCACGCCGGGGAAGGCGAAGGGGCGGCCGTCCGGCTCCAGGGTCCCGGCGACGGCCTGCTCGACGACGAGCACCTCGGGGTCGGCGCCCCCGTGGACGACGACGTCCCGGATCTCGCGCGGCCGGGCCGGGCGCGGCGGAGGAGCGGAGGAGCCGGCGGGCCCGGCCCCGGACGTCCCGGCCGGACCGTGGCCGGACATACCGGGCGTCGCCTATGCTTTCCCGCATGGTCATGCTCGTCAGCCGCCGCCACGTGGACCTGCTCCGCGTCGCCAGCGCCTCCTGTCGCCGCGGCGCCTGACCCCTCGCCCCGCCCGCACGGGCGTCGTGCCTTCCCCTCCCTCCTCTCCACAGGACCGGTCCTGCCCCCGCGGCACCACCCGCGGCGGCAGCGCGTACGGCCACCGCCGGACCCCGCCGCGTCCCCGGACGACACCCGCTGGATGACCCATGCCCGAGCAGTCGCACCCGTCCGCCCCCGCCGGACCCCCGAAGACCGCCCTCTCCCCCGCCGCGAACCGGCCCGCGGCCGGCCCGTCCGTCGCGGGCACGCCCGTCGCGGACCTGCCCGTCGTGGACCTCTCCGCGGCGGACCGGGGTCCGCGGGAGCGGGCCCGGTTCCACGACGAGCTGCAGCGCGCCGCCCACGAGGTCGGCTTCTTCCACCTCGTCGGCCACGGCGTCGGCGCCGCCGAGACCGCCGCGCTCACGGACGCGGTCCGGGCGTTCTTCGCCCTCCCCGAGGCCGACCGCCTCGCCGTCTCCAACCTCCGCTCCCCGCACTTCCGCGGCTACACCCGGATCGGCGACGAGCGCACCGGCGGCAGCCGCGACTGGCGCGACCAGCTGGATGTCGGCGCCGAGCGCCCCGCCCGCGTGCCGGGCCCGGGCGAGCCGCCGTACTGGTGGCTGGAGGGCCCCAACCAGTGGCCCGCCGCCCTGCCGGAGCTGCGCGCCGCGGCCCTGGGGTGGATCGACCGGCTGAGCGCGGTCGCCTCCCGGCTGCTGCACGAGCTGCTGGCCGCGATCGGCGCGCCGCCCGACTTCTACGACCCGGTCTTCGCCGAGCGGCCGCACCTGCACCTGAAGCTGGTCCGCTACCCGGGCCGCGCGCCCGACGGCGCCGACCAGGGGGTGGGCGCCCACAAGGACTACGGCTTCCTCACCCTGCTGCTCCAGGACGAGGTGGGCGGGCTCCAGGTGCAGGGGCCGGACGGCGCCTTCCTGGATGTGCCGCCCCTGCCGGGTGCGTTCGTGGTCAACCTGGGCGAGCTGCTGGAGGTGGCCACGGACGGCTGGCTGCGGGCGACCAACCACCGCGTGGTGAGCCCGCCCGGCGGCCGGGAGCGGTTCTCGGTTCCGTTCTTCTACAACCCGCGCCTGGACGCGCGGATCGAGCCGCTGCCCTTCCCGCACGCCGGCCGCACCCCGGGCGCCACCCGGGACCCGGCGAACCCGCTCTTCGCCGAGTACGGCCTCAACGAGCTCAAGGGCTGGCTGCGCGCCCACCCGCAGGTGGCCGAGCGGCACCACCCGGGCCTGGCGGCGGCCTCCCGCGGCTGAGGCCCCCGGGCGCGGGAGCCGGTCCGGAGCACCGGCCCGGGGAGCCGTACGACCGGCTCCCCGGAGCCACCCGGAGCCGCCCGGCGCCGCCCGGCGCCGCCCGGAGGCTGCGACCGCCGGCGGGCGGGCGCCCGCGCCGGGGCGCTTCCGGCGGGGCGGGGCGTCGGCGGATGACCGGGCGTGCCGCACCGGCCGGCGGGGAGGCCCGCCACCGGAACTCCATGGGGACGGAGCACATGACGCGTTCATGAAGGGTGGATTCCGGGACCATGTCTCCCCCGCGGAGGGCGGTCGCATGATGCCTGACAGCCCGTCGGACGGCCGGGCGGAGGTGTCAGGCCCCCGCCCGGGCAGAGCCCCCTCACCGGACGGCGGGCCCACCCACCCCGCGCCCACCCGGAGCCGTCCATGGCACGTCCCACCACGCCCCGCGCCCCCAGACGACACCCTCTCGGCCGGCACCCCCTCGGCCGGCACCTGCGCCGCTGGACGACCGCCGCCCTCGGCACGCTCGCCCTCGCCGCAGGCATGGTCACCGCCGCACCGCAGGCCTCCGCCGCCGGGCTCACCCAGGTGAGCAGCTTCGGCAGCAACCCCGGCAACCTGGCGATGTACGAGTACGCACCCGCCGACCTGCCCAGCGGCGCACCGCTGGTCGTCGCCCTGCACGGCTGCACGCAGAGCGCGCAGGCCTACTACGCGAACTCGGGCTGGGCGCAGTCCGCCGACAGACTGGGCTTCGCCGTCGTCTTCCCCCAGACCAGCTCCTCCAACAACGCCCTGTCGTGCTTCAGCTGGTTCGACTCCGCCAAGAGCACCCGCGGCAAGGGCGAGGCGGCCTCGGTGAAGTCGATGGTCGACCACGCGGCCCAGCAGTACGGCTCGGACCGCAGCCGCGTCTTCGTCACCGGACTGTCCGCGGGCGGCGGCATGGCGGCCGACCTGCTGGCCGACTACCCGGACGTCTTCGCGGGCGGCTCGATCGCCTCCGGCATCCCGGCCCAGTGCGCCACGACCCAGAGCGCCGCGTCGAGCTGCCAGAACCAGAGCCAGAACCTCACCCCCGCGCAGTGGGGCGACAAGGTCCGCGCCTCCTACCCCGGCTGGACCGGCCCCTGGCCGCGCGTCGCGATCTGGCAGGGCACCTCCGACACCACCGTCCACCCGGTCAACGCCACCGAGCTGCGCGACCAGTGGACGAACGTGTGGGGCATCGGCCAGACCGCCTCCGGCACCCAGAGCCTCACCGGCGGCACCACGCTGAGCACGTACAACGACGGCTCGGGCAAGCCGGCCGTCGAGCTCTACTCCGTCTCCGGGATGGGCCACGGCCTGGCGGTCGACCCGGGCACCGCCGCCGACCAGTGCGGCGCGACCGGCGCGTACTTCCTCGACACCATCTGCTCCACCTACTACACGGCGAGGTTCTGGGGCCTCGACGGCTCCGGCGGGGGCGGCACCTCCTCCCTGCCGGCCCCGACCGGCCTGGCGGTCACCGGCACCACCGACACGACGGCCTCCCTGGGCTGGAACGCCGTCAGCGGCGCCGCCTCGTACGCCGTCTACCGCAACGGCGCCAAGGTCGGCTCGACGACCTCGACCTCGTACACCGACACCGGCCTGGCCACCGGGACCGCCTACCGCTACACCGTGGCGGCCGTGGACCCCTCCGGCGCCGCCGGGACGGCGTCCGCCGCCGTGAGCGCGACCACGACCGGCTACACCCCCACCTGCTTCACGGCCAGCAACTACGCCCAGACCACGGCCGGCCGCGCCCACCAGAGCGGCGGCTACACGTACGCCAACGGGTCCAACCAGGCCATGGGCCTGTGGAACACCTTCACCGTCCACACCCTGGAGCAGACCTCGCCCGGCTACTACGTGATCGCCGACAGCGGCTGCCCCGCGTAGGGGGCGCACCCGTCCGGTGTCCCGCCGCACCCGTGCGGCGGGACACCGCACGTCCCGGGAGTCGCAGGGCGGTCCGGGACGCGGCGCCGTTCCGGCGGGGGCCCGGCGAACCGGCCCACGGGTACGCGGGCGGACGGGTGGGGCTGCGACGGCCCGGCCGCCGGTGCGGCAACCGCGGGCAGGGCGGCCGGCGGAGGCGGCGGGACGCCCGGCGGCACGGGGTTCCGACGGTGCGGGTACGACCCGCCGGGCCGCCGCAGATCCGGGTGCGGCCCCGGGCCCGACGGGCCCCGACCCGTGGGTAACATGTCCGCTCCCTGTCCTGCCGCACGCTTGTGGAGCAGCCATGCCAGCAGACCGCACACCGGTGCCCGTGACGAGGACCGCGCTCAGGACGGCCCTGTGCCTCGCGGGGGCGGCCGGCATCGCCGGCACCGCGTCGCAGGACATCGGCGAGCCGGGCCCGGTCGAGTTCTGGGTGTACTTCACCGTGCAGAGCAACCTGCTGCTGACGGCGTACTTCGCCGTGCTGCTGGTCCGCTCGCTGCGCCGCCCGGACGCCGACCCGGCGTTCCTCCCCGCCGTCAAGGGCGCGGTGACGCTGTACATCCTCATCACCGGCACCGTCTTCAACCTGCTGCTGGCCAACCCGGCCAGCCCCTTCTACACGGTGCAGCGCGAGTCGCACTACACGTGGGACAGCGTGCTGATGCACGTGGTGACGCCGCTCGCGGCCCTGCTGGACTGGCTGCTCTTCGGACCGCGGGGCGCGCTGCGGTGGCGGCACGCGCTGGTGTGGCTGGCGTACCCGCTGGCCTACCTGGCGTTCGCCCTGGTCCGCGGTGCGGTGGTGACGACGGGGATGCGCTACCCGTACCCGTTCGTGGACGTGGCGAAGGCCGGGTACGCGATGGTGTCCGTCAACTGCACGGTGCTGGCGGTCGCCTTCTACCTGCTGGGCACCGGCTTGGTCGCGGCCGACCGCGCGCTGAGCCCGCGGGGGTCCGGCGCGGTGGCGGCGGCGTCCGTCCCCGGACCCGCCGGGGAGCCGGCGGGGGAGCCGGAGCCGGAGACGGCACCGGTCCCCGGGGCTCCGCTCTAGGCCCGGGGCGGCCCGGACGGCCGGTCCGGTGACGGGCCGTCCGCCGCCCGCACGCCGGGCCGCACCCGGGACCCTGCCCCGGGGCGGCCGGGGGGGGCGCCGTCCGGGCGCGCCCGTCCGGCTCCCGGCCAGCGAGGACGGGCGGACCCCCGGGACGGGCACGGGGACGTGGGCAGGACCGGGGAGGAGCGGGGGCGGGCCGGGCGGCCGGAGCGCCCGGAGCCGTCGCGCACAGGCGCCCCGCCGCACGGCGGCGAGTCCCGCGACCACCGCCCCCAGGACGACCCGGCCCCCGGGGCCGGCGGCCGTCACCCCGCCGGTCAGCAGGGGCGGTCCGGTGCACTTCTGGACGGACTGGGACATACCGGCGACCCCCAGGTACGCGGCCCGGGCGTCCCGGGGTGCGAGCAGGACCGCCAGCTCCCACGAACTCACCGAGCGCACCAGCTCCGCCAGGGTGACCAGCAGGGCTGCGGCGGACATGAGGGCGGCCGCCGTCCAGGTCCCGCCGTGGGCGGCGGCCGCCACGACCGTGCAGCACGCACACGTCAGCACCCCGTACAGCGCGACCGCCCGTACCGCGCGGTGCGGCCCCTCGGCCCTGGCCGACACGCCCATCTGCAGCGCCACGACCATCACGGTGTTGACGACCAGGAAGACCGGCACGAGGGCGTGCGGCGCCGGGGTGCGGTCCACCAGCCACAGCGGGAGTCCGACGCCGAGGATGGAGCCGTCGACGGCCATCGGGACGTCCAGCAGCACGAACAGGAGGCAGCCGGGGTCGCGCCACGGGCCGGCACGGCGGGAGGGCGGGCGGTCCCCGGGCTCCCCGCCGCCGCGCCGCACGGCCCCCGCGTCGTCGTCCCGCGGTTCCCGGGTGCGCCGCACCAGCGCCGCCGCGGCGGCGAACGACAGCGCGTCGCCCAGCAGCAGGGCGCCGTAGGCGCCGCGGGTCCCCACGGCCAGGCCGGCGGCCGCGATCCCGGCACCGAGGGCGTAGCCCGCGTTGGCCGCGCTGCGTGACGGCGCCCGGTAGGACGGCCGCCGCTCGCCCGCCGTCCGGACGGCGAACAGCATCTCCGCCGTCTTGGCCGCCCGGTCGCCCAGGGCGGTGACGACGACGACGGGGAGCAGCACGCCGAAGCCGGTGCACGCCGACAGCAGGCAGAGGACCGACAAGCGGAGCAGGTGGCAGCCGATCAGCAGCGAACGCACGGGGAAGCGGCCGGCCAGCCGTCCGGCCAGGGGGGAGCCGGCGATGCCCGCCACCCCGGCCACGCCCAGCAGCAGGCCGACCTGCCGGGCGCTCAGGTGCACCACGAAGGTGAAGCAGAGGACGGAGAAGGAGGCCCACAGGCCCATGCCGGTGCGGGCCAGGGCCAGAGCCAGGGTCAGAGCCAGAGCAAGAGCCAGAGCCAGCAGCATGGTCCGCTCGTCGCGGCCGCCCGGCGGACGGCGCAGCTGCGCCGGCAGGCCCCGCCCGCGCCGCGGGGTCCGCCGCCCGTCTGCGCCCTGCCGCATCGGCCGCCCCGAATGCATCTCGGTGTCAAGATATCGGGGGAGGCCTGTCGGATTTCGCCTCGATGTCAAGATACTTGACATCGACCTATCTGTCGCACCGGTGACGGACCGCCGGCCGGGACCCCCAACGGGACCGGGCGGGCCGGGACCCCGCCCCCGCCCACGGGCGGGGCGGACGGCGCGGACGGCGCCCTGGCGGACCGCCGCACGGCGGCACGACGCGGAGGCGCCGCACGGAAACACCGCACGGAAACACCGCACGGAAACGACGCACGGAAACGACGCACGGAAACGACGTGACCGGCCGCCACGGGGCGGCCGGTCACGGCGGACGGGCCTGCGGTACAGGCGCTCACCGCGCCGGGGGCGCCGGGAGCACACGGAGGGCCGGGCGCGCCGGGCCGGGGGCGCCGGCCCGGCGGCGCCGGGTCAGGAGCGGCGGCCGGAGCGTCGGCGGGTGAGGACCAGGGCGGCGCCGCCGACCAGGACGACGGCCGCACCGCCGACCGCGAGGCCGAGGGTGTCGCCGGCGCCGGTCTCGGCCAGGCCGGGGCCGGTGCTGCTCGGGGAGGGGGCGGCGGAGGTGGGGGGCGCCGGGGAGACCGTGGGGTTGGTGGTCGGCAGTCCGCCGCCCTGGGAGGAGCTGGGCCGCGGGGACGACGGGGTCGCGGAGGGCGACGGCGAGTCGGAGGCCGGCGGGGCGCTGGACTCCGGCGCGCTGGACTCCGGCGCGCTGGGCTGCGGGGACGACACGCTCGCGGAGGGCGACGGCGAGTCGGAGGCCGGCGGGGTGGACTCCGGGGCGGAGGAGTTCGGCGGCGGGGTGGTCTCGGTGCAGCCCTTGGTTCCGCCGTTCCACGCGGCGATGAGGTCGTGGGGGGTGACGACGCCGCCCGGCTGGTACGGCAGGGGGCCGTGGCCGGGGGCGGTGCCGCCGTCGTAGACGGTGTCGTTGCCGTAGAGGTCGATCTGGCCGTAGCAGGTGCTGTCGAAGGACGCCTGGACCGTCAGCTTGTCGCCGTCGCCGCTCCCGTCCTCGGCCGCCACGTCGTCGGCGGTCAGGTAGACGGTGTCCGAGCCGAGGTAGGCCTGGCGGCCGGAGTTGCCCCAGTTGGGGCCCTCGGTGCTGTAGAGGGAGAGGGAGACCGGGTACCGGCAGCCCTCGCCGACCTGCTGCCCGGCGGCGAGCCGCACCTGGACGGCGGTGGGGGCGTCCTTCCAGCCGTGGAAGCCTCCCGCCGAGGTCCAGCCCTCGACGGGGCTCCCCTGGCCGTCGAGCGCGCGGTACTCGACCTTGGCCGACCCGCACTCGGGGGTGGAGGCGGCGGCCGGGGCCGCCCCGGACGCCGCACCCGCGAAGGAGGCCAGGACGGTGAGGGCGGATGCGGCCGCGAAGCGGGCGTGCCGACGAGAGGACAAGGGGACTCCCGGACTGGGTCGTGACGGGTGGGACCCTCCCTTCAGACGTGCACACGACAAATAGGCGCGGCCATCCCGCCCCCGCGAAGGAGTGGAGGAGCATACGTGAAGGTGGGCGACCAGATTCTTGCGATCTATGACCGCATCCGTCAACCTTCGTCCGCACAAAGGCTTTTGGACCTCCGGCCGGAGCCCGGGGTGCGGCCGCCTCCGGGGAGGGGAACGCGGGCGGGGCGCGCATGGTTCACCCCGCCCGCCCGCCTTGCCCGCCCGCCCCGCACGCCCTGCCCGTCCGTCCGTCCGTCCACGACAGCACGACAGCACGACAGCACGACACCACGGCATCGGACCGGCCGGGGCGGGCCGGTCCGCCGCGCACACCGCCCCTGCGCGGAGCCGGTGCCGGCGCACGGGGCCCCGCCTCCACCGCCGGCCCGGGGGTCCGCCCGCGGGCCGGTCCCGCCGGAGTGCCCGGGCCGGGGGCGGCTCAGGCCCCGCCGCGGAACTGCGCCTTCAGGTAGGTGTCGAAGACGCGCGCACCGAGGAGCCGCCGGGTGTGGACGAGCGCCTTGGCGGCGGGGGTGACGACGTACCGGATCCGCGGCCGGGGGTGGGTGGCCGCGTGGTCGATGACCCGGGCGACCGCCTCGGGCGGCGCGGAGAGCGCGGTGGAGCGGTAGGACTCCGCCATCTGCCGGTCGACGGCGGCGGTGAGGGCGGCGTACGGGCCGTCCTTCGCGGAGGAGCCCGCCAGGGTGTGGGCGGCGGTGTCGCCGAAGGAGGTGCGGATGAGACCGGGCTCGACCAGGCTGACCCGGATGCCGAAGGGGGCGACCTCGAAGCGCAGGGCGTCGGTGAGCGCCTCCACCGCGTACTTGCTGGCGTGGTAGTAGCCGCCGCCGGGGAAGACGATCCGGCCGCCCATGGAGCCCACGTTGACGATCCGCCCCGCCCCGGCGGCGCGCATGCCGGGCAGGACGAGCTGGGTCATGCGGGCGAGGCCGAAGACGTTCGTCTCGAACTGGCGGCGCACGCCGTCCAGGCCGGTCTCCTCGACGGTCCCGTACTCGCCGTAGCCGGCGTTGTTGACGAGGACCCCGACGGCGCCGTGCTCGGCCTCGACGGCGGCGACGGCGGCACCCATCGACTCCTCGTCGGTGACGTCCAGGGCGAGGGTGCGGGCGCCGGCGTCGGCGAGGTCGGCGACGGCCTCGGTGCGGCGGGCCGTCGCGTAGACGGTGAGGTCGGGGCGGCGGGCGAGCCGGAGGGCGGCGGCCCGGCCGATGCCCGAGGACGTTCCGGTGATCAGTACGGCGGTGGTCACGGTCGCTCCAGGGTCGGGGTCGCGAGGTCGGGGTCCCGGGGTCGGGAAGGGCGGGAGGGGGCGGGTCCGGACAGGTCCGGGACGGGCGGGGGGCGCCGGGAGGTGCGGTGCGGCCGCAGTCCGGGTCAGGCCGGGCCGGGGCCGCCGACGGCCTCCGCGGGCAGGCCCAGGCCGGCGACGAGCAGGGCCACGCCGCGGCGCAGCAGCCGGACGGGGGCGCCGGGGTCGGAGAGGTCGCCCTCGACGCCGCGGGCGAAGGCCAGGAGGAGTCCGGCGAACTCCTCCGCCTCCCCCCTCGGCAGCGCGGTGCCCGCGGTGTCCGCGAGGAGGCCGCGCATGGCGGTGTCGTAGGAGGCGATCAGGTCGGCGGAGAGGCGGGAGTCGACGCCGAGCAGTTCGGCGGCGTGCGCGGGGCTGTCCCGCCACAGGCCCTGCACCAGGGCGAGCTTGGCCTCCAGGGCGGCGGCGAGGCGGTCGGCGAGGCCGCCGGGGGCCTGTGCGGCGGAGCGGGCGTCGGCCAGTGAGCGGTCCAGGAGCCGCGAGGCGAGCCGCCGGAAGGCGTCCTCCTTGTTGCGGACGTGCTGGTAGACGGCGGGGCGGGACATGCCGGCCTGCCGGGCGATGTCGTCCATGGTGGTGCGCCGGACGCCGTGGCGGGTGAAGCAGGCGTAGGCGGCGTCCAGGACGAGTTCGGCCTTCTCACTGTCGGACATGCTGACAATCCTTGCATGAAACGTCAGAATGTCAAGCGGCGAGGTGCGGGACGCCCCGCCCTACGGGAGGCCGCCGGCGCCGCGCGCGGCGCCGTGGTGGAGCCTGCGGTAGGCGGCCGGCGGCATCCCGCACGCCTCGGTGAAGCACGAGTAGAAGCGGCTCTGCGAGCCGAACCCGGCGGCCTCCCCGACCTCGGCCACCGGCATGGCCGTGGTGACGAGGAGCCGCTGCGCCTCGGCGACCCGGCACTGCGTCACGTACGCGGTGAGGGTGGTGCCCACGACCTCCCGGAAGAGCCCCATCGCGTAGTGCGGGTGCAGCGGGACCGCCGCAGCGATCCGCTCGGCCGTCAGGGGTTCGCGGAAGTGCAGGGCGACGAACCGGGCCATCCGGGCGGCGCGTTCGACCGCGCCGTCCGCCCCCGTCCCCGCCCCCGTCCCCGTCCCCGCCCCTGTTCCTGCCCCTGCCCCTGTCCCGCCCGCCGCCCCCGGCCCGCCGCCGTGTCCGCCCCCGTCCTGCGGCCCTCCCCCGTCGCGGCGGCCGGCGGACGCCGCCGCGACGAGCCGGCGCAGCCGCGCCTCGATCTCCAGCAGGGTGATGCGGCGCAGCTCCCCGTCCCCGCCGGCCAGGTCGGCGGACCACTGGCGGAACAGGGCGGCGTCCGCCTCCTGCCGGTCCGCGGCCCCCGCCACCAGCGGCTGCCCCCGCAGCAGGGCCTGCACGGCGTGGTCGGGCAGGCCCCAGCGCAGGAAGACGGCCAGCGGGACGGTCAGCCACCGCACCGGGGTGCCGGGGTCGGCGCCGACGAGCTGGTGCGGCACGGCGGCCCAGAACGCCGCCATCGCACCGCGCTCCAGGACCACCCGGCGGCCGCCGAAGAGGTAGACCAGCTCGCTCCCGGCGGCCAGGTTGACCTCGATGTCGTCGTGCCGGTGGGCGTGGTCCATGAGGGAGGCCGGCCCCTGCCAGCAGGCGAGGCCGAAGACGTCGTCACGGGGGTCCGCGGAGAGGCGCATGTGAGGATCCGGGAAGGTCGCAGGAGGAAGGAGGAGGAAACCACAGGTCGGAGCGGGTTGAGTGGAGGACGCCAGAAGCTTTGCACCCGGATCCACCGATGTCGACCAGGAGGAGCCATGACCGGCACCACCACCCCCGCCCCCGCCGGCGCGGCGGCCGCAGCCCCGACCAGCCCCTTCCACCTCTCCGACGAGGAGGTCCGCTTCTTCGACGAGAACGGCTACCTCGTCCTGCGCGACCGCATCCCCCGCGACCTGGTGCAGCGCCTCGCGGAGGCCTCCGAGCGCTGGATGGCGGACGGCCGCCGGGCGGAGGCCGAGGGCCGGAACACCGGCGACCACCACTTCGCCGACCGCCCGAGCGGCCGCGTGCTGTTCCGGGTCGACTACCTGCACGGCAAGGGCGAGCCGGTCTCCCTGGAACTGCTCGGCTGCCCGGAGGTCCTCGGGATCGCGGAGAGCCTGGCCGGTCCGAACCTCGTCCCGACCTACGAGTCCCTGGTGCTCAAGGACGAGGGCGACGGCGCGGCCGTCCCCTGGCACCAGGACGCCGTGCACCCCCGCACGCACCGCATCTTCAACATCGACGTCTACCTGGACTCCTCGCTGGCGGGCGGCGGCGCGCTGCGCGTGGTGCCGGGCTCCCACCGCCGGCGGGCCGACGTGTGCGCACTCACCGACGAGCACGGCTGGGACGTCCCCGGCACGGTCGTGGTGGAGATGGAGCCGGGCGACGTCCTCGTCCACGACGTGATGGTGGTGCACGGCTCGGAGCCGGTCCTCGGCAACCGGCTGCGCCGTACCGTCTACTACGAGTTCCGGGCCGCCGAGCAGATCCTCGCCGAGGGCCCCTGGGACCGGGAGTGGGTCGACGCCCGCCTGCGGCTGCTGCCCCTCGCCCTGGACCGGTGGGCGGCCGTCCACCCGGACGGCCCCCGCTTCCCCTGGTCCGTCGACGACGCCCTGCGCCCGGAGCCGCGGGGCGACGCCGCGGCCGAGCTGCGGATCGTGCACGGCGTCCACACACCCGGCTCGTACTGCAGCGCCGGCGACGTCCCCGGCGGCGCAGCGGACGAGTGAGCCCGCACCGTGCGGGCGCGCGGGCGTGGGGGGGGCCCCGCCCCCCCCCCCCCCGGCGGGGGCCGCCGGCGCCGGGGGGGCCGGGGGCCGGCCGGGGCCCCCGGGGGGGGCGGGCCCCCCCCCCCCGCCCGCCCGGGTCCGCGGGCCGGCGG
>NZ_JBIAWP010000008.1:0-182894 GCF_042895785.1 Streptomyces sp. NPDC001380 | reverse complement strand
GCCGGGCGCCGCCCCGGCCCCCCCCCGGGCCCGCCCCCCGCGGGCGGGGGGCGGGGCGGCGCGGGGGGGGGGGGGGGGGGGGGGGCCCGGCCCCCCCCCCCCCCCCCCGCCCGGGCGGGAGCCGCAGGCACGGGCCGGGCAGGAGCCGGGCAGGAGCCGCGGGCGGGGGCGGCCGCGCCGCCCGCGCGCGCCGGGTACGGCGGACGTACGGTGGAAGGCGGAACCACCGGGAGGCGTCATGACCGACCTGCAGCACGCCGCGCACCGCACCCCGCCGGCCCTGGTACCGCCGGCCGAGACCCCCGAGTGCGAGAGCAGCACGACGGCCGGGATCTCGACACCGGAGTCGCCGGCCCTGCACAACGCGTGGAGCGGCCGCTGGCCGCTCGTCATCATCGGCCTCCTCGTGATCGTGGTGATCGGCTTCTTCGCGGCACGCATCGCCGCGTTCTGACCCCGGCCGCACCCGGACCCGGCCACCGGCGGCGCCGGTCGGCGCACCCGTGGGGGTGCGCCGACCGGCGCCGCCCTGCTGTCCGGCCGCGTTCCCGCAGGCAGCGTTCCCGCCGGCCGTGTTCCCCCGGGCCGCGTCCCCGCCGGGCCGGCGGCCGGGAGGCCGGGGGGGGGACGCCCGGGAGCAGGCCCCGCCCGCCCCGACCGCGGCGCACCCTCCCGGGCGTCTCCGCCGCAGGTCCCCCGGACGGTCCACGGGAGGACCGCCATCCGGCCCTGCCCGGGGTGCGGCCCGGCGGGAGCCCTGCCAAGACTGACCGCATGGCAGAGCAGAGCCGACCGCGCCCCCGTCCCGCGGCGAAGAGCACGGAGAAGACGGCGGACAGGGCTGCAGGCAGGACCTCGGCCAAGACCGCCGCACGGCCGGCCCGCCGTCCGGGCGTCGGCCCTGCGGAGGCGGCCCGCAACGCGTGCGGCGCCCTGGAGGAGCTCATCCGCCACCGCGTCGAGGGCGTCTCCGGCATCGAGCGCACCGAGGACGGCTGGTGCGTCGCCGTCGACATGCTGGAACTCCCCCGCATCCCGGACACGACCAGCCTGCTGGCGACCTACGAGGTGCAGTTGGACCGCGACGGGGAGCTCGTCGGGTACCGCAGGGTCCACCGGTACCGCAGGGGTGCAGCCGACTCGTGACCGCCTCCACGCCGCCGGGTCCGCACCGGACCCGGTCCGGGCCCGCCCCCGCGTGAACGACCTGAGAGGACGCCCCACCCATGAGCACCACCTACACCGACGAGGTCGTGTGCGTCCCCCGCACGGGCACGCTGTACGACACACTGGAACTCATCCTCGACCGCGGCATGGTCATCGACGTGTTCGTGCGGGTGTCCCTCGTGGGCATCGAGATCCTGAAGATAGACGTCCGCATCGTCGTGGCGAGCGTCGACACCTACCTGCGGTTCGCCGAGGCCTGCAACCGCCTCGACCTGGAGCACGACACCCGGAGCGCGACCGTCCCCGAGCTGTTCAGCGGACAGGCGGCCAAGAAGGTCGGCAAGCGCAAGGTGAAGAAGGCCGTCTCGTCCGTGGGCGACACGGTGCGGAAGGCCTTCTCCGGCGGGGACGAGGACGAGGACGAGCGCGAACCCGAGCCTGACGACCGCCCGCGCCGCCGCGCCTCCTCCTCGTCCTCCTCCGACCGTCCCCGCAAGCGCACCGCGGCGGCCGCCCGGTGAGCGGCCACGGGGTCTACGTCTACGCGATCGTCCGGGCCGGCCGGGGCGGCCCGGGGAGGAGGTCGGCCGCGGAGGGCGGGCCGGGCGCGGGGAGGCGGTCCGGGGCGGCGGGGAGGTCCGGCGCGGCGGGGAGGTCCGGCGGCCGTCCGCTGCCGGTCGGGGTCCGGATGCTGCGGGAGGGGCCGCTGGCGGCGGTCGTCGCCGACGCCCCCGAACGGGTCCGCCCCCGGCGCCGCGACCTGATGACGCATCAGGAGCTGCTGCTGGCACTGGCGGAGGAGGGCGCCGTCCTGCCCATGCGCTTCGGCATGGTCGCGCGCGACGAGGACGTGGTGCGCGACCAGCTCGCCACCGGGCGCGAGGCCCACCTGGCGGCGCTGGAACGGCTGGACGGGCGGGTCGAGATGAACCTCAAGGCGCTCCCCGCCTCCGACGCCCTCGCGGCGCTGGTCACCGAGGAGCCGAAGGTGCGCAGGCTCCGGGAGGAGGCGCGCCGCCGTCCGGGCTACGAAGCGAACCTCCGGCTGGGCGAGGCGGTGTCCGAGGCCCTGGCGCGCCGGGCGGCGGAGGCCGCGGACCGGGCGGTCCGCGAGCTGGCGGCGCTGGCCGAGGCGGCGGTCCCGGGGCCCGACGTCGCCGGGTGCGTCCGCAACGTCTCGTTCCTGGTGCGGCGGGAGGCGGCGGCCGGCTTCCTGTCGGCGGCGGACCGGCTGGCCGCGGCGTACCGCGACCGGGCCGAACTGAGGGCGGTCGGGCCGCTGCCCTGCTACAGCTTCGCGGCGCACGAGCCGTCGTCGGCAGCCGGGGCGGCGGTCTGACGGCGGCGGCCCCGGACCGGCGGTCCGGCCGCGGCCGTCCGGCAGCAACGGAGCGGCAGCGGCGGTCCGGCAGGGGTGCGGCGTGCGGAGGACGACAGGAGGAGGACCGCGTGAGGAGGACGGTGTGGGACTGCTGACCGGGATCCTCTGCCTGCCGCTCGCCCCCGTCCGCGGTGTGGTCTGGGTGGCCGACCGGGCCGTGGAGGCCGCCGCGTGCGAGGTCCGCGACCCGACGGTGCTGCGGGCCCGGCTCGCCGCGCTGAACCAGGCACTGGAGGACGGGGAGATCGGCATGGAGGAGTTCGAGAAGGAGGAGGACCGCCTCCTCGACCTGCTGGAGGGGCGGCAGCCCGGCATGGTCCGGCCGCCCGGGGCGGTGGGGCGGTGAACGGCGGCCGGGGCGGCCCGGGGGGCGGCGTCGAGGTGTGGTCGGAGCACCCCGTCCCCGGCCCGTCCGCCACCAACCTCGCCGACCTCCTGGAACGCATCCTCGACAAGGGGATCGTCATCGCGGGCGACATCAAGGTCGACCTGCTCGACATCGAACTGCTCACCATCCGGCTGCGGCTGTTCATCGCCTCGGTGGACACCGCGAAGAAGGCCGGCATCGACTGGTGGGAGACCGACGCCGCGATGTCCTCCCGCGCCGCGCGCAGCGAACTGCTGGAGGAGAACCGGAGGCTGCGGGAGCGCGTGGAGCTGCTGGAGGCGCTGGAGGACGGCTCCGACGACCCGGACGGCGAGGACGGGCTCCCGCCGCTCCGGCTGAGGACGAGGAAGAGGGAGTACCCGAGGCGATGACGGACACCGCACCGGCACCGGCCACCGCACACGACCGTCCGGCCGCCGCGCAGGACGGTCCGGCCACTGCACACGACCGTCCGGACCGCACCGTGGCGACCTGGGTCTTCGCCGTCGGCCGCGCCTACGGGGCGGAGGACCTCGCCGGGGCGGCGGGACTGTCCGCCGCCCCGGTGCGCCCGCTCGCCTTCGCCGGACTCACCGCCGTCGTCCAGGACGTGCCCGCGGCCCTCTTCGGGCGCGAGGCGCTGACCGAGCGGCTCTCCGACCCCGGCGAGCTGGAGCGCTGCGCGCGCGCCCACCACGCGGTGGTCACCGCGGCCGCGGCCTGCGGACCGACGGTGCCCATGGCGCTGGCGACCCTCTACCTCGGGGACGAGCGGGCCAGGGCCGCCCTGACCGCCGACGCCGGACGCTTCCGGGCCGCCCTGGAGCGCGTCGGGGGCCGCGTGGAGTGGGGCGTCAAGGTGTACGCACGGCCGGACGCCGCCGGGACGCGGCCCGGCGTCCCGGCCGGCGGGGCCCCCGGACCGGACGCCCCCGGTGCCGGGCGCGCCTACCTGGAACGGATGCGCGGGGTCCAGCGGGCCCGGGAGGAGGGCCGGTCCTCCGCCCTGCGGACCGCCGAGGAGGTGCACGCCGCGCTCTCCGCACTGGCGGTCGCCGCCCGCAGGCTGCGGCCGCACGGCCCCGGCGCCTCCGGGGAGCGGCGCACCCAGGTCCTCAACGCCGCCTACCTGCTGCCCGAGTCCGGCGCGGACCGGATCGCGGCGGCCGTGGAGGAGCTGCGCGGACGGGCGGGGGCCGGGGTCGACATCGAGACGTCCGGGCCGTGGGTGCCGTACTCGTTCGCGGGGGAGGCGTAGCCGATGGGGGTCGCCGACCCGGTGCCCTGGGACGCGTCCGACCCCGGCCTCGCGCCGATCGGCGTACCGCTGGTGGACCTGCTGGACCGGGTGCTCGCCACCGGGGTCGTGATCAGCGGCGACATCGTGATCGCCATCGCGGAGGTCCCCCTGGTCCGCCTGTCGCTGCACGCGCTGCTCTCCTCCGTGAGCAGGCGCGTGCCCGCGCCCTGGATGGACGGGGGGCCGCTGTGAGCACGTCCCGGCTGGACGTCGACGAGGAGTCGGTCGGGCGCGACCTGGTCGCGCTGGTCCTCACCGTGGTCGAGCTGCTGCGGCAGCTGATGGAGCGTCAGGCCGTCCGGCGGGTCGACGAGGGGGACCTGACCGACGACCAGGTGGAGCGGATCGGCCTGACGCTGATGATGCTGGAGCGGCGGATGCGGGAGCTGTGCGACGCGCACGGCCTGCGAATGGAGGACCTGAACCTCGACCTCGGGCCGCTCGGAACCCTGCTCCCGAACAGCTGAGGCCGGACCGGCCGCCCGTCCCGCACACCGCCGTCCCGGCCGGCCCGCCCCGGGCGGCACCGCCGCCCGGCCCTCAGCGGCTCCTGGCGGCGGACCGCCGCCTCGGACGCCTCGCGGGCTCCTCCTCGGGCTCCTCCTCTTCCTCCTCGGGCTCCTCCTCTTCCTCCTCCTCGGGCTCCTCCTCTTCCTCCTCCCCTTCCTCGGACTCCTCGCCCTCCTCGTACTCGTCCTCGGGCTCCTCCTCGCCCTCCTCGGGCTCCTCTTCCTCCTCGCCCTCCTCGTACTCGTCCTCGGGCTCCTCGCCCTCCTCCCCCTCCTCGGGCTCCTCGCCCTCCTCGGGCTCCTCGCCCTCTGCGCCTTCCGCGCCTTCCTCCGGCTCCTCGCCCTCCTCGGGTTCCTCGCCCTCCTCGTGCTCCTGCTTCTCCTCCTCGAGGGCGTCCTCGTGGGACTTGACGACCTCGCTGTCCCGGATCTCCCCGCGCCAGCCCTCGACCTCGTCGGGGTTGAGCAGGGTCTTCGTCATGACGTGCCGCCGGAAGTGCTTGAGCTCCAGGCGGGCCCGCCGGCCCTGGGCGCGCCAGATGTTGCCCGTGCGCTCGAAGAGGCCCTGGGGGTGGTACTCCAGGACCACCAGGATCCTCGTCAGGTTCGGGGTGACCTCGTGGAAGGTGACGGCGCCGTCCACGTGGCCCTTCGGGCCCTCGGACCGCCAGACGATCCGCTCGTCCGGGACCTGGTCGACGATGGTCGCCTTCCAGGTGCGGTGGGACCAGAAGATCTGCGCCTTCCAGGTCGCCTTCTCGTCGGACTCGTGGTTGACGCCCTCCACCTTCTTCATGAACTCGGAGAACTGCCCGAACTCCGTCCACTGGTTGTAGGCGACACGCAGCGGGACGCCGACGTCGATGTCCTCGACGATGTTCGTCACCTTCACCTTCTTGCCGCCTCCGCCCTTCCCCCCGCCGCCGCCCCCGCCCCCGAAGGCCTGCTTGACCTTGTCCTTGATACCGCCCGCCCCGGCCCCCAGGGCGGCCCGCAGCGGCGACTTGCCCTCGGCGATGCTCTTGCCGCCCCTGAGCGCGGCCTTCAGACCCGGGTTGTCGGCGTTCTCCGCATATTCGGTGAGGCGGTCGGTGACGCCCCCCATCCTGTCGGTCACCGCGGAGACCGCCCGCTCCCCGAGGGCGGACATGACGTTCTGGGCCTGCTCACGCAGGCGGTCGGTCGGCAGCTCCTCGGCGATCCGGCCCAGTCCGCCGGACGCGCCGCTCTTCTCGCCCTCCGCCACGGCCGTCACCTCCCGCGCCGGGACGCGGCGGTCTTCTTGGCCGTACGGCCGGCGGTCTTCTTCGCCGCCGCCTTGCGCGGCTCGGCCTTCTTGGCCGCCGCCTTCTTCGCGGCCGCCTTCTTGGCGACGGCCTTCTTGGCGGCGCCCTTCCTGGCCGGACCGCCGGCGCCCTCCCCCTCGGCCTCACGCCCGGCCCCGCGCCTGCCGCGGCGCGCCTTGGGCGCCCGCTCGGGCTCCTCCTCTTCCTCCTCGGGCTCCTCCTCAGGCTCCTCCTCGGCCTCGGCGCCCTCTTCCTCCTCCGGCTCCTCTTCCTCCTCGGGTTCCTCCTCCTCGGCCTCGGCGCCCTCTTCCTCCTCCGGCTCCTCTTCCTCCTCGTACTCCTCCGGCTCCTCCTCGTACTCCTCTTCCTCCTCGGCGGGCTTCTTCCCGGCCCGCAGGAGGTCGGCGCGCTCCTGGAGGCGGTCGCTGAGGCTCTCCACCTGGCGGGTGGCGGCGGCCATCGCGGCCTTCTTGCCCGCCTCGACGACCTGGCCGCGGACGACACCGACGAGCTGCTCGACCTGCGGCGAGGACTTCAGGAGGTCCCCCGCCAGCGCTCCGGGCCCGGCGGACTGCCCGAGCTTCCTGCCCGCAGCCATCCCGGCGAGTGCGAGGACCCAGCGGGTCTTGTGGAAGCGGCCGAGCACGTAGCCCGCGGCCAGGCCGGCGGCAAGTGTGGTGTTCTTCATGACGGTGTCCCATCTGGCGCCCGGCCGCGCGGGCCGGGTCCGCGTGAGGGTGGTTCCGTAGCGCGTGGAGGGGCCGCACGGGAGAGGTGCGGTCGTCTGCGGGAACGGCGGAGCCGCTGCGGGGCGCGCGTACCGCGCCGGTCCGCCCGGTCCCGGCCGTGCACGGTCGGCGGCGCGTCGGGTCCGGAGACCGGTCCGCCGGGGCCGCACCGGGGGTGGCGGCGTGTCAGAGTCCTCTCCTCCCATGCTCCACCCGGGGGACGGGGGCCGCACCTCGGGTGGCGGCGCGGGCGGGGCCCGGACCCCGGGGAACGGGACGGCCCCGCGCCCCCGGATCGGGGGACGCGGGGCCGCCGGGGCACCCGGAGCGGGTCAGATGTGGACGACCGGGGCGTGCGCCTCCTCGGTCCGCTGCTGCGGCAGTGCGGCCGAGGGCCGCCGGTACAGGAGTCCGGTGACGACCAGGCCGAGGGTGAAGATGCCGGCGGACCACCAGAAGGCCGTCGTGTAGCTGTGCAGCTGCGCCTGCGCGAGGGTGGCGGGGCTGGGGACGCGGCTCGCGAGGTAGGCGGTGGCGGCGCTGGTGGCGAGGGTGTTGAGCAGGGCGGTGCCGATGGAGCCGCCGACCTGCTGCATGGTGTTGACGGTGGCGGAGGCCGCGCCCGCGTCGGCGGGGGCGACGCGGGCGGTCGCCTGGCTCATGGCGGGCGGCAGCACGTGGCCGAGTCCGAGGCCGAGGACGAGCAGCGGCGGCAGCACGTGGGTGGCGTACGAGGTGGTGAGGCCGATGCCGGTGAGCCAGACCATGCCGGCGGCGGCGAGCGCCATGCCCGCGGGGACGGCGGCCTTGGCGCCCAGGCGGGGGACGGAGAGGTTGGTCGCGACCTGGGCCGAGACCATGAGTGCGGCGATCATGGGCAGGAAGGCGAGGCCGGTCTTCACGGGGGTGTAGTGCAGCGTGGCCTGGAGGTAGTACGTCAGGAAGAGGAAGACGCCGAACATGCCGGAGGCGGCGACCATGACGGCGGCGAAGGAGGCCCCGCGGTCGCGGTCCAGGACGATGCGCGGCGGCAGCAGCGGGTGCGGGGCGCGGGTCTGCCGGAGCGCGAAGGCGGCGACGAGCAGGGCGCCGCCGGCGAGGAAGCCCCACGTCATCGGCGAGGACCAGCCGTGCGACTCGGCGTTGGACAGGCCGTACACGACGCCGAAGAGGCCGGCGGAGACGAGCACGGTGCCGGGGATGTCCAGCGTGGCCTCGCGGTTGCGACGGCTGCGCTGGAGCAGCAGCACGCCGCCGGTGAGGGCGAGGGCGGCGAAGACGAGGTTGACGTACAGGGTCCAGCGCCAGCTGAGGTGCTCGGTGAGCAGGCCGCCGAGCAGGAGGCCGATGGCGCCCCCGGTGCCGGCGATGGCGCCGTAGACGCCGAACGCCTTGGCCCGCTCGCGGGCGTCGGTGAAGGTGGTGTTGAGCAGGGACAGCGCGGCCGGGGCGAGGAGCGCGCCGAAGAGGCCCTGCAGGGCGCGGCCGCTGACGAGGAGGGTGAAGCTGCCGGCGGCCCCGGCGAGCGCGGAGGCGGCGGCGAAGCCGACCACGCCGACGAGGAACACCCGCTTGCGGCCGACCAGGTCGGCGAGGCGTCCGCCGAGCAGCAGCAGGCTGCCGAAGGCCAGGGAGTAGGCGGTGACGATCCACTGCCGGTCGGCGTCGGAGAAGCCGAGGTCGCGCTGGGCGGAGGGCAGCGCGATGTTCACGATCGTGGCGTCGAGGACGACCATCAGCTGGGCGAGTCCGACGACGGCGAGGATCCACCAGCGGCGGCTGGGCGGCTGGTCGGCTTCCCTGAGCGCGGTGGCCCCGGCGGGCGTGCGCTGCGACATGTGGCTGGTCATGGCGAGAGGGCTCCAGGGAGGGGGGTCGGCTGCGGGTCGGCTTCGGGTCGGCTGAAGGTTCCGCTGGGGGTTCCGCCGCACGGGGGCGGCGGGATGCGCCGAGGTGCACGCACGGGCCGGTCGCCGCGGGAACGGCCCGGGACGCACCCGGTGCCGGGGAGCGACGTGTCCTAGAATCAATTCAACACGTGATGATTCTGCATCCGTTGAATTTCTGCTGTCAACCGCACGGAGGACGAGCCGTGACCACCCGCCCCCGCGCCGGGCGCCGCCCGGGGGACAGCGGCACCCGCGAGGCGATCCTCGACGCCGCGCGCCGCCGCTTCGCGGAGCTCGGCTACGACCGCACCACCCTGCGCGGCATCGCCGCGGACGCCGGGGTCGACGTCGCCCTGGTGTCCCACTACTTCGGCCCCAAACAGCGGCTCTTCGCCCAGGCCGCCTCCCTGCCCTTTGATCCGGCCCTGGCGCTCCCCGGACTGCTGGACGGCCCGCGCGAGGACATCGGCCGCCGACTGGCGCGGCACGTCCTGGAGACCCTGGACTCCCCCACGGGCCGCAGGCGGATGACCGGGCTGATCCGGGCGGCCGCCTCGGAGCGGCAGGCCGCCGACGAGATCCGCGAGCGCGTCAGCCGCGAACTGCTCGTCCCGCTCGCCGAGGGCCTGGGGGCGCCGGACGCGCCGCTGCGCGCCTCCCTCGCCGGCTCGCAGATCGTGGGGCTGGTGATGGCACGGCACGTGGTCGGGCTGGAACCGCTGACGGAGAGCGCCTCCGGGGTGCTCGTGGACGCGGTCGCACCGGTCCTGCAGCACTACCTCACCGGCCCCCTGGCGCCCTGACCGCGGCCCCGGGCCGACGCGGCACAGGCCCACGGACGGCAGCGCCGACGGACGGCATCGCGGGCCCACGGACGGCAGCGCCGACGGACGGCGGAGGCAGGCGGACGGGGGCGGCACGGACGGGGGCGGACGTGCGGACGCCCCCGCCCGGCCGGCGGGGGCGTCCGCGCCTGCCGCCGGGGTGCGGGGCGCACCCCGCACCCCGGCGGCGGGGTCAGGGCTTGGCCTGGAACGCCACCGCCGGGTCGTTCTGGGCCGCGGAGCCCCAGACGCGGTCGTACATGCCGGTGTCGCCGGTCAGCGTGCAGAGGAACCAGGCCGTGGTGACACCGCGGGTGAGCTGGAGCTGGGCCGCGCGCGTGATGCCGCCGCTGTCGCAGCCGAACCCGGACGAGTCGGTGAACCCGCAGTGGAAGCCGCCGGTGATCGTGCGCAGCTGGGTGGCGGCGGGCTTGGCCGCGTACATCTTCTGCTGGTTGCCGGCGGGCGGCGCGATGGTGTCCTGGCTGCCCGCGACGTACTGGACCGGGGCCGTGATCGCCGCGGAGGCGGTGACGGCCGACGGGTTGGTCTCGGCCGCGGCGAGGGTGGAGACGCTGCGGACGGCCGGGTTGCGGGAGGCCGCGAGCAGGGCGGCGCCGCCGCCCATCGAGTGGCCGGACAGGCCGAGGCGGGCGGTGTCCACCCGGCCGTTGAAGCGCGAGCCCGCCGCGGTGTTCTGGGCGGTGATCCAGGCCAGGGCCGCGTTGAGGTCGTCGGCGAAGGCGCTGTGACTCGGGAAGAGGCCGCCCTGCGACTTGGGGGCGACGGCGATGAACCCCCAGGAGGCGTACTGCTGCAGGGTGGTGGCGTACTTGGAGACGTCCTGGAAGAAGCCGTGGCCGAAGGCCAGGGCCGGGTGAGTGTCGTCGGCGACCGGGGTGCCGGCCCCGGCCGTGGTGGCGGGGTACCAGACACGGGCGGAGAACGACCGGCCGGAGGCCGACACCGTCAGGTCGCTGTAGCCGACCGCGAAGGGGCCGGGGGCGGCGGGATCCGCGGCGGCGGGTGCGGCGGTCCGGGGCTCGGCGGACGCCGGCCCGGTCGCGGTGGACAGGGCTCCGGCGGCGAGGAGCAGGCCGGCGAGACCGGTGAGCACTCTTCGGAACAACATGGGGCCTCCCTGTGAGGGAACGGTGGTCCACATTGGAGCGACTGGTTGCATACATGACAAGAAGTCGCGACAAGATTCTTCCGACGAGGACAGGGGGTGGCGCCACGGGGACCCGGCGGGTACAGTCCGGCCGCCGCACCGGGCGGAGCCCCGCGCCGCCCCGCGAGGCGGCCGGGAGCCGTCCGGGGCCGACGGGGTCCGGCCGGGGGCCGGGCGGCTCAGGCGAGCGCCAGGAAGAGCTTCTCCAGCTCCTGCTCCGCCATGGGCGGCGCGTCGCCGTCGGCGGCGGCCATGCACTGCCGCATACCGCTGGCCACGATCTTGAACCCGGCCCGGTCCAGCGCCCGCGACACGGCCGCGAGCTGGGTGACCACGTCCTTGCAGTCCCGGCCCGCCTCGATCATGGCGATCACCCCGGCCAACTGGCCCTGGGCGCGGCGCAGCCGGTTGAGGACCGCACCCGCCGCCCCCTCGTCCACCTGCATCGACGCCCCCTCCTTCCCCGCACGACAGAGGAGTCCAGGATACCCCGCCCGGTATAGAACCCGGTGTGTGCGGGGCGGACCCCGGGGCGGCCTGGCCATACCGGCGGGGGTATGGTCGACCCGCACGTGAAATACGGGTGGGGGTATACGCTGTTGATGCAGACATACCCCCCCTGGTATCGGACACGAGGAGATGCGCATGTACTTCGTCGAGACGCTGGCCGTGGAGGGGCTCGGTAACCGCAGCTACCTGGCCGGCGGTTCCGCCCACGCGGTGGCGGTCGACCCGCCGCGCGACGTCGACCGGATGCTCGCCGCGGCGGCCCGGCGCGGCGTGCGCATCACCCACGTCGTGGAGAGCCACCTCCACAACGACTACGTCACCGGCGGCCTGGAGCTGGCCCGCATCACCGGCGCGGCCTACCTCGTCCCGGCGGGCGCCCACGTCTCCTTCGACCGGGTGCCGGTCGCCGACGGCGACACCGCCGCCCTGGAGGACGGCCTGGTGCTGCGCGCGGTGGCCACGCCCGGCCACACCCCCCACCACACCTCCTACGTGCTGGAGGACGTCGGAACCCCGGTCGCCGCCTTCACGGGCGGTTCGCTGCTGATCGGCAGCGTCGGCCGACCCGACCTGGTCGAGCCCCGGCTGACCGAGCGGCTCGCCCGGGCCCAGCACGCCTCCGCCCACCGCCTGGCGCAGCTGCCCGACGAGGTGCGCGTGCTGCCCACCCACGGTTTCGGCTCCTTCTGCTCCTCCTCCCGGGCCGAGGGCGGGTCGAGCACGATCGGCGGGCAGAAGGCGGCCAACACGGCGCTGCTCAAGGACGTCGACTCCTTCGTCGCCGACCTGCTGGCCGGCCTCGACGACGTCCCCGCCTACTACGCCCACATGGGCCCCGCCAACGCCGCGGGCCCCGCCCCCGTGGACCTGACCGCCCCGCGGCGGGCCGACGCCGCGGAAATCGCCGAGCGGCTCGCCGCCGGGGAGTGGGTCGTCGACCTGCGCAGCCGCACCGCCTTCGCCGAGGGGCACGTCGCGGGCGCCTTCAACTTCGAGCTCGACGGGCAGCTCGCCACCCACCTGGCCTGGCTGATCCCGTGGGGCAGGCCGGTGACGCTGCTGGCCGAGACCCCCGAGCAGGTCGCCGCCGCGCAGCGCGAGCTGGTCCGGGTCGGCATCGACCGCCCCGCCGCGGCCGCCACCGGGCGCCCGGAGGAGTGGACCGCGGACGGCGCCCTGCGCTCCTTCCCCCGCGCCGACTTCGCCGCCCTCGCCGCGGCCCTCGCGGCGGACGGGGACCCGGTGGTCCTCGACGTGCGCCGCGGCTCCGAGCGGGCGGCCGCCCGCATCGGCGGCTCCGTCCACATCCCCCTGCACGAGCTGCGGGGGCGGATGGCCGAGGTGCCCGCCGGGACGGTGTGGGTGCACTGCGCCGGAGGGATGCGCGCCGCCGTCGCCGCCTCCCTGCTGGACGCGGCCGGCCGCGACGTGGTGGCCGTGGACGACTCCTTCGACAGCGCCCGCGCCGCCGGCCTGGTCACCGCGGCCTGACGTCCGAGACCCCCTGGAGCACGACCATGCCGATCTTCGCCCGCACCCCCGGCCCCGGACGGATCACCGTCGCGGACGCCTACGAACGCGCCCGGACGGGCGGGGCGGTGCTGCTCGACGTCCGCGAGGCCGACGAGTACGCCGCAGGCCACGCCCCCGGCGCCCTGTGGCAGTCCCTCGCCGCCGTCGGCGCGGGGGCCCCGCTGCCCGACGCGGCCGAGGGCCGCACCGTGCCGGCGGTCTGCCGCTCCGGCAACCGCTCCCGGCGCGCCGCCGGGATCCTCGCCGCGCGCGGCGTCGAGGCGCTGAACGTCACCGGCGGGATGCACGCCTGGGCCGCCGCCGGACTCCCCGTCCACGACGGCACCGGCAGCGACGGACAGGTCATATGACGGCCCTGGCCCTCGCCCTGGTCGCCGGTGCGGTCGTCGGCCTCGCCCTCGGCGGGCTCGGCGGCGGCAGCAGCATGCTCGCCGTCCCCGCCCTGATCTACCTGCTGGGCTTCGCGCCCGCGCAGGCCACCACCGCGGCCCTGCTCATCGTCGCCGCCACCTCGGCGACCGGCCTGGTCGCGCACGCCCGCGCCGGGCGGGTCCGCTGGCGCACGGGGGCGCTGTTCGCCGCGGCGGGCCTGCCGGCCGCGGCCGCGGCCGGCGCCCTGTCCTCGGCGGTCCCCGGGGCCGTGCTCACCCTCGCGTTCGCGCTGCTGGCCGCCGTCGCGGCCTGGCGCATGCTCGCCACCCGGCGCCCGGCGGGCCCGCCCCGGGCGGCCGGCCCCGGCCGGTCGGCCGCCGCCGGCGCCGGCCTCGGCGCCGTCACCGGACTGCTCGGCGTGGGCGGCGGCTTCCTCGCCGTCCCCGCCCTGGTCTCCGTCCTGGCGCTGCCGATGGCCGAGGCCGTCGGGACCAGCCTGCTGGTGATCACCGCCAACAGCGCGGCCGCCCTCGTCCCCCGCCTGGGGAGCGCAGGTAGCCTCGACTGGGCCGTCGTGGCCCCGTTCACCGCCGCGGCGGTGCTCGGCGCCTGGGACGGCAAGCGCCTCGCAAACAGGCTCTCCGGACCCGCCCTCCAGCGGATCTTCGCCCTCGCCCTGCTGGCCGTCGCGGCGCTCATGCTCCTCGACGCCCTGACCTAACCCGGCCCGCCGCGGGGACGGCCCGGCCCCACGGGACCCCACCCGCACCGCAGACCCCCGTCCCACCGCAGACCCCCACCCAGCCGCGGATCCCCACCGCGGATCCCCACCGCGGATCCTCACCGCAGACCCCCGGCAGCACCCGGACCCCGGAAGGAAACGGCAGCGTGTCCACCACCACCCCCCTGACCACCGACCAGCTCCACCCCCGCCTGGAGGAGCTCACCGTGATCGACGTGCGCTCCCCCGGCGAGTACGCGGGCGGCCACATCCCCGGCGCCCACAACATCCCCCTCGACCAGCTCCAGCGCGCCCTCCCCGCCCTGCGCGCGGCCGCCGGCCGCGGCGGGCTCGCCGTGGTCTGCGCCTCCGGGGCCCGCTCCGAGGCCGCCTGCCGGCAGCTCGCCGCGGCCGGCGTCCCCGCCGCCACCCTCACCGGCGGCACCTCCGCCTGGGCCGCGGACGGCAAGCCGCTCGACCGGCCCGCGGGCGCCCGCGCCACCTGGGCCATGGACCGGCAGGTCCGCCTCGCGGCCGGCTCCCTCGTCCTGGCCGGACTGCTCGCCGACCTCGCCCGGCCCGGCGCCCGCTGGTTCTCCGCCGCCATCGGCGGCGGCCTGGTGTTCTCCGCCGTGAGCAACACCTGCGCCATGGGCAACCTGCTCGGCAGGCTCCCGTACAACCGCCCGCGCACCGCCGCCGCCGACCTGGACGAGACCCTGGCCGCCCTGCAGCGCTGACCCGGCACCCGGCCCGGCACCCGGACGGCGGACGCATCACGCGCCGCCGTCCGGGCAGGCAGCACCCCGCGGCCCCCGGCACGCACCCCGGCCCTGCGCAGGGTCCGGCAGGGGGGCGCCGCCCCGGAGGGGATGCCTCCGGCGGACGCACCAGGAGGACGCATGGACGGGCGCACGGACGCGGCCTACGGCCGCACGGTCGAGCTGGACCTGCCGTTCGAGGCGGCGGTGGCCAGGACCAGGGAGGCGCTGGCCGGGCAGGGCTTCGGTGTGCTCACCGAGATCGACGTGCGAGCCACGCTGCGGGAGAAGCTGGGCGCCGAGATGGAGCCCTACCTGATCCTGGGCGCCTGCAACCCGCCGCTGGCCCACCGGGCGCTGGAGGCCGACCGGTCGATCGGCCTGCTGCTGCCCTGCAACGTGGTGGTGCGCGGCACCGGGGCGGACACCTCCGCCGTGCAGGCCCTGGACCCGCAGACGATGGTGGGGCTGAGCGGGAACGCGGCCCTGGGGCCGGTCGCCGACGAGGCGTCCCGGCGTCTGGACGCCGCCCTCGACGCGCTCGCCTGACCGGCCGGAGCCCGGCCGCGCCCCCGCGCCTCGGCACCTGGGCACCTGGGCACCTGGGCACCTGGGCACCGACGCGCCTCCGCAGCGCCGCACGGACGTACCGGCGCGCCTCCGCACCGGCGCGCCGGCCGGGGGCCCTCCCCCGCGGTGCGCCGGCGCCGACACGCCTCCGCGCCGCCTCCCCGCCGACATGCAGCGGCCACCGACTATCTCTGTACCCGAGGTAACCTGTCGGCAGGACCCCGCACCGGGCGGACGCGAGAGGGAGGCCGAGCGCACCATGGAGCCGTCACCGGTCCGCCGGCACCCCCGGCCGGCCCTGCTGGTGCAGGAGCGGCCGCGGCCCCGGCGCGTCCGGGAGCACCCGGGCGCCTGGCGCCTGGCGGTGGCGACGGTCTGCCTCGGCGCGTTCATGGGGCAGCTCGACGCGAGCATCGTCACCCTCGCCTACCCCTCCCTCGGCGCCGGCTTCGGCGCCTCCCCGGCCGCCGTCGAGTGGGTGTCGCTCGTCTACCTCCTCGTCCTGGCCGCCCTGCTGGTCCCGGTGGGACGGCTGGCCGACGCACGCGGCCGCAAGCTCTGCTACCTGTACGGGTTCGCGGTGTTCACGGCGGGCTCGGCGGCCTGCGGGCTCGCCCCCTCGCTGCCCTCCCTGATCGCCTTCCGCGCGGTGCAGGCCGTGGGGGCGGCGATGCTCCAGGCGAACAGCGTCGCCCTGGTGACGACGAGCGCCCCGCGGGAGCGGATGCGGTCGGCCCTCGGCATGCAGGCCGCCGCCCAGGCCCTCGGCCTGGCCCTGGGGCCGACGGTGGGCGGGGCCCTGGTGGGGACGGCCGGCTGGCGCTGGGTGTTCGGCATCAACGTGCCCGTCGGCGTCGCGGCCCTCGCCGCCGGCCACTACCTGCTGCCGCGGACCCGGAACCGGACCGGCGCCACGGCCCCCGGACGGGGCCGTTCCGACCCGGCGGGCCTGCTGCTCATGGCGGCCGCGACCACCTGCGCCCTGCTGGGCCTGTCGGCCGCCTCCGGCCTCGGACTGCCCGGATGGGCGGCCGCCTCCCTCTTCGTGCTGGCCGCCGCGGCGGGGTGGGGCTTCGCGGCCCGCCAGCGCCGCGCCGCCGACCCGCTGGTCGACCCGGCCGTCCTGCGCGGCCGGGCCGTCCCGCTCGGCCTGGCCGGGGCGCTCTGCGGCTACCTGGTGCTGTTCGGACCGCTGGTGCTGGTGCCCGCGGTCCTGGACGGGCACGGGGAGACGGCGCTGACGGCGGGCCTGGTCCTCACCGCGCTGCCCGCCGGCTTCGCCCTGGCGGCGGTGGGCGCCGACCGGGTCCTGCCGCGCGGCCTCGGCGACCGGGGGCGCTGCCTGCTGGGGGCCGCCGCCGCCGCGGCAGCGCTGGCGGGGCTGCTCGCCGCCGCTCCGACCGCCGCCCGGCTCGCGCCGCTGCTCGCCCTGCTCGGCGTGGGCCTGGGCGTGTTCACCCCGGCCAACAACTCCGCGGTCATGCGGGCGGTGCCCGCCCGGGCCGCCGCGGCGGGGGGCGGGCTGGTCAGCATGGCCCGGGGCCTGGGGACGGCCCTGGGGGTGGCGGTGGTCACCCTCGCCCTGCACCTGGCGCCGGACGGCGCGGCGGGCTTCCGGTGGGCGGTGTCCGTCCTGCTCGCCGCGGCGGCGGGGGCGGCCGCGACCGCCGCGTACGGCGCGGGCCGCCGCCCGGCCGGCTGACACCGGGCGGACGCTGCGGGCCCGGCGGACGCTGCGGCCCCGGCGGCCCCGGCGGGCCCGGCGGAGGTGCGTGCGGCGAGGTCCGCGCCGGCGGGTCCCCGTGCCGGACGGCCGGGGCCCGCGGCGCGGCGGACCGGTCGGCCGGGACGGGGGGACCAAAGCCCCTCATCCTCCGGGCCGCCGCCCGCGAGGCTGGGGGGAGAGGCCCGCCGACCGCCTTCCGGGCCTCGGGGACGGTGAGGGCGATGATGTGGTACGACGGCGGCTGGGGCTGGGGCTGGGGCGGCTGGTTCGCGATGGCCGTGGCGATGGTCGTGTTCTGGGGCCTGGTCGTCGCCGGCGTCCTGGCGCTCGCCCACCTGCTGGGCCGCAACCGCACGGGCCCGCGGCCCGGCGCGGACACGCCGGTGTGGGGGCAGGCCGCCGGGAGGCCCGCGGGAGGGCCCGCGGCACCCGCGGAGGACGTCCTCGCGGACCGGTTCGCGCGCGGGGAGATCGACGAGGAGGAGTACCGCCGGCGGCTCGCGGTGCTGCGGGAGCACCGGTGAGCCCGGTGCCGGCCGTCGGCAGGCGGACCGTCGCGGCGGGTGCGGCCGCCGCCGTGGTCCTGGGCCTCGCCACGACGGGCGTCCTGGCCGCCACCGGCGCGTTCCGCACCTCCCCCGCCCCGCACCCGGGCCGGTACGCGGGCCCGGCGGCCGCGGCACGGTGCGCCGTGCCCGCCCTGCCCGGACGGACGGTGGACGTGGTCCTGGCCGACATGGGGCCGGGCATGATGCAGGGGCCGGGACCCGGCCCGGGACCGGGCGTGGCGCCCGCGCCGGACGGCTCGGCGCCCTGGGGGCCGGGTCCGCACGGCGGCAGGATGCGGGTCCTCGCCGCACCGCAGGAGGTGCCGGCGGGCACGGTGTCGTTCCGGGTCGTCAACGCCGGGATGCGCCTCCACGAACTGGTCGTCCTGCCGCTGCCCGCGGGCGGGGGCGCCGGGCGGCTGCCGGTCGGCGCCGGCGACCGGGTCGACGAGGCGGGAAGCCCCGGCGAGGCGTCGCGCAGCTGCGGGGCGGGGGCGGGCGGCGGCATCGTCCCCGGTGCGGCCGCCTGGACGACGCTGACGCTGCGGCCCGGCCGGTACGCGCTGGTCTGCAACCTCCCCGGCCACTACCGCGCCGGGATGCACACGGAGCTCGACGTCACCGTCCGCTGACCGGGTCCGCGTACCGGTGCGGGCCGGCGGACGGCCCGCACCGGGGGCCGTACCGGAGGCCGCCCCGGGCGGGCGGCCGCTCCGGGCGGGCCGTCACGCCTCGCCCTCCGCGCTGAGGTGCGGGACGATGCGGTCCAGCCAGCCCGGCATCCACCAGGCGCGGCGGCCCAGCAGCGTCATCACGGCGGGGACCAGCAGCAGGCGCACCACGGTCGCGTCGATGAGGACGCTGACCGCCAGGCCCAGCCCCATCATCTTGACCACGATGTTGGTGCTGATCACGAACGCCGCGAAGACGCTCACCATGATGAGCGCGGCGCAGGTGATCACCCGCGCGGTGATCTCCAGGGCGCGGGCGACGCTCCCGCGGCTGTCCCCGGTGCGCAGCCACCCCTCGTGGACGCGGGAGAGCAGGAAGACCTCGTAGTCCATGCTCAGGCCGAAGACGATGGCGAACATCATCATCGGCACGTAGCTCTCGATGGGGGCCGTGCCGGAGACGCCCAGCGCCGGGCCGCCCCAGCCCCACTGGAAGACCGCCACCAGGACCCCGTACGAGGCCGAGATGGAGAGCAGGTTGAGGACCGCCGCCTTGAGCGCGACGAGGGGGCCGCGGAAGACGCCGAGGATGATGAGGAAGGCGAGGCCGACGACGACCGCGATGACCAGCGGCAGCCGGGAGGCGATGAGGTCGCGGAAGTCGACCTGGGCGGCGGTGGTCCCGGTGGTGTACGCGCGGGCGGCGGTGCCGGAGACGGCCTGCGGCAGGACGCGGTCGTCCAGGCGGTTGACGAGGTCCGTGGTGGCCTCGGACTGCGGCGCGGCGGCCGGGACGACGGTGGACACCAGCACCTCGCCGTCGCCGACGGCCTGGACCGGGGTGGCCCCGGCGGCGCCGGGGACACCGGTGAGGGACTTCTGCACCTGTCCGGTGAGGGCGGCCCGGTCCGCGGCGGGGACGCCGCTGCGGTCCACGACGACGGTCAGCGGGCCGTTGACGCCGACGCCGAAGGCGGAGGTGACCAGGTCGTAGGCGCGGCGGTCGGTGAAGCCCGGCGGGTCGGCGCCGTCGTCGATGTGCCCGAGCCGGAGGGAGAACAGCGGCACGGTCAGGACGGCCAGCACCGCGACGCCGCCCGCCAGGAACCACCAGGGGCGGCGCTCCACCCGCTGCGCGTAGCGGCGCCAGCCCCCGCCCGCGCCGGTGCCGGTGCCGGTGCCGTCCGGGGCGGCGGGGGTCTCGGCGACGGGCGTGCGGACGCGGTACCGGTCGATCCGGCGCCCGATGAGGCCGAGCAGCGCCGGGACGAGGGTGAGCGCCCCCGCCACGGCGGTGATCACGGTGATCGCCGCGGCGGCGCCCATCCGGCCGATGAAGCTGACGCCGGAGGCGTTCAGGCCGACGAGGGCGACGACGACCGTGCAGCCGGAGACCACGACGGCGTGGCCGCTGGTGGCGACCGCGCGGGCCGCGGCGGCCTCGGGACCGGCGCCGTCCATGAGCTGCTGCCGGTGCCGGGTGAGCAGGAAGAGGGCGTAGTCGATGCCGACGCCGAGCCCGATCATGGTGGCCAGGGTCGGCGAGACGCTGGCGAAGGTGAGCACCCTGGAGACCAGGCCGAGGACGCCGACCCCGACGACGACGCCGACCAGGGCCGTGAACAGGGGCACCCCGGCGGCCAGGACGCTGCCGAAGCCGATGAGCAGGACGACGACCGCGACGGCGAAGCCGACCGACTCGCTCAGGACGTCGGCGGGCCTGGGCCGGGCGAGTTCGCCGAGCGGCCCGCCGTACTCGACCTGGACGCCGGCGGCGCGCAGCGGGGCGACGGCGGCGTCGACCTGCGGCAGGTAGCCGGGGCCCAGCGCCTCGGGGTTGGTGTCGAACCGGACGGTGGCGTAGGCGGTGCGGCCGTCGGCGGAGAGCGGGCCGAAGGACTGCGGCGGCGCGGACGCGGGGCTGCCCGGGGAGCCCTGGGCGGGGGGCGCACCGGGGGGCGCGGAGGAGGGCAGGGGGTTCTGCACGGAGAGCACGTGCGGGAGCCGCGCCAGGGACCGGACCGCCTGGTCGACCTGGCTGCGCACCGCCGTCAGCGGCGTCCCGGCGTCGTGCAGCACGACCGTGCCGGTCTGGCCGGCGACGGCGGGCGCGTGCCGGGTCAGGAGGTCGGCGCCCTCCTGGGCCGAGGTGCCGGGGAGGGAGAAGTTGTCGGAGTACGTCCCGCCGAAGGCGCGGTCGGCGGCCACGGAGGCGGCGAGGACGAGCAGCCAGGCGCCGAGGACCACCAGGTGGTGGCGGGCGGACCAGGAGCCGGTCCGGCGCAGCCGGCCGGCGGGTCGGGCGTCCGTCTCGGCGGCGGGGCTGGCGCCTCGGTCGTACGGCATGGACGGCTCCCGGGAGGGTGGCTGACGGGGGACGGCTCGGGGCGGCGGGCGGACGGCGGGCGGCGGTAGGCGGGCGGTGGGGCGGCGGGGCGGCCGGGTCGCGGTGCGGGGGCGGTGCGGCGCCGCGACGGCGGGCGACGGTATGCACCCTAGATCCGCTTTTCAACGGTTCCGGGGATGCCGGACGGCGCGGCCGGACGCGCCGCCCGGCGGGAGGGCGGACCGGCCGGACCGGCGCCGCCGTGCCGGGGCGGCGCTCCCCGCAGGGCGTCGCCTGCGCCGCGGACACCGGGCCCCGGGGGCCGCGCCCCGGGCGTCGGCCCGCACCCCCGGCGGTCGCCGGGGAACCTCGGCAGGACCGCCCCGGCGGCGTCCGCACGGCGGTGACCGCACCGGACACGGTCCGCCGGCCGGACCGGAGGACCGGGAGGCACGCCGCGGAAGGCGGCCGGGAACGGTTCGTCAGGCCGTCGGGGACGTGACGGTGCACTCCTCGCGAGGCCCGGTTCCGGCAGGACGACAGCCGCTGCCGCCGCTGCCGCCCCGGCGGTGACGGCCGGTCCGCCGGCTCCCCGGTCCGGAGCGGTGCGACCGGTCCGGCGCCGGCGCAGGAGGCGGCCGCTGCGGCACGGTGCGTACACCTCACCGGCACCCGGGCCATCCGGCCGGGTACGCGGGTGGCCACCGCCCGGACGGGCCCCGCGGACGCGCCGCGCGGGGAGGACGGGCCGCGGGACATCGCCCGGGGTGCCCGGAGCGGGCAGCGGGGCCGGGACCGCCGTCCGCGCCCTCGGGCGGTGGACGGCGGCGGCGGGGACCGGGGGCCCTGGCGGGGACCGGCGGCCGCGGCGGGCGGTGGCCGGCCCCACCGCCACCGCACCCCGCCGGGCGCGGCCGCGGCGGGTGCGGACCGGGCGGCTCAGCGGCCGGGCGCCGCCCCGACGGCGTGCCAGGCCCCGAAGGCCAGTCCGGGCTCGTCGTCCTTCTGGCGGCAGATCGAGAGGCCCCCCTCCGGTCCGATCGAGGCGAGCGTCAGCCGGCCGGAGCCGTCCGCGAGCATCCCCGGCGTCCCCGTGCCCGGACCGCCGGTCGGCGTCCACCAGACGTCGCTCTCCTCGGCCTCGGTGGGGTACGCCGCGACCTCCGCACGGCCGTCCGCGCCGCGCTGCACCAGGACCGTGCAGTCGTGCCCGTCGACCAGGGTCCGGGCGGCCGCCACCGGACCGGAGCCCGCCGTGCAGCCGACCGCTGCCGGCTCCGGGGGCCCGTCCCCGTCCGCTGGGGCGCGCCAGGCCTGCACGCCCCCGTCCTGCGTCCGCCAGAACCAGGTGGCGCGTCCGGGAGCGGTCTCCAGGGCGACGTAGCTGCGGACGTCCGCCTTCGCCTCGGGCTGCCCCAGCCGCTCGAAGGGCTTGCCGGCCGCCGGACGGCGCCAGTGCACCGCCCCCTTGCCGTACGGCGCGAGCAGTTCGGCACTCCCGTCGCTCCCCGCCCGGGCCGCGACCGGGGCGGATATCCACTGGCCCTGCATCCCCTTCCACCAGTTCCAGCGGCCCTGGGTGTCGCGGATGCGCACCCACAGGCCCTTGCCGCGGTGCTGGAAGAAGAGCATCAGCTCGTTGTCCGGGCCCACCGCGAGGCGCGGCGCGCCCTGGCCGGGGGTCACCTGCTCGACGGCGTCGGGCAGGTTGAGGGGGTGCCACTCGGACAGCGGGCGCCCGGACTGGAACTGCGTCGCCACCAGGATCTGGGGCCGGACGCCCTCGGCACCGCCCGGCCGCAGGGCGGCCAGGTGGACGTAGCCGAGGTCGGGGTCCTGCGCGAGCGTCACCTCGACCGCTCCGTCCGGCAGCGGCAGCGTGTCCGGGCCGGTCCACACGTCGGAGCCCGGTGTCTGCTCGGTCCAGCGCACCAGCGCCGCCCCGGCCGTGGCGTAGGCGCTGAGCCGCCCGTCGCGGCCGAGCGCCAGCCACCGCGGGGCCAGCGGCACCACGGGCACCGCGGACGCCGCCGCTCCGGGCGTCCGCTCCTGCGGGGTGCTCTCCGCTCCGGCGCGTCTCCGCATCGAGGCCACGTCCCTGCTCCCTGGTCGTCACGGGTCCGGCGGCCCCCGCACCCGTGCGCGGGGACACCTTCCCGCCTCGCAGGACCCGTCCCTATCCTCCCGGAAGGGCGGGCAGCACGGTACACCCGAGGGGGTCGGTGACGCCGCGCCGTGCCGCCGGGGCCGCCACCCCGGAAACGGCCGGCCGCCCGGACGGCCGTCAGGACGACCGGACGGGCCGCCGTCCGCCGCCGCCCGCCGGCGCCGTCGTGCGCGGGGGCCCGGGGCCGGCGTCCCGCTGCGGGCGGCGGCCGCACCCCCGCCCCGGGGCACGGGCGGGGGGGCACCGGCCCGGGCCGGACGGCCCGTCCGGCGGTCCGGTGCGGCGCGGGGCGGTCCGGTGCGGTCCGGCATGATGACCGTTCATGGAGCAGCAGCGGACGGACGGGGTGCGCAGGGCGACGGCGGCGGACGCCGAGGAGCTGGTGAGGCTCCGCGAGGTGATGCTGGCCGAGGTCGCGGAGAGGGTGGGCGACGGGTGGCAGGAGGCCTCCGTCGCGACCCTCCGGGCCCGGCTGTCGGCGGCGGACCCGGCACTGGTCGCCTTCGTCGCGGACCGGCCGGACCGGCCGGGCGCGCTGGCCGCCTGCGTGGTCGGCACCGTCGAGTACCGGCTCGGCGGCCCGGGCAACCCCGGCGGGCGGACCGGGTACGTCTTCAACGTGGCGACCGATCCGGACCAGCGGCGGCGGGGCCACTCCCGGCGCTGCATGACGGCGCTGCTCGGCTGGTACCGCGCCCAGGGGGTCAGGACGGTCGACCTGCGCGCCTCGCAGCAGGGCGAGCCGCTCTACCGCTCGCTGGGCTTCGTCCGCACACCCGACCCCGCGATGCGGCTGCGGCTGCCGGCGGCGCCGGACGCCTGACCCGCCCGGGGCCCGTCCGGCCTGCGGCGCGGGGCGGCGGGCCGGCGCGGGTGCCGGACGCGGCGGCCCGGTCCGCGGCAGCCGGGGAGGCGCGGGCCGGTCCGGGCGGGCGTCCCCGGAAGCCGGGCGGCAGGAGGACCTGGAGACCGTGCAGGTTGCGCAGGTCCGGCACCGGGGCGGCCCGCCAGCCGCGGGCGCAGGAGGGCGGCAGGCCGCCGGGGGCCGCGAGGAGGGCCACGGGCAGGCGGCGCACGGCGGCCAGGACGGCGGCGGGCGTGGCCGAGGCGTCGTGGCCGCCGGTCTGCCGGGAGGCGCATCCGGCGCAGTAGGCGGCCGGCGGGGCGTGGTCGCCCGTCAGGAGGCACGGCGGGCGGACGCCCAGGCGGTGCAGGGCGGCGGCCAGGCGGGCGTGGTCCCCGCTGGAGGTCCTGGCCCCCGCGACGACGCCGCGGAGGACCGCCTGCTGCACCGCCGGGTGGCCGGCCAGGGCCAGGACGAGCACCGCCGCCGCGGCCGGGCGCAGGACCGGGCGCACCCGGCCGGGCAGCCCCGGCAGGCCCTGGGCGACGGGGAGTGCCAGCAGCGCGTAGGCGGGGAGCAGGAAGCGGGGCGCGGCGTAGTCGATGCCGAAGAGGTACGGCGCCGCCAGGCAGCCCGCCGCGGCGGTCGTCAGGACCGCCTCCGCACGGCGGCCCGCGGCGCCCGCCGCCGCCAGGCCGCCGGCGGCGAGGAGCGGCAGGGCGAACCACCAGGCGCCGGTGGCCCGGTGCCGCCAGGGGCCGGTGCAGGGGCGGCAGAGCGTGCGTCCGGCCAGAGCGCGCAGCTGGTCGTCGACGGCGAGGCGGGGGCCCAGGCCGCCCTCGATCGCGCCCGCGCGGTGCAGTCGGGCGAGGACGCCGCCGTACCGGAGCTCGGCCTCGGCCACCCAGGGCGCGGCGCCCGCCGCGAGGCCCGCGGCGAGCGCGGCGAGGACGGCCGGACGGCGCCAGCGGCGGACCAGCAGGACCGAGGCGGCGAGGGCAGCGCGAGCCAGGCGGCGTCCGGCGGCCGCATCAGGGCGACGGCGGCCGTGGCGGCGGCCAGGCCGGGCAGCGCGGTGCGGTCGGCGGGACCGCGCACGGCGCGCAGGTGGAAGCCGACGGCGGCCAGGGCCGCGAGGGCGCTCCACAGGTTCGGCATGGCCGCCGGGCCGTAGAAGAGGGTGGTCCACAGCCCGGCGAGCAGCAGTCCGGCCAGGGCCAGGGTGCGGACCGGCAGCAGCCGCCCGCCACACCGCGAGGGCCGCCGCCAGGGCGCAGCCGGAGAGGACGGCGAGGAAGACCCGCAGGACGGTGGTGGACGGGCTCAGCGCGACGGCGGGGCGGCGAGCCAGCTGATGCCGCGGGCGCGCGGGGCGCTGAAGAAGGCGGCGGGCACGCGCGGGTCGACCTGGCTGACGTAGACCGTCTCGTCCCAGCCGAGGCCGGTGCCCGGGACGACGAGCAGCAGCTGGGCGGCGGTGAAGGCGGCGGCGACCGCGGCGAGCGGCAGCAGGGACCGGGCGCGGGCGGCCGGGGACGGCGGGGACGCCTGGGTCCGGTCCCGCTCTCCTCCGGGCGGCGGGGTCCGACGGCGGGTCCGGGGCGCCCGGGTGCGCGGCGCGGGGGTCTGCGGCGTCGGGCTCTGGGGCGTCGGCTGCACGGCTGGACCTCGGGGGCGCGCGGGGGAAGGGGGCGGTGTCTTCCTCACACCCGCCCCGGGGGCGGGCGACCGGGCGGAGCACGGCCTGTGGGCCGGTCGGAGCAGCGGCGGACGGCCGCCGGAAGGCGCGGAGCGGCGGTCCGGTCCAGGCTCGGGGACGGGGGCGAGGACGGGGGTCCCGGGCGGGGGTCCCGGGCGGGGGTCCCGGGCGGGGCCGTGCGGCGGAGGAGGCGGTGTGGAGCAGGTGGTGGAGCCGACGGGCGGCCGGGCCGAGGTGGTGGTGATCGGCGTCGGCAGTGAGTTCCGCCGCGACGACGGCGTCGGGTGTGCGGTGGTGCGCAGGCTGGACGGGCGGCTGGGCGAGGGGGCGGCGCTGGAGCTGTCCGACGGGGATCCGGGCCGGCTGATCGCGCTCTGGGAGGGCGCGGGCCTGGCGGTGGTGGTGGACGCGGCCCACGCGCATCCGGGACGTCCGGGGCGGGTGCACCGGCTGGAGACGGCGGCCGGGGCGGGCGGGGCGGACGGGAGCGGGGGCACGGGCCGGGGTCAGGGCGCGGGGGCGGGAGCGGGCGGGGATGTCCGCGCGGACCTGGGGGACCGGCCCGGGACGGCCGGCGGGGCGGGTGCGGACGGGACGGGGGCCGGCGGGGCTGGGGCCGCCGCCCCGGCGGGCCGGTCCGGGCAGGCGAGCTCGCACGGCCTGGGGCTGGGCGAGGCGGTCGAGCTGGCCCGCGCCCTGGACCGGCTGCCGGGGCGGCTGGTCGTGTACGCCGTGGAGGGCCGGGACACCTCGTGCGGCACCGGGCTGTCCGAGCCGGTGGCGGAGGCGGTGGGTCCGCTGGCGGACCGGATCGCGGCGGAGGTGGCCGGACACCTCGCCCGGACCGGCGGCGGGTGAGGGTCCGGCGGCCGGACGGGGACGGGGCGCGGGCGGCACCGGGGCGGGCACGCGGCCGGCGGGCGGGGAGCCCGCGGGGCGGGCACGCGGCACGGAACCGCCTTTCGGCCCTTCCCGGGGGCCTGGTCGGCGGCCGGGGCGGATGATGGAGGGGAGCACACCGGCACAGAACCGGACGAACCGGAAGGGGCGGCGATGGCGGCCACCGACGGCGCCGACGGCGCGGTCATCGGCACCGGGGGCCTGGCGGCGCTGGTCCGGCTGCTGCGGGAGCGCGGCCGGACCGTCGTCGGCCCCACGGTGCGCGACGGCGCCGTGGTCCTCGCCGAGCTGGAGTCCGCCGACGAGCTGCCGTACGGGTGGGGCGTGGAGCTGGAGGCCGGGCGGTACCGGCTGCGGCGGCGCACGGACGGCGCGGCGTTCGCGCACAGCGCCGGGCCGCAGTCGTGGAAGACCTTCCTGTACCCGCAGCGGGTGCGGCGCTGGAGCGCCGACCGCGGCCCGGACGGCGCCCTGGCGGTGGCCGCGGAGCCGGAGCCCGCGGTGTCGTACGCCTTCCTCGGCGTGCGGCCCTGCGACCTGCGGGCGATCGCGGTGCAGGACCGGGTGCTGACCGGCGGCCGGTACGCCGACCCGGACTACCGGGGCCGCCGCGCGGGCGCCTTCCTGGTGGCGGTGGAGTGCACCGAGCCGGGGGCGACCTGCTTCTGCGCCTCGATGGGCTCGGGGCCGGGCGCCGGACCCGGGTACGACCTGGCGCTGACCGAGGTGGTCGACGCGGACGGCCACCGCTTCCTGGCGCGGCCGGGCACGGACGAGGGTGCGGAGGTCCTGGCCGCGCTCCCCCGCCTCCCGGCCGACGGCGGCGCCACCGCGCAGGCGGCCCGCACGGCGGTCGCCGGGGCGGCGGACCGGATGGGCCGGTCGATGCCGCCGGTGGACCTGCGGGCGCTGCTGCGCGGCACCCTGGAGGCCGACCGCTGGGACGACGTGGCGGCGCGCTGCCTGACCTGCGGCAACTGCACCATGGTCTGCCCGACCTGCTTCTGCACCGCACCCGAGGACGTCACCGACCTGACGGGGGACCACGCCGAGCGGTGGCGGGTCTGGGACTCCTGCTTCGACCTGGAGTTCTCGCACCTGGCGGGCGGCCCGGTGCGCTCCTCGGGGCGCAGCCGGTACCGGCAGTGGCTCACGCACAAACTGGGCACCTGGCACGACCAGTTCGGCAGCTCGGGGTGCGTGGGGTGCGGCCGCTGCATCGTGTGGTGCCCGGTCGGGATCGACATCACCGAGGAGGTCCACGCCCTGCACGCCGAGGCACGGGGCGGGTGCGGCGCGGACGGGTGCGGCGCCGGCGGGTGCGGGTGCGGCGCGGGCAGGTGCGGCGCCGGCGGGTGCGGGGGCGGCACGGGCGGGTGCGGCGGAGCAGAGGACGGCGCGGCAGGGGTCGGTGCGGGCGGGGTCGGTGCGGGCGGACCGGGCGCGGCGCCGGGGGCCCGGCCGTGAGCACGCCCGCGGGCGGCGCCCTGGCCGCACTGACGGCGGGTCAGCGGGGGCGGCTGGCCGCACTGGCCCGGGAGACGGCGTTCCCGGCCGGGGCCCGGATCTTCGAGGAGGGGGAGCCCGCCGACCGGTTCTGGGTCGTCCTGGCGGGCCGGGCCGCCCTCGACCTCTCCGTTCCGGGCGGGCCGCGGCCGGTGGTGGAGACGCTGGGGCCGGGCGACCTGCTGGGCTGGTCCTGGTTCTTCCCCCCGTACGTGTGGCACCTGGGCGCGGTGGCCGACGGGCCGCTGCGGGTCCGGGAGTTCGACGCGGCGGCGGTGCGGGTGGTGTGCGACGAGGACCCGGTGCTCGGCTACGCCCTGGCCCGCGCCGTGGGCGGCGTGGTGGCGCACCGGCTCAAGGCCACCCGGATGCGGCTGCTGGACCTGTACGGGCCGCGGCCCGGCGGGGGCGCGCCGTGACGGCGCCCGCCGCGGCCGTCCGCGGCCGCGCCGCCGTCCCGCTCCCCTACCGGGTGGTGCGCCGCGACGAGGAGACGGCGGACACGGCGACGCTGGCCCTGGAGCCGGCCGGGGAGGGCCTGGAGCCGTTCCGGCCGGGGCAGTTCGCGATGGTGTACGCCTTCGGCCGCGGCGAGGTCCCGGTGTCGGTGAGCGGCGTGGAGCGCGGGAGCGGCGGACGGCGCGGCGAGCGGCTGCTGCACACGGTGCGGGCGGTCGGCGCGGTGTCGGCGGGCCTGCACGGCCTGCGGCCCGGCGACGGGGTCGGCGTGCGGGGCCCGTACGGGACGGGCTGGGAGGCGGCGGCGGCGGAGGGCGGCGACGTGCTGGTGGTGGCGGGCGGCCTCGGGCTGGCGCCGCTGCGCCCGCTGGTGCGGGAGCTGCTGGCCCGGCCGGAGCGGTACGGGCGGCGGAGCGTCCTGCTCGGCGCCCGCACGCCCGCCGACCTGCTGTACCGGGAGCAGGTCCGGGCGTGGTCGGCCGCCGAGGGCCTGCTGGTGGGCGCCGCCGTGGACCGGCCGGGGCCGGGCTGGGACGGCGACGTCGGCACGGTGGTGGCGCTGCTGGGGCGGGCCCGGTTCCACCCGCCGGACACGGCGGCGTTCGTCTGCGGGCCGGAGGTGATGATGCGGGCGACCGCGCGGGAGCTGGTCCACCGGGGGGTGCCCGCGCACCGCATCCGGGTCTCCCTGGAGCGCACCATGCACTGCGGCACGGGCCACTGCGGGCACTGCCAGCTGGGTCCGGTGCTGCTCTGCCGGGACGGGCCGGTCCTCGGCTGGGACCGCGCCGGGCCGCTGCTCGGCGTGCGGGAGCTCTGAGCGCCGTGGAGGGACGGGAGCAGGAGCACCGGCCGCGGCTCGCGGTGTGGAAGCTCGCCTCGTGCGACGGGTGCCAGCTCACCCTGCTCGACTGCGAGGACGAGCTGCTGGCGCTGGCCGGGCGGGTGGAGATCGCGCACTTCCTGGAGGCGTCCAGCGCACCCGGGCCGGGCCCGTACGACCTGTCGCTGGTCGAGGGTTCGGTGACGACGGCGGAGGACGCGGAGCGGGTCCGGCACATCCGGGCGGTCTCCCGGCGCCTGGTCACCATCGGCGCCTGCGCCACGGCGGGCGGCATCCAGGCGCTGCGCAACTTCGCGGACGTGGAGGAGTTCCGCGCCGCCGTGTACGCCCGGCCGGAGTACGTGGCGACCCTGGCGACCTCCACGCCGGTCTCGGCGCACGTGCCGGTCGACTTCGAGCTGCAGGGCTGCCCGATCGACCGCCGGCAGCTGCTGGAGGTCCTCACGGCGCACCTGGCGGGCCGGAAGCCGGGCATCCCGGCCCACAGCGTCTGCTTCGAGTGCAAGCGGCGGGGCACGACCTGCGTCACCGTCGCCCACGGCACGCCCTGCCTGGGGCCGGTCACCCATGCGGGCTGCGGGGCGCTGTGCCCCGCGTACGGGCGCGGCTGCTACGGCTGCTTCGGCCCGTCGGACTCGCCGAACCTGCGGGCGCTGGTGCCGCTGCTGCGCAGCGACGGGGCGGACCGGCGGGACGTGGTGCGGCTGCTGCGGACCTTCAACGCGGCCGCGCCGGCCTTCGCCGAGGCGTCGGCGGAGGTCGAGGCGTCGGCGGGAGCCGAGACGTCGGCCGGCGGTCCGGCGGAGGCGGGGACGCCCGCCGGGAACGGCGACGAGAACGGTACGGAGGGCCCCGGCGAGGACGGGCCCCGCGACGGACGGAGCACCCCGTGACCCACCGCGGCTCCCGCGTCCTGCACGTCGGCTCCCTGGCCCGGGTCGAGGGCGAGGGCGCCCTGCACCTGGCGGTGGACGGCGGCGCCGTCACCGCCGCCCGGCTGCGGATCTACGAGCCGCCGCGGTTCTTCGAGGCGTTCCTGCGCGGCCGCGGCCACGCCGAGCCGCCCGACATCACCGCCCGGGTCTGCGGCATCTGCCCGGTGGCGTACCAGCTGAGCGCGTGCGCCGCCGTCGAGGACGCCTGCGGGGTCACCGTCGACGGCTCCCTGGCGGAGCTGCGGCGGCTGCTCTACTGCGGGGAGTGGATCGAGAGCCAGACGCTCCACGTCCACCTGCTGCACGCCCCCGACTTCCTCGGCCGGGCGGGCGCTGTCGAGCTGGCCCGCACCCACCGGGCCGAGGTCGAGCGGGGCCTTCGGCTCAAGCAGGCCGGGAACGCCCTGGTGGAGGTGCTGGGCGGCCGGGCGATCCACCCCGTCAACGTGCGGCTGGGCGGCTTCCACCGCACGCCGCACCCCCGTGAGCTGGCGCCCGTCCGCGAGCGGCTGCGGCGGGCCCTGGACGACGCGTGGGGGGCGCTGCGGTGGGTGGCGGGGTTCGACTTCCCCGACGCGCACGCCGACGAGGACCTCCTCGCCCTGGCCGAGCCCGGCCGGTACGCGATCGCGGGCGGCGTGCCCACGGTGGTGCCCGGGACGGGGGCCGGCGGGGCCGGCGGCGGCGGGAGCGGCCGGGCGGACGTGCGGACGTTCCCGGTGCGGGAGTTCGCAGCGCACGTGGCGGAGGAGCAGGTGCCGTACTCGACCGCGCTGCAGTCGCGGCTCGACGGGCGGCGGCACCTCACCGGGTCGCTGGCCCGGTACGCCGTCAGCGGGGCGCTGCTGTCGCCGCTGGCGCTGGAGGCCGCGCGGGAGGCGGGGCTCGGCGACCCGCGCGAGGGGGCCGTGTGCCGCAACCCCTTCCGCAGCATCCTGGTGCGGTCCGTGGAGGTGCTGTACGCGGTGGAGGAGGCACTGCGGATCATCGACGCGTACGAGCCGCCGCCGCGCCCGTACGTCGAGGTGCCGCCGCGGGCCGGGACCGGCCACGGCGCGACCGAGGCGCCGCGCGGCCTGCTCTACCACCGCTACACCCTGGACGCGGACGGGACCGTCGCCGAGGCGTCGCTGGTGCCGCCCACCGCCCAGAACCAGGGCGCCATCGAGGAGCACCTGCGCCGGGTGGCGCAGTCCCGGCTGGACGCCGCCGGGCCGGAGGGGGCGGACGACGCCGAGCTGACGGCGTGGTGCGAGCGGGCCGTGCGCAACCACGACCCGTGCATCTCCTGTTCCGCCCACTTCCTGGACCTGGCCGTGGACCGCCGCTGAGCGGCGGGCCGCACGTGCCGCGGCAGCCCGGCCGGGTGGGGCCAGGGCGGCCGCGGTGCGCGTGCGGGGGCTCAGCGCAGGTTCTTCAGCGCCTTCTGGAAGGCGGCGGCGTGGCGCGCCTCGTCCTTCGCGGTGTCGGCGAAGAACCGGGCGGCGGCGAGGTCGCCGGCGGCGCGGGCCCGCTTCGCGAAGCGCGGGTCCATCGTGTCCGCCTCGTAGCGCTCGTTCACGACGGTCCGCCCCAGGTTGACGCGGGTGCTGCGGACGAGCCCGGCCAGGACGGCCTCGCCGGCGAAGTGCTCGCGCAGCTCGACGGCGGCCGAGCCGGAGAAGAGCCGCGCCAGGGCCGGGTTGCCGCTGCGCAGGGCGCGGCCGGCGTACTGCAGGTAGACGGCGTTGGCGCGGGCCTCGCCGTGCATGGCGGTGTCCAGGTCGGCCTTCGTGCGGGCGGCGCGGACCTTGGGCGTGCCGGCGGGCACCGCCACGGGGTCGAGCTTCGGCGGGGCGGGGATGCGGCCCTTGCCGGTGAGGACGACGGCGAGCGCGGCCTTGAACCGCTTGCAGTGGGCGGCCTCGTCGCGGGCGATCTCCGTGAAGAGCGCGGCGGCCTTCAGGTCGCCCGCGCGGCGGGCGGCGCGGGCGAAGCCCGGGTACATGACGGTCGACTCGTAGGTCTCGCCCTTGATCGCGGCGCGCAGGTTCGCGGCGTTGCTCCCGACCAGGCCGGCGAGCGCCGCCCCCTCGCGGAAGTGCTCGCCGAGCTCGACGGCGGCGGTGCGGCGGTACAGGCGGCCGACCGAGGCGAGGCGCTGCCGGTCGGCCTGGGCGGCGAAGAAGGTGTAGGAGGCGTTGGCGAACGCCTCGCCGCGCAGGGAGGCCGTCAGGTCGACGCGGGTGCCCGGGTGGAGTGCGGCGGCGGCCCGGGGGCGGCTCGCGCTCGGCGGGGCGGCGGAGGCGGCGGAGGCGGCGCTGCAGACGGACGCGCCGGCGGCCAGCGTGCAGGCGGCGGCGAGCAGGGCCTGTATCCGGTGGTTCATGACGTGGCTCCTTTGCCGGGCGCCGCCGGACGGCGCCCGCAGCCCATCAGAGCAGGGGCGGCCGGGCGGAGCGCTCAGGAGTGCGCCGTCCGGGTGGGCAAATCGTGTTCATTCATGTACGGAAAGTCACCGTACGGCCCGGTCCCGGTGGTGGGGGCGGGGGGCCGCGGCCATGCTGGGCGGTGTCGGTTCAGCATGCGGCGGAGGAGGCACCCGTGACCCAGGAGGACCTGCGGAACCCCGTGGTGGTCGGGGTCGACGGGACGGACGAGAGCGGGCACGCCGTGTCCTGGGCGCTGGAGGAGGCCGCCCGGCACGGGCTGCCGGTGCGCCTGGTCCATGCCTTCGAGTACCCGCCGCCCCTGCTGCCCTTCTACGACGCGGCCACCGGCCTGGGCGAGGACCACCTGCGGGAGGTCGCCCGCGGCGCGATGGCCCGTGAGCTGTCCTGCGCGGTCGGCCGGGCCCGGACGCTGCCGGTCACGGGCGAGGTCGCCGACGGGCCGCCCGTCGACGCGCTGCTGGCGGAGGGCCGCCGCGCCTCGCTGCTCGTCGTCGGCACCCGCGGCTTCGGGGCGTTCGGGGAGCTGCTGGTGGGATCCACCGGTACGGCGCTCGCGGCGCAGGCCGTCTGCCCCGTCGTGGTGGTGCCCGCGCCCCGGCCCGAGAACGTCCCCGGCGGGCCGGTGGTGGTCGGCGTGGACGGCTCGGCCTGCTCGCAGGCCGCCGTGGCGCTCGCCTTCGGGGAGGCGTCGCTGCGGGGCGCGCCGCTGACGGCCGTGCACGCGTGGCGGGAGTCGCTGCGCGGGCTCGCGGAGGGGGCGGCGGACCGGGAGCGGGGTGCGCAGGGGGAGGAGGCGGAGCACGGGATGCTGCTGTCGGAGGCGCTGGCGGGCAGCCGGGGCCGGTACCCGGACGTGGAGGTCGACGGCGGGGCGGTGCGCGGCCACCCGGTGCGGGCCTTGCTGGAGGCGTCGCGGGGCGCGTCGCTGCTGGTGGTCGGCGCGCGCGGCGCCGGGGGCTACGAGGGCATGCCGCTGGGGTCGGTCGCGCAGGGCGTGCTGCACCACGCGAACTGCCCGGTCTGCGTGGTGCCGCCGGCCTGACCGGCCGGGTCCGGCGGGCGCGGCCCGGCGGAGGTGCGGGGCGGGGGTGCACGGCGGGCCGGTGACGCAGGCGCGGGGCCCTCGGGGTGCGGGCGCCGCCCGGTACCGGGCCGTCCGCGCCCAACGGCCGGGTGCGGCGGCCCCGCCGGCCCCGGCCCGCACCGCGGACGGACGGGCGGGCCGCAGGCGCGGGCCGCCGGTCCCGTGCCGTCAGTCGACGGGGTGCGGGTAGCGGAGCAGGACGCCGAGCCCGTCGTCCAGCGGCAGCTCCTCGCGGTCGACGACGACCAGTTCGGCGCCCGTGCCGACCACGGCGCGGATCAGGGCGGCCCCGGCCGGCTCCTCCCAGCAGGACTGGACGCCGGCCTCGTGCAGCTCCCCGGCGGTGAGGGCGACCTGGCGGGGCGCCATGCCGACCCAGAGCGTCCCGGGGAGGTCCGGCGGGTCGTTGACCAGCAGGGACTCCGCACGGCCGGCCCGCAGCGCGCCGACGGCGGCGGCGAGCCCCTCCTCGGCGCCGCGGCCGCGGGCCCGCTGGGACAGGAACCGGTCCACGCGGTCCCTGTCCCTCCCGGGCATGCGGCCCCGGAAGACGTAGCCGAGCTCCTCCTCCAGGAGGGCGCGGCCGGGGCCGGACCCCGCCCCCGCGTCCTGGAGGCCCACGACGCGGTCCCGCAGCCGCCGGGGCAGCTCGCGGACGAGGACGCCGCGCACCCACGGGTCGGCGGCGACGACCAGGGCCTCGGCGTCGCCGCGGTCGGCGAGGCCGGTCAGCTCCTCGGCGAGCCGGGCCGCGGCCTGGCGCCACTCCCCCGCCGGGATGCGCCGCCGGACGCGTCCGCCGCCCGCGGCCCGGGTGGCGGGCCACCGTCCGACCTGCACCTCGACGTCCAGGTCGTGCGGGGACTCCCGGGACGACGTCCCGGTGTCCGCCTCCCGTTCCGCGCGGCGCACGGCGACCGCCGCGTAGGGGATGTCGGGGGCGTGCTGGAGGGCCAGCGGCAGGGCGTCGGGCAGCATCGTGTACCGGGCGGTGTCGCGGGCCGGGGGCTCGGGCAGCTCCTCGGTGAGGGCCAGCCGGCCGTGCGCGGCGAAGACGGCCTGGCCGTGGCGACCGGACACGTCGCGGTCGGTGCCGACGACGTGGGCCAGCGCGCCCGTGGTGGCCATGTCGGCGCCCTGCGCGGCGAGGTCGTCCCGCAGGTGGCGCCACCGCAGGCCGATGGCCCGCTCGGGGTCCTCGATGTCCCGGGAGGTGTCCAGGTACGCGCACGCGAAGGGGCCCTGACGGGCGTACAGCGGGCTGAGGAACGTCAGTTTCACGGGTCGCCTCCTCGTCGGACCACCGGGACGGCCGCCCTCCCCGGGCGGGCGCCCCGTCCCCGTGTTCCGGCCGGGCGCGCCCGTCCGCTCCGCAGACCTCCTGACACGCTACCCGCGGCGGGGCCCTGCTCCACCGGGCCGAACGGCCCCGCCGCCCGGCCGGTGGGCCTGCGGGCCTGCGGGCTCACGGCGGCGGGCACCCGGCATTGCGGGCAGACCCCCGCGGACGGACCACTGCGGGCGGTCGGGCCCGGGTGCGGCGGGCCGATCGGCCCTATGGGCGTGCGCCGCGGCCGTCGAGCCTGGAGGTGCGGGCCGTGGGGACGGTCCGCGGGCGAGAGGAGGCGGTCGTGCCGGTGACACCCGGGCAGCCGGTTCCTCCCGGACGGGCCGCCCCCGCCGCGCGGGCGGTCCCGGAGCGGCACGCGGGTCGGGACACGCGTGCGGACCGGGACCCGCAGGCACCCGCGGACGGCGGGCGGCCGGCCCCGGGCGGCGGCCTGTGGCGGGCCGCCGCCCACGAGACGCACACGGCGGTGGTCTTCTTCGCCGCGGACCGCGCCTACAAGGTCAAGAAGCCGGTCGACCTGGGATTCCTGGACTTCACCACCCCCGCCGCGCGCCGCGCCGCCTGCGAGCGGGAGGTCGCCCTCAACCGCCGCTTCGCCCCCGACGTGTACCTGGGCCTCGGCGAGCTGTCACCGCCCGGCGGCGGCCCCCCGGAACCCCTGGTGGTCATGCGGCGGATGCCCGAGGACCGGCGGCTGGCACACCTGGTGCGGACGGCGGCGCCCGTCGACGACCACCTGCGCCGGGTCGCCCGGCTGCTGGCGCGCTGCCACGCGGACGCCCCGCGCGGCCCGGACGTCGACCGGGAGGGCACGGCCGGGGCGCTGCTGGGGCGCTGGGAGGCGAACCTCGCCCAGCTGGACGCCCTGGGACCGGAGCCGGGCCTGAAGGACACGGCTGCGGAGGCCGGGCGCCTGGTGCGGCGCTACCTGTCCGGGCGCGGCGCCCTGTTCGGGCGGCGGATCCGGGAGGGCCGGGTCGTCGACGGGCACGGCGACCTGCTGGCGCAGGACGTCTTCTGCCTCGACGACGGGCCGCGCGTCCTGGACTGCCTGGAGTTCGACGACCGGCTGCGGTACGTGGACGGCCTCGACGACGCCGCGTTCCTCGCCATGGACCTGGAGCGGCTGGGCGCCCCGGCCGCCGCGGCGTTCCTCCTGGAACGGTACGGCGAGTACTCCGGCGACCCGGCGCCGCCGTCGCTGTGGCACCACTACGTGGCGTACCGGGCGTTCGTCCGGTGCAAGGTGGCGCTGGTGCGGGCCGGGCAGGGCGACCCCGGGGGCGCCGCCGAGGCGTACGGGCTGGCCGGGGCCGGGCTGCGCCACCTGCGCACGTCGGCGGTCTCCCTGGTGCTGGTGGGGGGCCTGCCGGGCAGCGGCAAGTCCACCCTCTCGGGCGCGCTGGCCGACCGGCTGGGGCTGACCCTGCTGAGCAGCGACCGGCTGCGCAAGGAGCTGGCCGGCCTGCCGCCGGACCGGCCCGCGCCGGCGGCCTGGGGCGAGGGCCTGTACACCCCGGAGCGGACCCGGCTCACCTACGACGCCCTGCTGGAGCGGGCCGCCGCGCTGCTGGCGCAGGGCGAGTCGGTGGTGCTCGACGCCACCTGGACGTCCCGCGAGCGGCGGGAGGCGGCCGCGGAGACCGCCCGGCGGGCCTGCGCGGACCTGGCGGAGCTGCGCTGCGAGGTGCCGCGGGAGCTGGCGGAGGCGCGCCTGGGCGGGCGGCCGGCGGGGGCGTCGGACGCCGACGCGGCGGTGGCGGGGGAGCTGGCGGCGCGGGCCGACCCGTGGCCGCGGGCCTCGGCGGTGGACACCGGCGGGTCCCTGGACGCGGCGGTCTCCCGGGCCGTGGCGGTGGTGCGCCCGTACGGCACGGGGCAGGCCCCGCCGTTCCGGCGCCCCTTCATGGAGCCGGACTGACGCGGGGGCGCCACGCACGGGGCCGGGGTCCCGCGACCGGGGGAGGACGTGACGGGGGGACGACGTGACGGGGGGACGACGTGACGGGGACAGGCACGGGAGCGGCGACGCGCCCGGTCGGAGAGGAGCGGTCATGAAGGCGAGCATCGGGGACCGGCTGATCGTCGAGAGCGCCACGACGGGCGTCGCCCGCCGCGACGGCGAGATCGTCGGCGTGCACCACGCCGACGGCACCCCGCCGTACGACGTGCGGTGGTCCGACACCGGGCACGTGTCGATGGTCTTCCCCGGGCCGGACGCGCACGTCCACCACTATGCCGGGCACGGTGCCGGGCAGGGCCGCGGGCAGGAGGAGCGGACCGGGACGCCCGCCTGACGGGCCCGTGCGGCGGCCCCGGCGGGCCGCCGCACGGGCGTGGGCGGGACGGGCGTGGGCGGGACGGCGGGTTCCCGGCAGTGCGGGCGGGAGCCGGCGGCGCGGGGCGCGGGCCGGCCCTCAGCCGGCGGCGGGCCCGCCGGCCCGGGCGCGGATGCGCCGCCCGCTGAGCCGCTCCATGCCGATCCGGATCCACAGCGGCCGGTCCCCGCCCGCCCAGGGCGGTGAGGCGGCGAGCGCCGCGAGGCGGCGCTGTCCCGCCTGGTCGGTGACCTGCACGGCGTGCCCGGTGACGAGCACGCTCCAGCCCTCGCTCAGGGTCTCGTCGATGTGGTCGACCTCGAAGGAGACCGCCGCGCCGGCGCCCGCGGCCCGCGCCGTCTCCGTACCGGGTGCGGTGCGGAAGACGACGGCGTCCTCGTCGACCGCGTAGTTGACGGGGATCGCGGCGGGCCCCTGCTCCGTGGTGAGCACCACCCTGCCGACGCCGCGGGCGGCGAGGTGGGCGCGGCACTCCGCCGGCTCCAGGACCAGCAGTTCGGTGCCGGGCGCCGCCCAGCCCGCGCCGGGCGGTACCGCGGCCTGCTCGCCGCGGAGTTCGGCGGCGGTGGTGTCCAGGGCCCCGGCCAGCCGGAACATGCCCTCCCGGTTGGGCCCGACGGGCCGCTCCTCCAGGTACTCCAGGTAGCCGGGCGACATCCCGGCCCGGTGGGCGACCTCCTGGCGGCTGAGGCCGAGCTGCTCGCGGCGGCGGCGCAGCCGCCGGCCGAGCTCGGTGCTGTCGGACCGGCCTCCGGCGCCCGCTCCGGCGGGCGTGCTGTGCTCCGGCACGGATGCTCCCATGGACGTCAGGCCTTGTGGAGGTGGTGGACCGGGCGGGGCGCCGTGCTGTCGACGGTGCCGGCCTGGATGAGCCGGTGGCCCAGGTCGACCAGGGCGCGTCCGACGGCGAACTCGTCGCCGATCTCGGGCACCTGCGGGTCGCGCGGGCTGCGGCGGGCCTCGCCGTGGCCCTCCAGGACGTTGTCGCCGGTGTCGAGCACGACCCGTGCGGCGGTGGCGTCGCCCTCCTCGAAGAGGTGGAGGCGCACCTGCCAGGACTTGGTGTGTGCGGCCATGGCCTCGCTCCTTGCGGCTCCTCGCGGCTCACCGCGTCCGGGGCCGGCTGCCCGGACCCGCCCCGCGGCTCCTGGTCCTTCCCTCCCCTGCGGCTCCTCCCCCGGTGGTGCGGCCCCACTCCCCCGCACCGGGCCCACTCCCACTGTGCGGCGGGGGCCCGGGGCCTGCCAGGGACCTTCGGCCCATCCGGGTGCACCGTGCACGGAGTGATGCTCGAAGGTGCGGAGCGCCCCCGGTGGAGGGAGCTGTGATGCCGGCACTGCGCGTGCGACCGAACGTCACGGACTACGGGCAGGCGTGCCGCGACTTCTCCTGGCAGCGGGCGCGGTCCCTGCTGAGCGGCCTGCCGCACGGCCGCGGCCTGAACATCGCCCACGAGGCGGTGGACCGGCACGTCCTGGCCGGGCACGGCGACCGGACGGCGCTGCGCTGCGTGGCGGCCGACGGCTCCGCGGAGCCGGTGTCGTACGCGGAGCTGGCCGCGCGCACCGGCCGCTTCGCGAACGTGCTGCGCGGCCTGGGCGTGGGGCGCGGCGACCGGGTGGCGTCGCTCCTGGGGCGGTGCCCGGAGCTGTACGCGGCGGTGCTGGGGACGCTGAAGAACACGTCGGTGTTCTGCCCGCTCTTCCCCGCCTTCGGCCCGGCGCCGGTCGCGGAGCGGCTGCGCCTGGGCGGCGCCCGGGTGCTGGTGACCACCGAGGAGCTGTACCGGCGGAAGGTCGCCGGGGTGCGGGAGGGGCTGCCGGAGCTGGAGCACGTCCTGGTGGTGGGGCCGTACCGGGACCCGGTGCCGGGCGGGCGGTCCCTGGAGGAGCTGCTGGCCGCGGCGGAGGAGCGCTTCACCGTGCCGCCCACCGACCCGGGGGAGACGGCGCTGCTGCACTTCACCAGCGGCACCACGGGCACGCCCAAGGGGGCGCTGCACGTGCACGAGGCGGTGGTCGCCCACCACGCGACGGCGGCGACGGCGCTGGACCTGCACCCGCACGACGTGTTCTGGTGCACCGCCGACCCCGGCTGGGTCACCGGCATCTCGTACGGGGTGGTGGCGCCGCTCACCCACGGGGTGACGGTGGTCGTCGACGCGGGCGAGTACGACGCCCGCCGCTGGTACGGGATCCTCGCCGGGGAGCGGGTCACCGTCTGGTACACGGCGCCGACGGCGGTGCGGATGCTGATGCGGGCGAGCCCGCGCGGCGGGCCCGCGGAGCTGCCGCGCTCGTTCGACCTGTCGGCGCTGCGGCTGGTCGCGAGCGTCGGCGAGCCGCTCGGCCCGGAGGCGGTGCGGTGGGGGCAGGAGGTGCTGGGCCTGCCGGTGCGGGACAACTGGTGGCAGACCGAGACCGGCTGCATCATGATCGCCAACCTGGCCTCGGACGAGGTGCGGCCCGGGTCGATGGGCCGGCCGCTGCCGGGGGTGGAGGCGGGGCTGCTGGCGCGCGGCCCCGACGGGCGCGCCCTGGTGGAGGACGGCCGGGTGCGGCCGGTGGCGGGGCCGGACGAGGTGGGCGAGCTGGCGCTGCGCCCGGGGTGGCCGTCGATGTTCCGCGGCTACCTCCACGACGAGGAGCGGTACCGGGCGTGCTTCGCGGACGGCTGGTACCTCACCGGGGACCTGGCGCGGCGGGACCGCGACGGCTGGTACTGGTTCGTGGGCCGGGCCGACGACGTGATCAAGTCGGCGGGGCACCTGGTGGGGCCGTTCGAGGTGGAGGGCGTCCTGATGGAGCACCCGGCGGTGGCCGAGGCCGGGGTGGTCGGGCGGCCGGACCCGGTGGCGGGCGAGGTGGTCAAGGCGTTCGTCTCGCTGCGGCCCGGGCACCAGCCGGACGAGGCGACGGCCCGTTCGATCACGGCCTTCGCGCGGCGGCGGCTCGGCCCGGCGATCGCGCCCCGGGAGGTCGCCTTCGCGGCGGACCTGCCGCACACGCGCAGCGGCAAGGTGATGCGGCGGCTGCTGCGCGCCCGCGAGCTGGGGCTGCCGGAGGGGGACGTCTCGGCGCTGGAGACGCCGGCGGCGCCGGAGGCGCGGGGGGCGGAGGACGGGACGGGTGCGGGGAGCGCGGGAAGCGCGGGCGCTGCGGGGGGAGCGGTGCCTGCGGGGGACGCCGGGTCCGCACACCCGCCGTCCGGGGAGGCGGCGCCGTGAGCCCGCGCCGGGCGGCTGCGGCCGCCGCCGGGGTGCGGGGGGCCGCCGGGGTGCGGGACGAGGCCGTGCAGGTCCGGGAGCGGGCGGCGCGGGGGCGGACCGTGCAGCGGGAGCAGGCCGTACAGGAGCGGGCCGTACAGGAGCGGGCCGTACAGGAGCGGGCCGCCCCGGACGGGGGCGGCGGCCGGGCGGCGCACCGCCGGAACCTGCTGCGGCGGATGCTGCTGGTCCGGCGCTTCGAGGAGCGCTGCGTCGAGCTGTACAGCGCGGGCGAGGTCCGCGGCTTCGTCCACCTCTGCATCGGCGAGGAGGCCGTGCCGGTGGGCGTGCTGGAGGCCCTGACCGGCGACGACGCGGTGGTCTCCACCTACCGGGAGCACGGCCACGCCCTGGCCCGCGGCATCCCCGCCGAGTCCGTCATGGCCGAGATGCTGGGCCGGGTGACGGGCTGCAGCCGGGGACGCGGCGGCTCCATGCACCTGTTCGACGCCTCCCGGCGCTTCTACGGCGGCCACGCCATCGTGGCGGGCGGCCTTCCGGTGGCGGCGGGGCTGGCCCTGGCCGACCGGATGCGCGGGGACGAACGGGTGACGTGCTGCTTCTTCGGCGACGGCGCCATGGCCGAGGGCGCGTTCCACGAGACCGCGAACCTCGCCGCGCTGTGGGGCCTGCCGCTGGTGCTGGCCTGCGAGAACAACCTGTACGCGATGGGCACGCCGCTGGCCCGCGAGCACGCCGTCACCGACCTGGCGCTGCGGGCCGCCTCCTACGGCATGGCGGCGTGGCCGGTCGACGGCATGGACGTGCTGGCCGTGGAGAAGGCGGCGCGGCGCGCGGCGGGGGCCGTCCGGGCGGGCGGCGGGCCGCACTTCCTGGAGCTGCGGACCTACCGGTTCCGGGCGCACTCGATGTACGACCCCGACCGGTACCGGGAGCGGAGCGAGATCGAGCGGTGGAAGGCCCGGGACCCGCTGCGGGTCCTCGGCGACCGCATGCGGGCGGAGGACGGCTTCGGCGACGAGGGCCTGGACGCGCTGGAGCGGGACGTCGCCGCCGAGCTGGACCGGGCCGTGGAGCGGGCGCGGGCCGCCGGCGAGGAGCCGGTGGAGGACCTGCTGCGGTTCGTCACCGGCCCGCCCCGGGAGGGGCCGTGACCGCGGCCGCCCCGGACCGCACCGGCCCGCCGGCGCCCGCCCGGACGGTGGCGGGACGGCCGGGCGCGGGCGGGCCGGGCGAGGCGCCCGTGACGACGTACCGGGAGGCGCTGCGCGAGGGCCTGCGCGAGGCCCTGGCCGGGGACGAGCGGGTCTTCCTCATGGGCGAGGACGTGGGCCGCTACGGCGGCGCCTTCGGCGTGAGCCTCGGCCTGGTCGAGGAGTTCGGCCCGGAGCGGGTGCGGGACACGCCGCTGTCGGAGTCGGCGTTCGTCGGCGCCGGCATCGGCGCCGCCCTCGCCGGGATGCGGCCGGTCGTCGAGGTGATGACGGTCAACTTCAGCCTCCTCGCCCTGGACCAGGTCGTGAACAACGCGGCGGCGCTGCTCCACATGTCGGGCGGCCAGCTCGCCGTGCCGCTGGTGCTGCGGATGACGACGGGCGCCGGCCGGCAGCTCGCCGCGCAGCACTCGCACAGCCTGGAGGGCTGGTACGCGCACATCCCCGGCATCCGGGTGCTGGCCCCCGCCACCCTGGAGGACGCCCGGCACATGCTCGCCCCCGCCCTCGCCGACCCGGACCCGGTGGTCCTCTTCGAGCACGGCTCCCTCTACAACGCCTCCGGTCCGCTGGCGCCCGACGCCGGCCCGGTGGACCTGGACAGCGCGGCCGTGCGGCGCGCCGGGACCGACGTCACCCTTGTCACGTACGGCGGCTCGCTGGGCAAGGCGCTGGAGGCCGCCGATCGGCTCTCGGCCGACGACGGCATCGAGGCGGAGGTGGTCGACCTGCGCACGCTGCGGCCGCTGGACGACGCGACCGTCCTCGGCTCGGTGCGGCGCACCCACCGCGCCGTGGTCGTGGACGAGGGCTGGCGCACCGGCGGGCTCTCCGCCGAGGTCGCCGCCCGCATCGCCGAGCAGGCCTTCTACGACCTCGACGCGCGGGTGCGGCGGGTCTGCGGCGCGGAGGTGCCCGTCCCGTACGCGCGGCAGCTGGAGGAGGCGGCGCTCCCGCAGGCCGCCGGGATCGCGGCGGCGGCGCGCGAGGCGGTCGGGCGGGATGGGTGAGTTCCGGATGCCCGCGCTGGGCGCCGACATGACGGAGGGCACGGTCGCGGAGTGGCTGGTCGGGCCGGGCGACCGGGTGCGGCGCGGCGACCTCGTGGCGGTGGTGGACACCGCCAAGGCCGCGATCGAGGTGGAGTGCTTCGAGAGCGGGGTGGTGGAGCGGCTGCTGGTGCCGGCCGGGGAGGCGGTGGCGGTCGGCACGCCGCTGGCCGTGATCGGCGCGGGCCCGGGTGCGGGCGGCGCCGGAGGGACGGGTGCGGGCGGAGGGGCCGGCCGGGAGGCGGAGCGGGCCGGGGGCGGGAGGGCGGCCCCGGCGGGGCCGCTGGTGCGGCACCTCGCCGAGCAGGCGGGCCTGGACCTGGCGGAGGTCCGCGGATCGGGTCCGGGCGGGCGGGTCACCCGCGCCGACGTCGCGCACCTGACGGCACGCGGCCCGGGGACGGGCGGACCCGCCCCGGGCCGGGGGGCCGGCACCGCTCCCGGAGCGGCCGTACCGGCGCCCCCGCCGCGGGCCGCGCCGGAACCCCCGCTGGAACCCGCGCCCCCCGCGCCCCCGGCACCGGAGGGCCCGGCCCGCACCACCGTCCGGCCCGCCGCCGGGCCCCGCGCCGGAGCGCGGACCGGAGCCCGGGCTGCCGCACCCCGGACACCCCCGCCCCCGCCCCCGGCGGCAGGGGCACCGCCCGCCGCCGCCCGTGCCGCGGCCCCGGCCGGACCCGCCGCGCGCGTCCGCGTGACGCCGCTGGCGCGGCGCACGGCGGCGGAGCTGGGGGTGGACCCCGCGCGGCTCCGCGGCACGGGCGAGGACGGCGCCGTACGCGCCGCCGACGTGCGCCGCGCCGCCGCCCGGCAGGCACGCCCCGAGCGGCGCGCACCGGCCGGTCCGGGCGCACCCGGCGGGGCCGGAGCCGGACAGCTCCCGGCCGGGCGGGCCGGGGCAGGACGGCCCCGGCCGGAGGCCCCGGCCCGCAGGGCGCCCGCGGCGCAGGACGCGGCCGCCCGCGAGGAGGCGATGCGGCAGGCCGTCGGCGACCTGATGAGCCGGTCGAAGCGGGAGATCCCCCACTACTACCTCTCCACCACCGTCGACCTCGCCGCCGCGACGGCCTGGATGCGCCGCCGCAACCGCGAGCTGCCGGTCGGCGAGCGGCTGGTCCCCGCCGCCCTGCTGCTCAAGGCCGCCGCGCTCGCCGCCCGCGAGGTGCCGCGGCTCAACGGCTTCTGGACGGACGGGCGCTTCGTCCCCGCACCCGACGTCCACCTGGGCGTGGCGGTGGCGCTGCGCGGCGGCGGCCTGGTCGCCCCGGCGATCCACGGCGCCGCCGACATGACGGTCCCCCGGCTCATGGCGGCCCTGCGCGACCTGGCCGCCCGGACCCGCACCGGACGGCTGCGCCGCAGCGAGACCACGGACGCCACCCTCACCGTGACCAGCCTCGGCGACCAGGGCGTCGAGGCCGTCCTCGGCGTCATCCACCCGCCCCAGGTGGCCCTGGTGGGCTTCGGCCGGGTCGCGGAGCGGCCCTGGGCGGCCGACGGCATGCTCGGTGTCCGCCCGGTCGTCACGGCGACCCTCTCCGCCGACCACCGGGCGAGCGACGGGGCGACCGGGGCCCGCTACCTCACCGCACTCGACCGCCTGCTGCAGCGACCGGAGGAGTTGTAGACGTGACCCGCGACCAGGCCCTCGCCGCCGTCCGGGAGGCGCTCACCGAGATCGTCCCCGACGCCGACCTCGACACGATCGGACCCGACACCCCGCTGCGCGACGCGCTGGAGCTGGACTCGCTCGACTTCCTGAACCTCGTCGAGCGCCTCTCCGACCGCACCGGCTGCCGGATCGAGGAGGACGACTACCCGGAACTGGCCACCCTGTCCCGCGGCGCGGACCTGCTCGCCGCCCGCGCGGCCTGACGGCCGCGGGGACCGGGCGGCCCGACAGCAGGACGATGCGGCAGCAGGACGATGCGGCAGCAGGACGATCCGGCGGCCCCGCCGGGACGAGGAGGCGACGGTGTCCGAGGCACGCACCACCGACCTGTACGAGGTGACCATGGCCCACGCCTACCTGCGGGAGGGCATGACCGGGCGGGCGGTCTTCAGCCTCTTCGTCCGCGGCCTGCCGCCGCAGCGCGGCTTCCTGGTGGCCGCGGGCCTGCCCGGGGTGCTGGACTTCCTGGAGCGGATGCGGGTGGACGAGGAGGACGTGGTGGCGTTCGCGGCGCTGCTGGGCCGCCCGGCGGCCGACCTGGCCGGCCTGCTGGGGACGCGCTTCACCGGGGAGGTGCGGGCCCTGCCCGAGGGGCGGCTGGTGTTCGCGGGCGAGCCGCTGCTGGAGGTGACCGCGCCGCTGCCGGAGGCGCAGCTGGTGGAGACGTACCTGCTGAACCAGGTCAGCCACCAGACGGCCGTCGCCTCCAAGGCGGCGCGGTGCGTGCTCGCGGCGGCGGGCCGTCCGCTGGTGGACTTCTCGCTGCGCCGCACCCACGGGCCGCAGGCGGGCGACCAGGCGGCCCGGCTGGGCGCCCTGGTGGGCTTCGCCGGGACGAGCAACGTCGCCGCGGCCGCCGCGTACGGGCTGCGGGCCGTGGGGACGATGGCGCACTCGTTCGTGGAGGCGTTCCCCGACGAGGAGGCGGCGTTCCGGGCCTTCGCCCGCGCGCACCCCGGCCCGGTGACGTTCCTGGTCGACACGTACGACACCGAGGAGGGCACGGAGGCCGCCGCCCGGGTCCTGCGGGAGCTGGAGCGGCCGCCCGGGTGCGCGGTGCGGCTGGACAGCGGGGACCTGGCGGCGCTGGCGTTCCGCGCCCGCCGCATCCTGGACGCGGCGGGCCTGCGGGACGTCGGCATCACCGCCAGCGGCGGCCTGGACGAGCGGGAGGTGGACCGGCTGGTCCGCTCGGGCGCTCCGATCGACGTCTTCGCGGTCGGCACCCGGGTCGGGGTGTCGGCGGACGCGCCCTCCCTGGACAGCGCGTACAAGCTGGTCGCCCTGGAGGGCCGGGGGGTGATGAAGCTGTCCTCGGCGAAGGTGACCTCGCCCGGCGCCAAGCAGGTGTTCCGCCGCCCCGGCCGGCCCGACCTGGTGGCGCTGCGCGGCGAGCCGCCGCCCCCGGGCGGGGTGCCGCTGCTGGAGACGGTGATGGCCGGCGGGCGCCGCACCGCCCCGGACCCCTCGCTCCGGGAGTCCCGCGAGGCGTTCGAGGCCGACCTCGCCGCCCTGCCGCCGGACGCCCGGCGCATCGACGACCCGGTGCCGCCCGGCACGGAGGCCTCCCCGGCGCTGCTGGCCCTCACCGCCCGCACCCGCGACCGGATCACCGCCCGCATCCTGGGCGGCCTCCACCCGGCGTGACGGGCCGTCCGGCCCCGCCCGCGCGCGCCGTCGGGCCCTTCCGGGGGACACCCGGCGCGGGGGGTGCCGGCCGCGACGGTGAGGCACGCCAGGAGGAGCACGATGCCGCCCCGGGGCCCCTACTCCGGCGGGCGCCAGGAGGGGGCGCGCCCGCTGAGGGCGATCAGGCGGTCGAGCGGCGGGGCGTCCTGCGGGACGGGGACGGCCGGGCCGAAGACCCCCGCCCGGCCGGCCTCCCGCCCCGGCCCGGCGGACTGCGAGACGAACCACAGCGCCGCGTCCGGGGCCGGCCGGTCGCAGGCGAACGGCTGCCCGCTCGCGCGGGCGACGTCCCAGCCGTGGACGACGAGTTCGCCGAGCGCCACCCTGCCCGCGACCCCGCCGGGCAGGTCGACGCCGCCGACCCGGGTCGTCCCCTCCCAGGCCGCCGGGCTCCGCCACGCCTCGGCGAGGGCGGCGAGCCGCTCCCGGGTGCGGGTGCGCCAGTCGGGCCCCAGCCGGGCGGCGTCGCCCGTGCCCCCGCGGGCGGTGGCCTCCCCCCTGTCCTTGGCGGCCGCGGCGGTGAAGGCCAGGGCAAGCCCGCCGACGTGGTCCACCAGGTCGCCGAGGGTGTACTCCTCGCACGGTGTCGGCCGTGCGAGCTGTCCGTCGGCGACGCCGTCCAGCAGGTCCGCCATCCGGAGGGCCGCAGGCCCGAGGTCGGTCATCCCGGTCGTCTCCGTCATCCCGCCGTCCTTGAGGTGTGCCGGTGCGTGGTGCGGTCACCCGGGCAGACCGCGCGCACACCCGGAACTCATCGCCGGGCCGGCGCCTCGTCGCGGGGCCCGTACCCCGTCCGGCGGCCGAGGAGGCCGGCGCCGCCGTCGCACCGCGGACCCGTCCGCCCGCCCGGTCCGGTCACAGCGCGGCGAGGCCCTCGGCGGTCAGGACGGCGCCGACGACCGCCAGGACCAGCGCCGTGACGGCGGCGTTGTGGGTCTCCAGCCAGTCCTTCGCCCTGCCCAGCGGGCCGAGCACGCGGTCCCCGACGAGGGTGTGGAGCAGCAGGGGGAGGGCGACGGTGGCGGCGGCGACCGCGGTGAGGACGGCCAGGGCGGCGGCACTCCCCGCAGGGGTGAGGCCGGCCGAGCCGATCGTGAGCCCCCCTGCCGCCGCCAGGAGCAGGACCTTCGGGTGGGCCGCCGACAGCAGCAGCCCCAGCCGCAGGGCCCGGGCAGGGGTGGCGTCCGCGAGGGAGCGCATCCAGGCCGGCGTCTCCTTCCCGCCCCGGACGCGCCACTGCCGCGCACCGAGGACGACCAGGAGCAGGCCGAGGACCGTCCTGGTCCAGGCGGCCCAGGCGGGCTCCTCTCGTACAGCTCGACGACGGAGGCCAGGGCGGCGGCCACGCCCGCCGCCACGGCGATCCCGGCCGCCCGACCGGCCAGGAAGGCGGCGCCGGTCGCCCTCGGGCGGGGGGTGAACAGCAGGAGGATCGCCGGGACGACGGGGAACGGCGACAGGGCGATCGCCAGCGCGAGCGGCATCACCTCGCCGATCACCACGCCCACTGGTCAACCCCTGCATCCGCCGCCCGGCCGTTCCGCCGACGCTGACGCGGCAGCCCGGGCACCGCTCCCCGACGCACCCGCCCGGCCGACACCACCGCCCTTCCCGCCCGTGCCGCCGCCGGGCGCGGAGCCGTCCCGGCACCCCTCCTCCGGCAGGAACGGCGTCCCGGCGGGCCCGGACCGCTGCGCCGGCAGGAGGCTCCGGCCGCGTCGGGGCCGCGGCCCGCTCCCGGGCAGGCGCACGGGGCCGGTCGGGCCTCCGTCCCGCGCCGCCGCGGGCCGCCACGCGGCGGCGGGCGGGCCTGCGTCCCGCCGCCGCGTCGGGGCGGGCGGCAGGGCCCTCGAACGCGTGCACACCCGGGCGGGTGCGCAGCGGGTGCCCGGCCCTCGCCGTGCTCGTAGCGTCGTCTGAGGTGACGAGGAGGACGCGGATGAGGAGAACCCGGACGTGGCTGCTCCGCGCCGCCGCCGCGGCGTGCGCGGTGCTGCCGGCCGGTGCCGGGACCGCCGCGGCGGACGGCGGGGCCGCCGTGCCCTGGTACCGCCAGCAGCTGCGCAACGACTGCGAGGCCGCCGCCCTGCGGATGGTGCTGGCCGCGCGCGGGCACCACGTCGGCGACCGGGCGGTCCTGGCCCGCATCGGGGTGGACCGGGCGCACCCCCGGTTCGGGCGGTCCGGCCCGCTGTCCGGGGACCCGTTCCGCGCCTTCGTCGGCGACCCGGACGGCTCGGAGCTCGCGGGGACAGGCTTCGGCGTGTACGCCCCGCCCGTGGCGGCGGCGGCCCGCTCCTTCGGGCTCGACGTCGTCGCCGCCGGGCAGGGCGTCGGCCTCGGACGCCTCCGCGCCGAGGTCTCCCGCGGCCATCCGGCCGTGGTCTGGGTCGACTACCTCTGGCGCCGCGTGCGGACGCGCCCCTACACGGCGTACGACGGCCGCCGCGTGCCCTACGCGGGCCCGGCCGAGCACACCGTCGTGGTCACCGGCTTCTCCGGCGGGCGGGTGACCGTCAACGACCCGGCCCGCGGGCGCTACTCGGTGGGTGAGGCCGCCTTCGGCGCGGGCTACGCGACGTACGGAGACATGGCCGTGGTCGTCCGCTGACGCGCGGCAGGGCCCGCCGGGCCGGAGGCGGGGCCGGGCCGGAGGCGGGGCCGGGCCGGAGGCGGGGCCGGGCCGGGAAGCGCGGGGGCCGGTGGACCGGCCCTGGGGGATCCGCACCGCGAGTTTCCGCGACCCCGGCGGCCACATCCGGGAGATCGCGCAGTGGACCGGGGGTCGCTTCCGGACGCCGGGGCCGGGGCAGCCCCCCTCCCGGGAGGGACGGCACCGCGGAGTCCTCGGGAGGGCGCGGCGGGACGGCGGGCGGCCGCGGGGGGACCGGGGGCTGTTCGGCCCTGCCCCGCCGGCCCGCGCGGATCCATGCTGGACGTACGGCGGGACCCGCGGCCACGGAGCGTCCGGGCTCGCGCGGAGGCGCACACGGACGCCGCGGGGGCCCGGGAGGACCGGGCGGCGGGAGCACGCCGCACCGGCGCCCCGCCGGCACGTGTCCCGGGACCACGGGCAGGGGCGACGCGGTCCTCACCCCGAGGAGCAACGCCATGGGTGTCCTGATCTTCCTTCTCGTCGTCGTGGTCCTGCTGGTCCTGGTGTTCCTGGCCATGGCTGTGAGGATCGTCAAGCAGTACGAGCGGGGCGTGCTGTTCCGGTTCGGCCGGCTGGCCGGGGAGCGCGCCCCGGGGCTGCGGATCATCATCCCGTTCGTCGACGTCCTGCACCGGGTGTCGCTGCGGATCGTCACGATGCCGATCCAGTCCCAGGGCATCATCACGCGGGACAACGTGAGCGTGGACGTCTCCGCGGTCGCCTACTTCCGGGTGGCGGACGCCGTGAAGTCGGTCGTCGCGATCGACAACGTGAACGCGGCCATCAACCAGATCGCCCAGACCACCCTGCGCAAGGTCGTCGGCCGGCACACGCTCGACGAGACCCTGTCCGCCACGGACCGCATCAACCTGGACATCCGCGGGATCCTCGACGTGACGACCGCCGAGTGGGGCGTCGAGGTCACCCTGGTCGAGCTCAAGGACATCCAGCTGCCCGACAGCATGAAGCGCGCGATGGCGCGCCAGGCCGAGGCCGAGCGGGAGAAGCGGGCCAAGATCATCAACGCTCAGGGCGAGTCCCTGGCCGCCGCGGCGCTGGGCGACGCGTCGGACACGATGATGGCCCACCCCCTCGCGCTCCAGCTCCGCAACCTGCAGAGCCTGGTGGAGATCGCCGTGGACAAGAACAGCACCGTCGTCTTCCCCGCCCCGCTGATGAGCACCATCGGCGAGCTGGGCTCCTTCCTGGCCCGGGAGGCGGCGGCGGCCTCGGCCCGGCGGGACACCGGCGCCGCGGCCGTCCCCGGCCCGGTGCCGAACGGGGTCGGGGAGCCCGTCTGACCGCAGCCGCGCCGGCCGCGGCCGACCGGCGGCGCACCGCGCGCCCGGCGCGGCGGGGGGACCGGTGCGGTGCGCCGCGCGGGCACCGTCCCGTGCGGCCCGTGCGGCCGGCCTGCCGCGCTCACCACGGCTCCCGCCGCGCCGCGGCCCCGGACCGCGGCCCCCGGGCGGCGGCGCGGCGGCGGCGGACGGCGTCCTCGTGCTCGGCCTGCTCCAGGGCCAGGTCGGCCAGGGCGAGGTCCCGGCGCAGCTCGGGGATGCGGCGGCGGCGCAGGGCACGGAGCCGGCGCCGGGTGGCGTCGGCCTCGGCCCCGACGGCGCGGGCGGCGGCACGGGCGGCGGCGTACCGGCCGGCGGCGCGCAGGGCCGCGCGGTGGGCGTCGGCGGCGGGGGCCAGGGCGGCGTTGCGCGGGGGCGCGGCGGACGCGCGCCGGGGCGGGGTGGCGCAGTCGCAGCCGGCGGGGTGCGGCACGCCGAGGGTCGTGGTGCGGGGGACGCGGGCCTCGGCCGGGGGGACGCCGTCGCAGGCGGCGTCGAGGGCGCCGCGGCCGCCGAGGACGAGGGCGCGCAGCAGCCAGGTCTCGGCGTCCCGCAGGAGCCGGCGCCAGTCCTCGGCGGCCTCCTGCTCGGCCCGGAGCAGGCGGCGGTGCTCGGCGCGCAGGATGCGGAGCTTCTGCTCCAGGAGGTCGGCGCCGTGCTCGGCGGTCCGCAGGGTGCGGAGCAGGACGAGCCGTCCGGCGCGGCCGGGCGGGGGGCGGCGGGCGGTCATCCGGGGCCTCCGGCGGGGGCGGGCGGGCCGGGACGCCCGGGGTGGACGCCGGAGGGGCCGGCGCCCCCGGCGCGGGCCGCGGGGTCGGGGGCGGCGGCACCGGGCACGGCGGAGACCGGGTCGGCCGGGAAGCCGTGGACGTCGAGCAGGGCGGCGGGCAGCATGCCGAGGCGGCTGCGGGGCAGGGCGTGCAGGACCTCCCAGGCGCGGTCGAGGGTCTGGTCGAGGGTGCGGACCTCGTCGGGCCCCTGGTCGACGAAGCGGTGCAGGAACGCCTCGCCGAAGGCGAGCTGCCGCAGGTCGGCCGGTCCGAGGGCGTCCTCGCCGACGAGGTCGGCGAGTTCGCGGACCTGCCGGGTGCGGGCGAGGGCGGCGAGGAGCTGGGCGGCGACGGGGAGGTGGTCGTCGCGGGTGCGTCCGGGCCCGGCGCCGCGCCGCATGAGGCGGGAGAGCGAGGAGAGGGCGTCGACGGGCGGCCGGACGCCCTGGGCGTGCACCTCGCGGGAGAGCACGATCTGCCCCTCGGTGATGTACCCGGTGAGGTCGGGCACGGGGTGGGTGATGTCGCCGGCGGGCATGGTGAGGACGGGCAGGACGGTGACCGAGCCGGGCCGTCCGCGGATGCGGCCGCAGCGCTCGTACAGGGAGGCGAGGTCGCTGTAGAGGTAGCCCGGGTAGGCGCGGCGCGCCGGGATCTCGCCGCGGGCGGAGGAGACCTCGCGCAGCGCCTCGGCGTAGCTGGTCATGTCGGTCATGACGACGAGGACGTGGCGGCCGCCCTCGAAGGCGAGGTGCTCGGCGACGGTGAGCGCGATGCGCGGGGTGAGGATGCGTTCGATGACGGGCTCGTCGGCGGTGTTGAGGAGGAGGACGAGCTCGCCCGCGGCGGAGCGCTCCTCCAGGGCGTCGCGCAGGTGGGCGGCGTCGGGGTGGGTGAGGCCCATGCCGGCGAGGACGACGCAGAAGGGGTCGCCGCCGGCGGTGGCGCGGGCGGCGACGGCGGCGGCGAGTTCGAGGTGCGGGAGCCCGGCGGCGGAGAGGACGGGGAGCTTCTGGCCGCGCACGAGCGTGGTGAGGCCGTCGACGGCGCTGACCCCGGTGAGGACGGGGTCGGCGGGCGGTTCGCGGCGGACGGGGTTGAGGGGCGCGCCGGCGACGGGGGCGGTGGTGTCGCCGAGGACCGGCGGGCCGCCGTCGGCGGGCTCGCCGCGGCCGTTGCAGACGCGGCCGAGCCAGCCGGGGCCGACGGGGACGCGCAGCGGGCTGCCGTCGAAGGACACCCGGACACGGCGGGGGTCGATGCCCGCGGTCCCCTCCATGACCTGCACCACCGCCAGGCCGCGGTCGACCTCCAGGACGAGGCCGTGGCGCCGCTCCCCGCCGGGGAGGGCGATGCGGACGGACTCGTCCCAGCCGACACCCTCGACACCGGTGACGAAGGCGAGGGGGCCGCGCAGCCCGTCCACGGAGGTATGGGCGACCCGGCCCCAGTCGTCTCCCCCGCCGTCCCGGCCGCCCGGGTCGTCGTACCCGCCGTCGTACCCGCCGTCGTACCCGCCGTCGTCCCGGCCGCCCGGGCCGTCGTACCGGCCGTCGTCCCGGCCGTTCACCGCGGGCCCCCGCCGAGGACGGCCAGGGCCGCGAGCACGGCGTCGCGGCGCGCCGCCACCCCTGACGCGTCGTCGGGCCCGGTCTCCTCGCGGGCGCGCAGCAGCGGGCCGAAGTCCGCCTCCTCGACGTCGGCGGGCGGCGTTCCGGCGGCGGCGAGCTCCCGGCAGCGGCCGGCGACGGCGAGGGCGGCCTCGGCCAGGGCGGCGGTCTTCGCCGCGGAGCAGTGGGCGTCGTTCGGGGAGAGGGCGCTCTGCTGGAGCACCGCCTCGCGCAGCAGGCGGCCGCCGAGCACGGTCATCCGCTCGGCGGCGGGCAGCGCGGTGACGCCGACGAGGTCGACGAGGCCGGCCAGGCGGTCGGCCCCGGCGAGCAGGGCGGCGGTGCGGGCGCGGCGGCCGGCCCAGTCCGGGTCGCCGGCCGCGGCCTGCCCGGCCCCGACCGCGGCGGCGTCCCGGGAGAACGAGCCGGACCAGGAGACCGCCGGGTAGTGGCGGGCGTGGGCGAGGTCGGGGTCGAGGGTCCACAGGCAGCGGACGAAGCGCTCGGTCTGGGCGGTGACGGGTTCGGCCGTGTCGCCGCCGGGCGGGGAGACGGCGCCGACCACGGTGACCGAGCCGGGCCGTCCGCCGAGGGTGGTGACGGCCCCGGCCCGCTCGTAGAAGGCGGCGAGGCGGGAGGCGAGGCCGGCCGGGTACCCCTCCTCGGCGGGCAGTTCGCCGCTGCGGGAGGCGAACTCGCGCAGCGCCTCGGCCCACCGGGAGGTGGAGTCGGCGATGAGCACCACGTCCAGGCCCGCGTCGCGGAAGTACTCGGCGACGGTGGCGCCCGTGTGCACGGCAGCCTCGCGGGCCATCATCGGCATGTCGGAGGTGGTGGCGAGGACGACGGTCCGGTCCGCGAGGAGGCCGCCGGTGCGGGGGTCCTCCAGGGCGGCGAGCTCGTCGATGACGTCGGCCATCTCGTTGCCCCGCTCGCCGCAGCCGACGTGGACGATCACGTCGGCGTCGCACCACTTGGCGATCTGCTGGAGCAGCACGGTCTTGCCGGTGCCGAACCCGCCGGGGACGGCCGCCGTGCCGCCGCGGACGACGGGGAAGAGCAGGTCGAGGACGCGCTGCCCGGTGCGCAGCGGCTCGCGGGTGCCGGTCCGCCCGCGGACGGGGCGGGGGCGGCGGACCGGCCAGCGCACGGTCATCGGCACCTCGGCGCCGCCGACGACGGCGAGGACGGCGTCGGCCGGGTACGCGCCCTCGGGGGCGATGCGCCGCACCGGCCCGCCGCAGCCCGGGGGCACGAGGACCGGCAGCGGCACCGGCCCGGGGCCCGCCGCGCCGCCGTCCGGGCCGGCGACCGGGCCGGTGACCTCGCCGAGGACGCCGCCCCCGGCCGCCCGGTCGCCCTCGGCGGCCAGGGGGCGGAACCGCCAGCGCCGCCGGTCCGGGGCCGGGGCGGCGCCGGGTACGAGCCGTTCGGGGGCGCCGGCGAGGGGCCGCAGCAGGCCGTCGAAGACGCCGCCGAGCAGGCCGGGGCCGAGCGGCGCGGCGAGCGGGCCGCCGCCGGGCCGCACCGGGTCGCCGGGGGCCAGTCCGCCGGTGTACTCGTACGCCTGCACCACGGCCGTGTCACCGCGCAGGGCCACCACCTCGCCGGTCAGGCCGGAGGGGCCGAGGGCGAGCAGGCCGTGCATGGCGGTGCCGGGGAGGTACGTGGTCTCGACCAGCGGCCCGGCGACCCGCAGGACCCGGCCGGGGGCCCCGGGGCCGGCCGGCGGCGTGCCGGGGCCCGGGCCGGTGGGCGCGCCCGGCGGCCGGGGGCCGTTCACGGCTCCCACAGCTGCTCCGCACCGGCGCCGAGGCCCGCCAGGACGTGGGAGGCCAGGGCGTCGAGGCCGAGGTCGACGCGGCGGCCGGGGGCGCGGGCGACGACGCCGCCGGAGGGGGCCTCGCCGACCTCCGCGCCGGGCCCGAGGAGCCGCCGGGCGTACCGGGCCAGGCCGGCGCGCACGGCCGGGTCGGCGGCGGCCGGCAGGGCCCGGACCCGCGCCGCGGTGAGGCGGTGCAGCTCCTCCCAGGCGGCGCGGCGGGCGGCGAGCTCCGCGGTGCGGGCGGCGCGCCGGGCGCGGCCGAGGGCGGCGGCGTGCTCGGCGCGGCCGTCCGCGCCGCCCTGCCGCCGGGCCTCGGCCAGGAGGGCGGCCGCCTCGGCGCGGGCGGCCCGCAGCAGGGCGGCGGCGTCCTCCTCGGCGGCGGCCAGCGCGGCGGCCGCCTCGGCGCGGGCGGCGGCGAGGAGGGCGGCGCGCACCGGCTCCAGGGCGGCGGCCCCGGCGGCGGGGGCGGCCGGTCCGGCGGGGGCAGCGGCCGGTCCGGCGGCGCTCACGGGGGCATCACCGCCACCAGGGGACGGGTGCCCTCCACCAGGTCCGGCCCCAGGGCGGCGGCGGCCGCCGGGGTGAGCAGGACGAGGTCGGTACCGGGGGGCAGCCGCCGCCAGGCGGCACGGACGGCGTCCGGGTCCCCGGCGGCGAGCACCCGCACCCCGGCCAGGGCGAATCCGGCCGTCCGGGCCTCCTCGCCGAGGGCGGCCACGGTCCCCACGTCAGGCCTTCCCGACGAGGATGACCGCCACGATCAGGCCGTAGACGGCGATGCCCTCGGCCAGGCCGACCACCACCATGGCCCGGCCGAAGAGCTCGGGCCGCTCGCTCATGGTGGCCAGCGCGGCGGCGCCGGTGTAGGAGACGGCGGCGGCGGAGGCCAGCGAGGCGGCGGAGACCGCGACGGCGGCGCCGATCAGCGCGGCCGAGTTCGGCCCCTGGGCCTGCTGCGCCTGGGCGGCGGACGCCGCGGCGTGCGCCGTGCCGCCGCCGAGGGCGGTGGCGAGCAGGGCGAGGCCGCCGGCGAGCAGCAGTCCGTCCGCGGCGAGGACCAGCCGCAGCCCGGAGCGGCCGCGGCGCCGCAGCAGCAGCCGGACGGCGGCGAAGGCCAGGACGAGGACCGGCAGGGCGAGGAGCCAGGTGGTCACGGTGTCACCTCCATGCGCTGCCCGGGCAGCCGCCACGGGCGGAACGGGCGGCCCTGGGCCTCGAAGACCCGGGAGAAGAGCTCGTGGAACTCCAGCCGCAGCGCCTGCACACCCGCCACCAGGAGCTCCAGGGCGAGGGCGAGCGCGTTGCCGAGGACGAGGAGCAGGACGGCGGCGGGCAGGGCCGCCGGGCCGCCGCGGGCCTGCGCGGCGGCGGCGTGCCAGACGACGGCGCCGAGCGCGGCGTGGGTGAGGCCGAAGGCGGCGAGCCGGGCGAAGGAGACGGTGTTCGCGGCCGTCCGCAGCACCGCCTCGAAGAGCTGGAGGCCGGTCTGCGCCGCCCCGCCCGGTCCGCCGCCGGAGGCGGCGGACAGCCCGGCCGCGGCGAGGCAGGCCCCGGCGGCGGCCGTGGCGGCCCCGGCCCAGGCGAGAGCGGCGGGCAGGCGGAGCAGGACGCCTGCGGCGAGCACGGCGAGTCCGAGGAGGAGCAGGCCGCCCGCGACCCCGGAGACCGCGTACAGGGCGCGGGCGGCCCCGCCCTCGCGCCACCGGTTCACCGCCCCGCCGACGTGGGCCAGGAGCAGCAGGGCGCAGCCGAGGCCGACGGCGGCGGCCAGCAGCCGGACGGGCTCCGCCAGCGGGTCCAGCCACAGGACGGGCAGGACGCCGGTCGGGCCGAAGAACTCCCCGTACGCGGCGCCGGCGAGCACGCTCACCAGGCCGGCGCCGGCGACGAGGGGCCACAGCGGGCGCAGCCGCGCGAGCCGGCGGGGGCGGCCCCGGCGCAGCAGCAGGGCCGCCGCCAGCAGCAGGGCGCCGTGTCCGGCGTCGCCGAACATGACGCCGAACATCACCGCGTAGGCGGCGCCCGCGGGCAGCGAGGGGTCGAGGTCGGCGTAGGGGGCGGTGCCGTAGGTGCGCACCAGGGGGGCGCAGGAGCGGTGGACGGCGCCGGTGTCGCGGTCCTGGGTGGGGGGCTCGACGCCGCGGGGCGCGGGCAGCGGGACGAGGGCGGCGCCGGCCGGGGCGAGGCGGGCGGCGGTGGCGGCGACGTCGGCGGCCGGGCACCACCCGGCGAGGGCGGTGACGGCGCCCCGGCCGACGGCGGCGGCGAGCACCTCCTCGAGGCGGGCCTCGCCGGCGAGCAGGTCGGCGCGGCCCTGCCGTTCCAGGGCGTCGAGGTCGGGCGGCTCCGCGCTGAGCACGGCGGCGGGGGCCGGGGCCCCGGCGGGCGCGGGCAGCCGCTCCAGGCGGCGGGCGGCGGGGCCGGGCGGCCCGTGGCCGTCCGGGCGGCCGGGGCCGGGAGCGTCCGGGTCGTCGGCGCTGGGGAGGTCGAGCTCGACGCAGCCCGCCTCGGCGAGCCGGATCAGCGTGCCGCGCAGGGCGGCGCGCGGGGCGACGACGGCGACGCGCTGCATCCGCACCGGGGTGAGGGCGGCGGGCCAGGGCATCACGGCCTCCCGTCCGCCGCCGGCCGGCGTCCGGCGTCCCCGGCGGGCGGGGCCGGGGACGGGGGTGGGGGTGGGCCCTGGAGCGGGGCCGGGGCCGGGCGGCGTTCCGCCGGGGCCGGGCGGGACGGCGCAGCCGGGCGGGACGGCGCAGCCGGGCGGGACGGCGTGCGGGGAGGGGCGGTGCGGCCCCGGCCGGCCGGGCGGGTCCGGCGGCCCGGTCGTGCGGGGCGGGCTGCGGCGGGTGCGGGGCGGGCGGGCGCGGACGGGGCGGCGGGCGCGGACGGGGCGGGAGCGGCTGGTGCCGTCCCCGCAGGTTCAGGCGGCCGCACCGGGGGCCTCCGTGGCGCCGGCCCGTCCGGGAGCCCGCCTGAGGTCCGGAGGATCCGGGAGGTCCGGGAACCCCAGGGCGTCCACGACATCCAGGACGTCCCGGACCCCAGGCAGGCCGGGGACGCCCGCCGCGTCCGTCCGCACGCCGCCGCGGGCCGCGCACTGCAGGGCGGCCCGGACCCGCCACGCGTCCGCGGCGAGGACGGCGGCGGCGCCCACGACCGGGGGCGGTCCGGGGCGGCGGGTCCGCAGCAGGGCCAGGCCGTCATGCTCGAGCCGCGCCCACCAGCGGGCCTCCGCGCGCCACAGCCCGGCCGGCGCGTCGACGCCGTCCAGGGCCCAGCGCGCCGGCCCCGGCAGCAGGCGGCGGCAGTCGGCGAGGGTGGCGGCGCGCGGCGCGGCACGGCCGAGGAGCCCGGCGGCGTGCCGGGCGGCGGGCTCCGGCAGGGGGCGTCCGTGCAGGTGGACCTCGCGGGCGGTGAGCAGGGCGAGGCGTCCGGCTGCCCACGGCGCCGCGGCGGGGACGGCCGCCGCGGTGCGGACGGCGGCGTCGGTGCGGAGCCAGAGCGCGACCGCCGCCGGGGTGTCGCCGCCGGGGTCGCCCCAGGGCGAGGCGGCGAGGGCGGCGCGGAGCCCGGCGGGGGTGCGGGTGCGGGCGAGGCGCGGCCAGGCGGTGGCGAGAGCGCCGAGCCGGTACGGCGGCGGCGCGCCGGGGGCGGGGAGCGCGCCGGGGACGAGGGGCGCGGCGGGGGCGGGCGGCGGGGCGGGCGGGCTGCCGCGCGGCGGTCCGGCGGGCGCGGGGACGGTCGGCGGCCGGACGCCCGGGGGGCCGGGGACGTCCGCAGGGCCCGGGGCGGGGGCGGCGGGCGGCCCGGCAGCGGTCAGCGTCCGCAGATGGCCCTCGATGTTGGCGATCTCGAAGCCGGACGCCAGCAGGCGCAGCATCGCGGCCCCGGCCGGGGGCTGCCAGCCCGCGAGGACCCGCAGGTTCCACAGCAGGGTCGCGTGCAGGGCCCGCTCGGCGGCGGCGGGCGGGGCGTGCGGGTCGAGGCCGCGCCGGTACGGGGTGGCGGCGAGGAGCCGCAGGGCGTCGGGCAGGGTGCGCTGCGCGGCGAGGGTGCGGGCGAGGGGTGCTCCGGCCCGGCGGGAGGCGACCGCGCGGGCCCGGGCGGCCCCGGCGGCCCAGGCGGCGGTCACGGCGGGCCCCGGAGGGCGTCGAGGCGCCCGGCGGCCTCGGCGGCCAGGCGGTCGGCGAGGGCCGGGGCGCGCCGGGCGGCGCGGCGCCGCAGCTCCTCCGCACGGCGCTCGGCCCCGTCCAGCAGGCGCCGGGCCTCGTCGGCGGCCGCCGCGCGGGCGGCGGCCGCGGTGTCGGCCCGGACACGGGGGGCGGCGGCGCGGGCGCGGGCGACGGTGCGGGCGGCCTCGTCGGCGGCGGCCCGGCGGCGCCGGTCCGCCTCGCGGGCGGCCTCCCGGCGGATGCGGTCCCCCTCGGCGCGGGCGGGGGCGAGGAGGGCGAGGGGTGCGGCGAGTTCGGCCGCGCGGGCGGCGGCGCGGTCGGCGCGGACGGCCTCGGGTGCGGCCGGTCCGGGGGCCGCGGCCGGCCGGAAGCGTGCCAGGAGATCCCGGAAGCCCGTCACTGCGCTCCTCCTGCCGGGCAGGGGCGTGCGTCGTTCCCACGCTAGGGAGGGGCCCGGCCGCGCCGGTAGGGCCGGACGGCCCGGACCGGGGACGCCCGGCCCATCCCCCGGCGGCGGCCCGCGGGGATGCTGGTGGGGCGGGGGGTTCCGGGGGGCCGTGCGTCCTCCCGAGGAGGCTGTGTGATGAGTGAGCGCGAACACCGGGCCGCAGAGGCCGAGGCCCGCCGGACCGCCCCGGGGCTGGTGCGGGGCAGGTTCGGCACCCGGGGGGCCTCCGGCGGCGACATGCTGCTGCAGTACCTGCACGCGGCCGCGACCGCGGGCGGCACGACGGCACCCGGCCGGGCCGCGGCGCCGGTGCGGCCCGCGGAGCCGGGGACGGTCCACCGCGAGCTGCGGGTCCGGGACATCATGCGGCGGCCGGTGCCGGGCGTGCCCGAGGACACGCCGTTCCTGGAGGTGGCGCGCACCCTGGCGCACGGGAACCTCGGCGCGGTCACCGTGGTGGACGCGGGCGGCCGGGTGGTGGGCGTGGTGTCGGAGTCGGACCTGCTGGCGGTGGCGGCGGGCGCCGGCCCCTCGGCGGGCCCGCTGCACCCGCTGCGCGGGCGGCGGCTGCGGCGCAGGGCCGCCGCCGGGACGGCGGGCGGGCTGATGACCGCGCCGGCCGTCGCCGTGCACCCCGACACCCCGGTGGCGGAGGCGGCGCGGGCGGCGGCCCGGTCGCGCCTCAAGCGGTTGCCGGTGACGGACCACCAGGGGCGGCTGCTCGGCATGGTGCACCGCGGCGACCTGCTGCGCTGCCTGGTGGTGGACGACGCGGGGCTGCGCCGGGAGGCGGCGGCCAGGGTCGCCGGGCACGGCCTGGCGGTGGGGCCCGGGGGCGTGGACGTGGCGGTGGACCGCGCGGTGGTGACGCTCCGCGGCGAGGTGGGGCGGGAGCTGATCCCCGGGCTGCTGGCGGAGGTCCGGGACGTGGACGGCGTGGTGGACGTGGTCGACCGCCTGACGGCGGTCTGAGCCGCCGCGATGGGCGTGCCCGCCGACGTGCCGGTCCGGGGCGGGGCCGTCCGCGGCGGAGGCCGCGGCGGCCCCGCGCGGGGCGCGGGCGGACCGGCGCCCGTGCCCGGGGAGCCGCCGGCGCCGGAGGGCCGGGAGGGCGGGCCGGGGCGGGGGCGGCCGGTGCAGGACCTGGCGGCGGGCGAGGTGTTCGCCGCGCTGGCCTCCTCGCCCCGCGGCCTGGCGGAGGAGGAGGCTGCGGCGCGCCTGCGGTCCGGCGGCGCGAACGAGCTGCCGCCGCCCCGCCGCCCGGCGGTGTGGCGGCGCTTCGCGGCGCAGTTCACCGACCTGTTCGCCGTGATGCTGCTGACGGCGTCGGGGATCACCTTCCTCGCGTACGCGCTCCAGCGGCCGCAGCAGCCGGGGACGCTCCAGCTGGCGGTGGCGATCCTGGGCGTGGTGGTGCTGAACGCCGCCATCGGCTTCGCCCAGGAGTACTCGGCGGAGCGCACCGCGGAGAGCCTGCAGGCGATGGTGCCGCACGCCTGCCGGGTGCTGCGCGGCGGAGAGCGGCGGGAACTGCCGGTCCGCGGCCTGGTGCCGGGGGACGTGGTGGTGCTGGAGGCGGGCGACGCGGTGCCCGCCGACTGCCGGCTGGTGGAGGCGCACGAGGCGGCGGTGGGCAACGCGGCGCTGACCGGCGAGTCGGCCGCGGTGCGGCGGACGGCGGAGCCGTCGCCGGGTCCGCTGCTGGGCTCCCGCAACTGCGTCTTCATGGGCACGGTGGTGGCGGCGGGCTCGGCGCGGGCGGTGGTCTTCGCGACGGGCGCGGCGACGCAGTTCGGGCGGATCTTCGCGCTGACCGAGCAGGCGCCGCAGCCGCGGACGCCGCTGCAGCGCCAGGTGCGGGTGATGGCCCGGCGGGTGGCGGTGGCGGCCCTGCTGATCGGGACGCTGCTGTTCGCGGTGCGGGTGCCGACCGGGGAACCGCTGCTGCCCGCCTTCGTCTTCGCGCTGGGCGTGATGGTGGCGCTGGTGCCGGAGGGGCTGCCCGCTACCCTGTCGGTGTCGCTGGCGTTCGGCGTGCGGCGGATGGCCCGGCGGCAGGCCCTGGTCAAGCGGCTGCTGGCGGTGGAGGCGCTGGGGTCGACGACCGTGGTGTGCACGGACAAGACGGGGACGCTGACCAGCGCGGAGATGACCGTGTCGGCCGTGTGGTGCGGCGGGGCCGAGCACCCGGTGACGGGCGTGGGCTACGCGCCCGAGGGCGCGGTGTCCGGGCCGGGGGCGGTGCGGGAGCTGCTGCGGACGGCGGCGCTGTGCAGCAACGCCCGCCTGGTGCCGCCCGCCGGCCGGGAGGGGTGGCGGGTGCTGGGCGACACGACCGAGGGGGCGCTGCTGGTCGCGGCCGCGAAGGCCGGGCTGGACCGGGCGGCGGAGGAGGGGGCGCTGCCGAGGGTGGCGGAGTTCCCCTTCGACTCGGCCCGCAAGCTGATGAGCACCGTCCACCGCACGCCCGGCGGCGGCCTGGCGGTGTGCGCGAAGGGCGCGCCGCAGCAGCTGCTGGACCGGTGCGCCGCGGTGGCCGGGGACGGCGGCGGGCCGCCGGTGCCGCTGACGGCGGAGCGGCGCGCGGCCGTGACGGCCGCCGACGCCGCACTGGCCTCGCGGGGGCTGCGGGTGCTGGCGGTGGCGCGGCGGGACGCCGCCGCCGTCCCGGCCGGCGCGGCCGAGGCGGAGTCGGGGCTGGTGCTGCTGGGCCTGGTCGGCATGCTGGACCCGCCGCGGCCGGAGGTCGCCGAGGCCGTCCGGGCGTGCCGGCGCGCCGGGATCCGCATCGTCATGGTCACCGGCGACCACCCGCTGACGGCCGAGGCGATCGCCCGCCGCGTGGGCATCGTGCGGGGCGGCCCCCCGCAGGTGGCGACCGGGGAGCGGCTGGACACCCTGGACGACGCGGCCCTGGAGGGCCTGCTGGCCCGGCCGGGCGAGCTGCTGCTGTGCCGGGTGAGCCCGGAGCACAAGATGCGGGTGGTGGCGGCGTTCCAGCGGCGCGGCGAGGTGGTGGCGGTGACCGGGGACGGCGCCAACGACGCGCCCGCCCTGAAGCACGCCGACATCGGGGTGGCGATGGGCGCGTCGGGCACCGACGTGGCCCGCGAGGCGGCGGTGATGGTGCTGCTGGACGACTCGTTCGCCTCCATCGCCGCCGCGGTGCGGCTGGGCCGCTCGGTGTACCTGAACATCCGGCGGTTCCTGGTCTACCTGTTCAGCCACAACATCGGGGAGCTGGCGCCGATCCTGGCGGCGACGTTCGCCGGCTTCCCGCTGGTGCCGATCACGGCCGTGCAGGTCCTCGCGATCGACCTGGGCTCGGACGTGCTGCCCGCGCTGGCGCTGGGCACCGAGCCGCCCGAGCCGGACGTCATGGACCGGCCGCCGCGCTCCCCGCGCGAGCCGCTCTTCTCCAGGGCGCTGGTGGGGCGGTTCCTCTTCCTGGGGGCGGTGCAGTCGGTCGGGGTGTGCACGGTGTTCTTCTGGCACATCCACGCGTCGGGCGTCCCGTACGCGGACTTCACGCGGGAGACGCCCGCCTACCGGACGGCGATCACCCTGTCGCAGGCGGCGATCGTGGTCAGCCAGTTCTTCAACGCGCTGGCGGTGCGCACCGACCGGCAGAGCGTGTTCCGGGTGGGGCTGCTGGCCAACCGGAAGGTGGTGGCGGCGGGCCTGCTGGGCGTGTCGCTCATGGCGGCGATCAGCTACTGGCCGCCGCTGCAGGCGGTCTTCGGCACGGCGCCGCTGACGGCCGGCGACTGGGCGGTGCTGGTGGCGTTCGGGGTGCTGCTGCTGATGGCGGAGGAGGGCCGCAAGTGGGCGGTGCGGCGGCGGGCGGCGCGGCCGGGGCCGGGGCGCGGGGCGGAGCACCGCGCGGGCCCGGGGCGCGGGGCGGGGGCGGCGGGCGGAGGGCTGCCGGGGAAGGGGCTGCCGGGGAGAGGACTGCCCGACAAGGAGCTGCCCGACAAGGAGCTGCCGGAGAAGGGGCTGCCGGACGGAGGCGGGACGTGAGGATCGTCGTCATGGGCTGCGGGCACGTCGGTTCGGAGCTGGCCGTGCGGCTCGCCGCGGACGGGCACGACGTGCGGGTCGTCGACCGCGACCCTCGGGCGCGCCGGGCCCTGCCCGCGCACCTGGCGGGCCGGTTCCACACCGGGAGCGGCTTCAGCCGCCGGGTGCTGGAGGAGGCGGGCATCGGGCACGCGGACGCGTTCGCCGCGGTGACCACCAGCGACAGCGGCAACCTGGTCGCGGCGCGGACGGCCCGGGAGACGTACCGGGTGCCGCTGGTCCTGGCCCGCACGCACGACCCGGCCCGCGCGGACCTGTACCGGGAGTTCGGCATCCCGGTGGTCGCCGGCACGCACTGGACGGTGCGGCAGTTCCACCGGCTGCTGCTCCACCGGCACCTGGAGCCGGAGGCCAGCTTCGGCGGCGGGGAGACCCTGCTGGTGCGGTCGGGGCTGCCCGGGTGGCTGGCCGGGCGGCGGCTGGCGGAGCTGGAGGTCGACGGGGAGATCCGGGTGGTGGAGGTGTCCCGGGGCGGCCGCTCGGCGGTGGCCTCGCGGGACGCCGTGGCCGAGCCCGGCGACCTGGTCACCTTCGCGGTCGCCGCGACGGCCCTGGAGCGGCTGCGCGGCTTCCTGGACCGGGAGCTGGGGACGTGAGCGGGGCGGGGCGGGCGCACGGGGAGGCCGGGCGCATGAGGGTGCTGGTCGCCGGCGCGGGCCGGCTCGGGGTCCAGGTGGCGCAGGTCCTGGCCGGGGCGCGGAACACCGTCGTCCTCGTCGACGCCGACGAGGAGCGGATCGCCGGGCTGGAGGGCTCCCTGCCCGCGCGGCTGGTCCTCGGCGACGCCTGCGACCCGGCGGTGCTGGAGGGGGCGGGCGCGCTCACCGCCGACCTGGCGGTGGCGGCCACCGGCGCCGACGAGGACAACCTGGTGGTCTGCCTGCTGGCCAAGCGGCGGTTCGCGGTGCCGCGGGTGGTGGCGCGGGTCAACGACGGGGAGAACACCTGGCTGTTCGACCACCGGTGGGGCGTCGACGTGGCCGTCCCGGCGGCGACGCCGCTGGTCTCGCTCATCGAGGAGGCGGCCGGCGCCGCCGACACGGTGGCCCTGCTGCGGCTCAGCCGGGCCGGGGTCAGCGTGATCGAGACGACCCTCTCGGCGCAGTCGCGGGCGGCCGGGCGGACCGTCGGCGACGTCGCGCTGCCCGGCGGGACGGTGGTGGCGGCGGTGGTCCGGGAGGGGCGCCCGACCGTGCCGGGGCCGGACTTCCGGCTGCGGCCGGGCGACGAGCTGCTGGTCGTCTCGCAGAGCGCGACGGACCAGGAGGTCCACGCCTGCTTCCACGGACCGCCCCTGTGACCGCCCCTCCCGGTGCCCCCGTGGCCGGCCCCGTCCGAGACGGCCCCTGCGGCGGCGTCGGCCCGCGGCGGCGTCCGCCGGACGGCTCCGAGCGGACGGCTCCGAGCGGACGGCTCCGGGCGGGCGGGGAGGGTCCCCCGTCCGCCCGTGGCCGCCCCGTGGGGCGGCGGTCAGTCCTTGTGGGAGACCTCGATCTGGCGGGCCTCCGCCTTCTCCTGCCTCAGCCCGACGGTGACGGTGAGGATGCCGGCGCTGTAGTCGGCGTGGATGTCGTCCTCGTCCGCGCCCGGCGGCAGCGACACCGTGCGGCTGAAGGAGCCGTAGCGGAACTCGGACCGGTCCTTCTCCCTGGTCTCCTCGGAGCGCTCCGCCCGGATGGTGAGCATGCCGTCCTGGAGGGTCACCTCCAGGTCCTCGGCGGGGTCGAGCCCGGGGATCTCCGCCTTGCAGACGTAGCGGCCCTCCTCGGTGTACTCCTCGATCCGCACCGTGTGCAGGTCGGCCATCGCCGGCCAGGCCATACGGGACGGGAAGGACTCGAACCACTCGGGAAGGTCGGGGAAGCGGGAGCGCGCCTGCCGGCGTGCGGGAATGGCCATGTCGACACCTCCGCGGTGTCTCGACGCGTCTGTACCCCTCCAGTCCACTCCCCCCGCCCCCCGCCGGTCAGGGCCGGAGGTCCCCCCGTGCCTGGGCCCCCGGGCCCGGCCGGACGCGTCCCTCCGCCGGGCCGGGGCGCGGCGTCCCGCCGCCCGGCGGCCCCGGCTGCGCCCGGTCCCGGCGGAGGGGCGCGGGCGGACCCGGCCCGGCGGCGGGACGCCGGTGCGGGAGGGGCCGCCGGTGCGGGAGGGGCCGCCGGTGCGGGAGGGGCCGCCGGTGCGGGAGGGGCCGGCGGCCGGCACGCCGCGCGGCGGGTGTCCGCACCGGCGGCGGTTGCCCCGAACGTGGGCGGCGCCGTGCGCGTCGGCCGGGGGAGCGCGCCCGGGGCGCGGCGGCCGGGTTAGCGTCGGCCGGGCCGGACCGTGGGGTGTCCGCCGATGTGCCGAAGGGGGTGGGGTGCCGTGCCGGTCGTGTCGGCCGCGGATCCCGGCGCGGCGGCCGTCCGGGGGACCGCCGGGCCCTGCGGGGAGGCGGCGGCCGGCGGGGGTGCCCGTGGGCGCTGCTGACGCCGCCGCGGGCGGGGGGCTCCCCGGTCCCCGGCCGCAGCTCACCGCGAAGGTCGTCCTGGCCGTCCTGGGCCCCGCGACCGCCTTCGCGGTCACGGCCGTGGACCCGCTGATGCTCGGCCTGAACCTCTCCCGGGTCAGCGGGGCGCTCGACGTGCCGCCCCAGGCGCTGGGGTTCCTGGCCGGTGCGGCGACCCTGGTGGTGGCGGCCGCGGTCCTCGCCGTGGGGAACCTCGGGGACGCCCACGGCCTGAAGCGGACGCTGATGCTGGGGCTCGCCGGGACCGTCGTCGCGAACCTGCTCTCCGCCCTGGCCACCGGCTACCCGTTCCTCCTGGTCGCGCGCCTCCTCGACGGACTCGCGCTGGCCGCCCTGCTCGGGCTGTCGCTGGCCCTGCTCAACGTCTCGGTGCCGCCGGAGACCCGGCCGGCGGCCATCGGGATCCTCATGGCCGTCGACATGCTCCTGTACGGGGTGACGCCGGCCGTCGGCGGCTGGGTGGTGGAGCGCCTCGGCTGGCGGTGGCTGTTCCTGCCGGCCCCGCTGCTGGCGCTCTGCGCGCTCGCGCTGACGGCGCGGTACACCTCGGAGCCGGGCGGTCGGCGCGCCCGCAGGGTCGACACCGTCGGGGTCGTCCTCTTCGGCGCCGCCCTGCTCGCCCTCGTCCACGGCGTGGGGGCGGCCCAGAACGGGCTCTCCGACCCCCGGGCGTGGGTGCCGCTCGCGGCCGGGGCGGCGGCTGCGGCGGCGTTCGTGCGCCACGAGCGCCGGGTGGCGGAGCCGGCCCTGGACCTCGCGCTGTTCCGCAGGCCCGCGTTCGCCGTGGCGGTGCTGGCGACCGTGACGCTGAACTTCATCTCCGCCGGGTTCAGCGTCGTCCTGGCGCAGTTCGGCGGCGCGGTGCTGGCGCTGCCCGCGCAGACGATCGGCCTGCTGTACCTGCCCGGCACCCTGCTGGCCACGGCCGCCGCCCTCCTCGCCGGACGCATGGTCGCGCGGTACACCCCCCGGCCGGTGATGGTCACCGGCCTGCTGCTGCTCACCGGGAGCGGGCTGGTCACGGCCGGGACCGCCGCGCCCTCGATGGCGCCGTGGCTCCTCGTCCCGGCCGTCTGGCTCTGCAACGTGGGGTGCCTGGTCACCTCCACGCCCGTCTCCGAGACGGTCCTCTCGCACGCGCCGCCCGGCAGGTCCGGTGCGGTGGCCTCCGTCCAGCCGGCCTTCGGGATGACCGGCTACGCGCTCGGGCCCACCGTCTGCCTCCTGCTGCTCGACCTGTTCTTCCACCGGCGGTGGCTCGCGGACGCCGAGGCGCGCGGGCTGTCGGCGGGCCAGGCCGGGCACGCCGTGGACGCGGCGAGGAGCGCGCTGGCGAAGAGCCCCGGCACGGCCGGGTACGACCCGAACCTGGTCGCGCACACCTCGGGCCTGGACCTCGGGGTGGACTACGCCGACGCGCTCCGGCTCACCGTGCTGGCCGTCTCCCTCGCGCCGCTGGTCCTGGCGGTGGCGGCGCACCTGGTCATGCCGCGCCCGCCCCGGACCGGGCCGGAGCGCCCCGCGCCCGCCCCCCGGCCCCCGGCCGGTCCGTGACCGGCCGGGGGGACCTGCCGGGCGTTCCGCCGCGGGCTCCCGGCGCCGGGTCCCGCGCCGGGTCCGGGACACGTCCACCGCGCACGCCCGACGGGCATCGAGGCCGCTGCCGGCACCCGGTCTCCACCGCGGGCGGCCCGCGGCCGGCACGGGCACCCGCGGAACAGCGTCACCGGACCGGGATCGGCTGAGTGAGGTTCACCGGGTTGCCGTCGGGGTCCCGGATGCGGGCGACGCGCTGCCCCCACGGCATGTCGTCGGGGCCGCTGCGGACCGAGCCGCCCAGCGCCGTCACCCGGCCGAGCGTTCCGTCGACGTCGTCGACACCGATGCTGAGCAGGATCCGCGGCGCCGCCCCGGTCCCCGACGGCGGCCCCCTGCTCCAGGAGCAGCCGACCGAGCGGTTTCGGGGAGATCCGGAGAGACGGAGCGGCAGGATGCATCAGCCGTACCGGGAGGCCGCCCGCCACGGCATCCCGTCCGGCCTGGACGAGTCGCTACTTCCGACCGATCTTGACGACCTCGGAGTCGAGAAGAGCCGTGTGGGTCGCCGACACCGCCATCAGGATGATCAGCGCGCCGCCGATCCAGTTCCCCGGGTTCGGCAGCATCTGCCCGAACAGCAGGATGAACGCGACGATGCCGCCGTAGACCGCCGGGACGCGAATGTCGACGACGCCCTTGCGGCAGGCGACGACGAACGGCAGCCACGCCAGGATCGTGAAGCTGACCACGGGAACGAGGGTCCAGACGATGCGCTGCTGCTGGTTGGCGAACATGCGGGGCGGAGGCGGGGGGACATAGGTGGGCATGCCCGAGCCGTAGGGGGTGTTGGTGGGCGGCGGCGTCCAGGGCTGGGCGGGCTGCTGGTCGTACGGATGGCTCATCATGCCCCCGAGGTGCTCGTGATGATCGTGCACACACAGAGTGTCAGTTGTGTTTGTTCTCCGCGGTATTCGCGCTCCCCTTGTGACGGATCTGTTACTGGTTCCGCATCGGACACCGTTCACCCCGGCACGGGCGGCTCCAGAACTCCCGGCTCAGCGGCGAAATCTGCGGCCGGGCCGTGGTCGCGGAGGCATACTGCCGCGATGTACTCCGATGCCGATGCCGCCGCGTCGTACGACCAACTCAACCTCTGGGGTCCCAGCGACGACTTCCACCTGTCCTTCGTGATGGACGCCTCGTCCGTCGTGGACATCGGTTGCGGCACCGGAATGCTGCTGCACCACGCACGCGAAAACGGCGATGCCGGTCCGTCAAACCATGCGGGTGGCAGAGCGAGAACGGATTCGTGAGATCGATGACGACAAGTACCGCCGCCTGCTGCGGAAGCGCGACATCAAGCCAGTGATCGCCCGCCGGGGTGTCGCCCACGGCTCCGGCCTGGGCAAGGTCCGCTGGGTCGTAGAACGCGCCTTCGCCTGGCTGCACCAGTTCAAACGCCTCCGCATCCGCTGTGAACGGCGCGCTGATCTCCACCAGGGTCTGCTCGACCTCGCCTGCGGTCTCGTCTGCCTCCGCCGCCTGCGAACCTCCCAACAGCGGCTGAGCACACCTTCTGTCTGATCTACCGGACTGCGTTCAGGCGTTGAGGGTGTAGCGGACTTCGGTGCGGGCGACGGAGAAACCGGCCCGCTGGTAGAGACCGTTCGATGCGGTCGGGCTGTCGGCGTCTACTTCGATGCTCGCCCGGTCGAAGCCGGCGTCCCGAGCGGAACGCAGCGCATGGCTGATCAGCGCGCTGGCCACTCCCCGCTTGCGGTCTGCGCGACGGGTTCCGATCCTTGTGAAGTGCGCGTCACGGACGCCGGTCGCGGCGGTGTCCGCGCCCCAGGAGCAGGTCAGCAGCATGCCGGCAGCCGCGCCGCTGTCCACATCGCGCAGCAGGAAGCTGAGGTCCGGGCGAAAGGCAGGCCAGCCGACAAACGCACGCCACTGCTCCAGCGGCACCGAGACCCCGCCCCAGCGGTCCAGGACGGCCTCGTTGCTGACGGCGAAGAACTCGGCATCGTTGTGGACCGAGTAGCCCTCTACAACGAGACCGTCCGGCGTCGGCACGTCGACAACGGCGGCTCCGAGCGGATGCCGCATGTGCGAGTACCAGCGGCAGGGCGTCATGCCGGCGGCTTGGTAGCAGGCGCGTGCGCTGTCGTTGAGCGCGTTGTTCTGGGCGTCGACGGCAAGCGGCAAGCCGGGGTGATGGATCGCGTGCAGCGCCCTCGCACTTGCGATCCCAGCGGCCAGCAGCTCGGCGCCGAGTCCCCGGCGCCGATACTCCGGATGCACGCCGCCACTGACGGTCACCCGATGCACGTCCTCGACGAGCAACTTGTGCGCAGCCGAGGAGTAGCCGACCATGCGGTCGCCGTTGAAGACGCCGACCGTACCGCGCTCGAGGTCGAGCAGAGGGGCGTTGATCTGATCGGTGGCGTCCTCCTCGGAGTAGTACTCCCCGAAGACGTCGACGACCTCGATCGCGTTGAGTAGCTCAGCCAGGGGGGCTGCGTCCCCTGGGGCGATCGGACGGCGGGTCAGATTTGCGAGGTCAACGGTCACGGGCCGACCCTAGGCAGCTCCTGACCACGATGTCACCCCGGTTGCACGCTGGCTGTACAGACCCCCCACCGGCCGGTGGCCGATGCGTCGGGCGCTCACCATGGCGCCGATGGAGAACGCCAGGCCCGGACATGCGAGCGGCAGGGTCACGATCCAGAAGAGCCGGGTCCCTATGAGTCCGGCAAGCAGCGGCCCCGCTCCGAGCGCCAGGGCGGACAGGGTCCACGGGTTGGGCTCGCGCCGTACGGGAGGAAGGTCCACCCGCACATCCAACCCGAGGACCGGACACGCCGCCATCACGGCGAGTGCTGCGAGGCCGGACCGGGAGGACGCGCCTGCCGGTCTCCGTCAACGCGAACGCACCGACACGCGAGGCCTCGCGTCCGGCAGGTGACGGCGGTCGGGATACGGGAACCGGCAGCGTCCGTCATTCGCCCTCGTGGGCGCGGCATCAGCCCTCTCGACCGCTCTCCCGGCAGGCCCCTCGGCGGAAGCGCGGGGCTACCCCTCCGCGAGCGTGGCCGCGTGGTCCGGGACGTAGGTCTGCATGTCGCGCGGCGGGCGCTCGTAGCCGGTGGCGGCCGGGCGGGGCGGGAGCTCCAGGGGCGGGCGCTCGACCCTGCGGTAGGGCACGGTGGAGAGGAGGTGGGCGATCATGTTGATGCGGGCGCGGCGCTTGTCGTCGCTCTCCACCACGTACCAGGGCGCCTCGGGGATGTCGGTCCGCGCGAACATCTCGTCCTTGGCCCGCGAGTAGGCCTCCCAGCGGGTGAGGGACTCCAGGTCCATCGAGGAGAGCTTCCAGCGGCGCATCGGGTCCTCCAGCCGGCTGCGGAACCGCTGCTCCTGGACGGCGTCGCTGACGGAGAACCAGTACTTGCGCAGCATGATGCCGTCCTCGACGAGCATCCGCTCGAAGACCGGGCACTGGTGGAGGAAGCGCCAGTACTCCTCCTTGGTGCAGAAGCCCATCACACGCTCCACCCCGGCGCGGTTGTACCAGCTGCGGTCGAGCAGGACGATCTCGCCGGCGGCGGGCAGCTGGGCGGCGTACCGCTGGAAGTACCACTGGCCGCGCTCGCGGTCGGTGGGGGCGGGGAGGGCCACGATGCGGGCGACGCGGGGGTTGAGGTACTCGGTGACGCGTTTGATGGTGGAGCCCTTGCCCGCCGCGTCGCGGCCCTCGAAGACCACGACGAGGCGGGCGCCCTCGGCCCGCACCCACTCCTGGAGCTCGACGAGCTGCGCCTGGAGGCGGTACAGCTCCTGCTCGTAGCAGGCCCGCGGGAGGCGTTCCTGCGCACCGTTGCCGGCCTGCGTCCGGTCCCGGCCCCGCCCCTGCCCGCGGTCCGGACCGCGGTCCTGGCCCTGGTCCTGGTCCTTCCGTGACTTCTTCGCCATGGTGGGCGCTCCCTGCCGACGGTGCGGTGCTCCTGCGGCCACCGTACGGGCGTCCGCGGGGCGGCCGCAGCGCGGAGCGTTCAGCGGGAGGCGTCCCCGGCGTCCCCGGGACCCTCCGTGCCGCCCGCGAGGGCGGCACGGCCGGCCTCCAGGCGTGCGACGGGGATCCGGAACGGCGAGCAGGAGACGTAGTCGAGCCCGACCCGGTGGAAGAAGTGGACCGAGGCGGGGTCGCCGCCGTGCTCGCCGCAGACGCCGGTCTTCAGGCCCGGCCGGGCGGCGCGGCCCTCCTCGACGGCGATGCGGACGAGCCGCCCGACGCCGTCGGCGTCGATGGTCTCGAAGGGGGAGACGGCGAAGATGCCCTTGTCGAGGTAGGCGGAGAAGAAGGCGGCCTCCACGTCGTCGCGGGAGAAGCCCCAGGTGGTCTGGGTGAGGTCGTTGGTGCCGAAGGAGAAGAACTCGGCCTGGGCGGCGATGGCGCCGGCGGTGAGCGCGGCCCGCGGGAGTTCGATCATGGTGCCGACGGGGCACCGCACCTCGGTGCCGGACTCCGCGGAGACCTCGGCGAGCACCCGCTCCACCTCGGCGCGGACCAGCCGCAGCTCCTCCACGGTGTCCACCAGCGGCACCATGATCTCGGCCCGGGGGTCGCCGCCCGCCCGGCGGCGCTCGGCCACGGCCTCGGCGACGGCCCGCACCTGCATGGCGACCAGGCCCGGCACGACCAGGCCGAGGCGGACCCCGCGCAGGCCGAGCATGGGGTTCTCCTCGTGCATGCGGTCCACGGCGGCCAGCAGCTCGGTGTCGTGCGGGTCGGGGTGCCCGCCCGCGGCCTCGGCGGAGGCGACGCGCACGGCCAGGTCGGTGCGGTCCGGCAGGAACTCGTGGAGCGGCGGGTCGAGCAGCCGGATGGTGACGGGCAGGCCGTCCATGGCGGCGAGGATGGCGGCGAAGTCGCCGCGCTGGAGCGGCAGCAGGGCCGCCAGGGCGCGGTCGCGGCCCTCCTGCCCGTCGGCGAGGATCATGGCCTCCACCAGGCGGCGGCGCTCGCCGAGGAACATGTGCTCGGTGCGGCACAGCCCGATGCCCTCGGCGCCGAAGCGGCGGGCGCGGGCGGCGTCCTCGGGGGTGTCGGCGTTGGCCCGCACGCCGAGGCGGCGCACGCCGTCGGCCCGGTCCATGGCGCGGTGCACGGCCTCGGCGACGCCGCCGGCGGCGCGGGCGGCGTCCGCGGTGCCGCCGTCCTCGAAGTAGCGCATCACCGGGGAGTCCGCGAGGGGCACGGCGCCGGCGTGCACGGCGCCCGCCGTGCCGTCGACGGAGAGCAGCGCGCCCTCCTCCACGACGGTCCCGGCCGCGGTGGTGAAGCGGCGGGCGGCGGGGTCCACGGTGAGGGAGTCGGCACCGCAGACGCAGACCTTGCCCATGCCGCGGGCGACGACGGCGGCGTGGCTGGTCTTGCCGCCGCGGCTGGTGAGCACGGCCTGGGCGGCGATCATGCCGGGCAGGTCGTCGGGGGTGGTCTCCTGCCGGACGAGGACGACCCTCTCCCCCTCCGCCGCCCGCCGCACCGCCTCGGCGGAGGTGAAGACGGCGGTGCCGACGGCCGCGCCGGGCGAGGCGGGGATGCCGCGCGCCAGCGGCTCCCCGACCGCGGCGGTGTCGAACCGGGGGAACATCAGCCGGGCCAGTCCCTCGCCGGAGACCCGGGCGAGCGCCTCGTCGGGGCCGGTCAGGCCCTCGTCGGTGAGGGCGGCGGCGATCGCGAAGGCGGCCTCGGCGGTGCGCTTGCCCACCCGGGTCTGCAGCATCCACAGCGTGCCGCGCTCGATGGTGAACTCGATGTCGCACAGGTCCCGGTAGTGGTGCTCCAGGGTTCGCATGATCTCCAGCAGCCGGTCGTACGACGGCTTGTCGAGCCGCTCCAGCTCGGCGAGCGGCACGGCGTTGCGGATGCCGGAGACGACGTCCTCGCCCTGCGCGTTGGGCAGGTAGTCGCCGTAGACGCCGGGGCGGCCGGTGGCGGGGTCGCGGGTGAAGGCGACGCCGCTGCCGGAGTCGGCGCCGAGGTTGCCGAAGACCATGGCCTGGACGTTGACGGCGGTGCCCAGGTCGTCGGGGATGTGCTCGCGCCGGCGGTAGACGCGGGCCCGCTCGGTGTTCCAGGACCGGAAGACGGCGAGCACGGCGCGGCGCAGCTGCTCGACCGGGTCCTCGGGGAAGTCCTCCCCGGTGTGCTCGCGGATCAGCCGCCGGTACTCGCCCGCGAGGACGGCCAGGTCGGCGGCGTCCAGGCCGAGGTCGTCGGCGGCGCCGCGGTCCCGCTTCATCCGGGTGAGGGCGTCCTCGAAGACGGCCGCGTCGACGCCCATCACCGTGCTGCCGAACATCTGCAGCAGGCGGCGGTGGGAGTCGCGGGCGAAGCGCTCGCTGCCGGAGGTCTTGGCGAGGCCCTGCACCGAGTCGTCGTTGAGGCCGATGTCGAGGACGGTCTCCATCATGCCGGGCATGGAGAAGCGGGCACCGGAGCGGACCGAGAGCAGCAGCGGGTCGTCGGGCTGCCCGAGCCGGCGGCCGACGGCCCGCTCCAGGGCCGCCAGGTGCCGCCCGACCTCCTCGCGCAGGCCCTCCGGCTCGGCGCCGGTGGCCAGGTAGGCGCGGCAGGCGTCCGTGGTGACGGTGAAGCCGGGCGGCACGGGCAGGCCGAGCCTGGTCATCTCGGCCAGGTTGGCGCCCTTGCCGCCCAGCAGGCCGGCCTGCTCGCGGCCGCCCTCGGCGAAGTCGTACACGTACGCGGCCATGCGGTGCGCCTCCCGTGCGGGGTGGTCGGGGTCGGTGATCGGGGTCGGCGGTTCGGGGTCGGCGGTTCGGGGTCGGCGGGTCGGGGCGGGACGGGCCTGCCGGCCGTGCGGGGCCGTCAGTCGTGGGGGACGACCGCCACCGGGCAGCGGGCGAAGTGCAGGGCGGCGTGCGCGACCGGCCCGACCCGCATCGCCACGGCGGGCCGGCGCACCCGGCGGCCGACCACCAGCAGCCCGGCGTGCCCGGCGGCCCGGACCAGCACCTCGCCGTGGGAGCCGAGCTCCACCTGCTCGACGACCTCGACCTGCGGGTACTTCTCCCGCCAGGGGGCCAGTGCGGCGGCCAGGGCCTTCCGCTCGATGTCGGACTGCCCCTCGGCGAGGTCCACCGCCGCCTCGCCGTAGCCGTACACCGGCGGCAGGCTCCAGGCCCGGACGACCCGCAGCACGGCGCCGCGCAGGGCCGCCTCGCCGAAGGCGAACCCCAGCAGCGCCGGGGCCGGGTCGCGGTAGCCCTTGACCCCCAGCACGACCTCCTCCCCCGCGCCCTCCAGCGCCCTGCCGCCCTGGGCGCGGACCATCACCACCGGTCCGGCGGCGCGGGCCAGCACCTGGGCGCCGACGGAGCCCAGGACGAACCCGGCGACGGCGCCGTAGCCGTGCGAGCCGAGGACCAGCAGCTCGGACCGCTCCGACCGGTCGAGCAGCACGGCGACCGCCGACTCCCCCTCCTGCTCGACGGAGGCCTCCAGGCCGGGGTGGCGCTCGAGCAGGGCGCGCTCCGCCTCCCGGACCATGCGGGCGGCCCAGTACCGCCGGGTCTCCTCGTCCTGGACGGCGGGGGCGTCCGGCGGCAGCGTGTTCCAGGAGTGGACCAGGACCAGCGGCCGCCCGCGCCGCAGGGCCTCGCGGGCCGCCCAGTCGGCCGCGGCGAGACTCTCGGGGGACCCGTCGAGGCCGACGGTCACGGGCCGGTCGGTCGCAGCTCGGTCGGTCGCAGGCCGGTCGGTCGCGGGTCGGTCGGTCGCAGGTCGGGACACGGTGACACCTCCGGTGGCGGGGATGCGCGGGGGGCGCGGCCTGTGCCGGGCCGGCGGGCGGCCGGTCCGGACACCTCCCACCTTCGCGGCCGGGGGCGGTGCCCGCTGGGGCCACAGGTCCCGACCTGCCGCCCGTCCGGCCCCGCCGGGCACCGCGCCGGACGGTGCGGCGGCGGCGCCCGCCCGGCGGGACGCCCGGGCGCCGCCGCGGGGCGGGCGCTGGGCCGGACGGGTGGCGGACGGCGGGCCGTCCGGGTGAAACCGCCCGGACGCCCCCGGCCGGAGGAGGCCGGGCCCCGGACGGCGCGGCCGGGCGGTGCGGGGGCGCACGACCCCCTGCGGACCCGTGCGGGAGGCGGCCCCCGGGACCGGCGGGCCGCGCCGACGGGACCGGGGCGGCCCCGGGACCCCGGGGCGGGCCGCCGGGGAGGCGGCCGGTCCCGGGCGGGCGGGGGCGTCCGGCGCGGGTACCGGTAGGGGCATGGACGCGACCCTCTCGCTGGTCCTGCTGCTGCTCTTCCTCTGGGGCCTGTGCTCCCAGCGGGTGGAGCGGGTCGAGCTGACCGCCCCCATCGCCTTCGTCCTCGCCGGGCTGCTGCTCGGCGCGGGCACCGGCGCCGTCGACCTCGCCCCCTCCCGGGAGACGGTCAAGGCCCTGGCCGAGATCAGCCTGACCTGGGTGCTCTTCACCGACGCCGCCCGGCTGTCGTTCCGCGAGGTCCGGCCCGACCTGGGCCTGTACGTGCGGCTCCTCGGCGTGGGCCTGCCGCTGTGCATGGCGTTCGGGGCGCTGCTGGCGGCCGGCCTGCTGCCGGGCGTGTCCGGCTGGGCCGCCCTGTACGTGGGGGCGGCGCTGGCGCCGACCGACGCGGCGCTGGGCGCGGCGATGATGGTGAACCCCGTGGTGCCGGCGCGGGTCCGGCGGATGGTCAACGTCGAGAGCGGGCTCAACGACGGCATCGCCACGCCCTTCGTGGTGCTGGCGGTGGCGGGGACGGCGTCCGCGGTGGCGGGGGGCACGGGCCACCACGGTGCGGGCGGCGCGGCCGTGGAGTTGCTGGTCGGGGTCGTGTACGGCGCGGCGGTGGGGGCGGGCGGCGGGTGGCTGGTCCGCACGGCGCTGCGGCGCGGGTGGGCGGCGGAGGAGTTCACCGGTGCGGCCGTGCTGGCGCTGGCGCTGCTCTGCTACACCTGGGCGCTGGCGGTCGGCGGCAACGGCTTCGTGGCGGCCTTCGTCGCGGGGCTGGCGTTCGGCACGGTCCACGGGGGCGCGCCGGAGTGGCAGCTGCGGTTCACCGAGCAGACCGCGTCGGTGCTGTCGCTGCTGGTGTGGCTGGTCTTCGGCGCGGTCGCGGTGCCGTACGCGTTCGGGCACCTGACCTGGCAGGCGGTCGCCTACGCGCTGCTGAGCCTGACGGTGCTGCGGATGGTGCCGGTGGCGCTGTCGCTGGTCCGCAGCGGACTGGACCGCCGCACGGTGCTGTTCGTCGGCTGGTTCGGGCCGCGCGGGCTGGCGTCGGTGATCTTCGTGCTGCTCGCGGTGGAGGAGCTGGACCCGGACGCGGAGCGGGCGGTGGTGCCGGTGGTGGTGTGCACGGTGCTGCTGAGCGTCCTGGCGCACGGCCTCAGCGCCGGGCCGCTGGCCCGCCGGTACGGTGCGGCGGAGACGGAGGCGGAGGCGGCTGCGGCGAAAGGGGCGGCCGCCGGTCCGGAGGGCGCCCGGGGTGCCGAGCTGCCGGTGCGGGGGCTCTCCGCCCGCGCCACGGGACCGGGGCGGCCCGGCGGGACGTGAGCGGAGCCGCCCGGCGGGGCGCGGGCGCCGCGCGCACCTCGTGCGCCCGGCGCCCCGCCACCGCGCCAGGGGCCCTGCGGGGCGGGCCGCTCCGGGCCCGCGTCCGGGCCGGGGAGGGCCGCGGCTCAGAGCCCCCCGTCACCGCCCGGCCCTCCGGTACTGCGGGAGGACGGCTGCGCCGACCTGCCCGGCCGACCGGCACACCAGGTCCGGGGGCGGGCCGTCCGCGGGGCGGCGCCCCGGGACCCCGAGCGTGTCCCGGGGCGGCCGCCCGGCTCCCCGGCCCTCAGAGGGCCCGGACGACGCGGCCGGTGAGGCGGGTGACGGCGATGCGGATCCACAGGTCGCGGTCGCCGCCCGCCCAGGGCCGGGGCGCGGCGCGGGAGGCGAGGGCGCGCAGCTCGTCCGGGTCGGTGACGCGCTCGGCCCGGCCGGTCGCCAGGACGCTCCAGCCCTGGCTGAGGGCGTCGTCGACCTGGTCGACCTCGAAGGCGACCTCCTGGCCGATGGCGGCGGCGGGGGCCGCGCCCGCGGCGGTCCGGTAGACGATGCGGTCGCCGTCGACGGCGTAGTTGACCGGCAGGACGGAGATGCCGAGGTCGGTGGTGAAGGCGACACGCCCCACCCCGCGGCTGTCCAGGCGCGTGCGGCACTCCTCGGCGCCGAGCTCCTCCAGTTCGGGCCGGGCGGCGGCCTCGGAGCGGCCGGGCGGGAGGCCGACGTCCCCGCCGCGCAGCTGCTCGGCGGTGGTCTGCAGGGCCCCGGCCAGCCTCAGCAGGGCGCCGGGCTCGATCTGGGCGGGCCGCTCCTCCACGTACTGCAGGTAGCGGACGGCCATGCCGGCGCGGGACGCCACCTGCTCGCGGCTGAGCCCGAGCTGGCGGCGGCGCAGGGCCGCGCGGCGCCCGATGTCGCCGGCGTGGGGCGGCTCGGCGGGGCTGCCGGGCTGGTCGCTGCCGGACGGGCCGGGCACGTCGGGCCGGCCGAGCTGTCCGGGGCTGCCGGACTGGTCCTGCTGCTGGGTCACGGCGGACACCTCCGGGTCGGGTGTGCGCGGCTGTACGGGACGTCCCCTCCCCTCCCCAGGGAAGCACCCGCGGCGGCGGTCCGCCAGGTGCGCCGCCCGCCCGGGCCGCCGGGGGCCGCCGGTGGGGGTGACCAGGCCGTAGTGGCCGTCGCTGCGGTGGTGGAGCACGGCGCCGCGCCCGGTGGCGGCGTCGGTGAAGAAGACGAAGGGCAGGCCGGTGGCCTCCAGCCGGCGCACGGCCTCGGCCACCGTGGTCCGGGGCGCGGGGACCTCGCTGACGGTGACCGGCAGGCCGGCCGGGGGCAGGCCCGCGCCGGCGGCGGGGCCGGTGCGGGCCAGGCGGTAGCCGGTGGGCCCGGCCCGGTAGACCAGGGTGTCGAAGCCGGTGGCCGTGTCGGTGAAGAGGCGGAACCGGTGGCCGAGGGCGTCCATCTCGAAGACGGCCTCGTGGACCGGTTCGACGGGCGGTCCGGACGGCGCGCGGCGCACGACGCGCCGCTCCCCCGGGGGCAGCCGGCGCGGCGCCGGGGCGCCCTCGCGGCCGGCCGGGGTCCGGCGCAGGCACGCGCGGTCGAGCCGGCCCGCCAGCAGCTCGGCGAGCAGGTCGACCGCCGCCGCCGGGGTGGGGCCGCCCGCGCGGGCCCGCACCAGCCGCCCGCCGACGTCCACGGCCGCCTCGGCGGAGGCCGGACGGGCGCCGGACGGGCAGGCCGCCTGCGTGAGCCGCACCCGGACCCCGAGCACCGGTCCGGGCAGGGCGGCGACGACGGCCCCGACGGCGGTCCGCGCGCGGTCGGCGGCACGGCGGGGGACGTCGCCGTGCCGCTCCACCAGCACCTCGACGCCGCCCGGCAGGCCGACGGGCGGCACCTCGACGGGCGGCGTTCCCACGGGCCGCGTTCCCACGGGCGGCGTTCCCACGGGCGGCGTTCCCACGGGCCGCGTCCCGGCCGGCGGGCCGGCGGGCCCCTTCCCTGCGGGCAGCACCTTCGGACCGGTCATCAGTGCACCTCCTCCTCCGGCCACCAGGCTGCACCCCGCCGACGGCGCGGACCGAGGGCCGAAGGGGTCCCGACGGCGCGCCCAGAGGCCTGCCCGCAGGCCGGCGGCGGTGCCGGACGGCCCGCGGGGCCGGGACCTCCGGCACCTGCGCACGGGCCGCGCCGGGGCGGGACATTGGCGGCGCCCCGACCCCCAGGGACGGGCGACAACCACGGACGGGCGGCCGCCACGGACGGCCGGCGCGGACCGGGGGACGGGGCCCTGACGGGAGGACGGGTCCCGGCCGGGTCGGGGCGCGGACGGCAGCGACGGGCAGCAACGAGCAGCGGAGATGGGGAGAGGGCCATGGCAGTCCTGCGTGCACACCGGATCCGGGTCGGCAGACCCGGGCGGACACCGGCCGGGGAGGCCGGCGAGGCGGGGAAGGCGGCCGTGCGGCCGGAGGCGGCGGCCGCCGGGGCGGCGGGGGCGCGGGCGCTCGCCGTCCTGCGCGTCGCCACCGGAGCGGTGTTCCTCTGGGCCTTCCTCGACAAGGCCTTCGGCTGGGGCTGGGCGACCCCGTCGAAGGGCGCCTGGGTGAACGGCGGCTCGCCCACCCGCGGGTTCCTGGGCCACGTGGCGGCCGGACCGCTGCAGTCGGTGTTCCGCTCCTGGGCCGGCGCGTGGTGGGCGGACTGGCTCTTCATGGCCGGCCTGCTCGGCATCGGCCTGGCCCTGACCGCGGGGGTCGCCCTGCGGATCGCGGCGGCCGGCGGGGCCGTCCTGATGGCGCTGATGTGGGCGGCGGAGTGGCCCCCGGCCCGGCACCTGTCGGACGGCTCGGCCAGCATGTCGACCAACCCGCTGGTGGACTACCACGTGGTCTACGCGCTGGTCCTGGTCGCCGTGGCGGTGCTCGGCGCGGGCGGCACCTGGGGCCTGGGGCGCCGGTGGGCCGCGCTCCCGGTGGTCCGCGACCACCCCTGGCTGCGCTGACCGCCGCGGGCCGCGAGGCCGGGACGGAGGGCCGGGCCGCGGGGCCGGGACGGGCCTCCGCCCCGGCCCCGCGGCCATGGGACCTTGGGCTCGGAGCCGGGCGCCGATCGGCCCTGCCGCGCCCGCCGGGACCGCCGCACGCTGGGGGCGAGGGGCCCTTCCGGCCCGTCCGACGACGTACGGAGGCAGCCATGAGCGCGTTCCGAGGCGGGCGGCCGGTGGTCGCGGGCGTGGGGCGGTCCGCGACGGCGCTGCGGGCGGCGCACTGGGCCGCGGACGAGGCCGTGCGGCGGGGCGTCCCGCTGCGGATGGTCCACGCCCTGGAGTGGCCGCCCGGGTCGGACCCGCACCCCGCGGTGGACCACCCGGAGCGGACCTGGAGCGCCCACTACCGGGCCGCCGGCGAGGCCGTCCTGCGCGAGGCGGCCGACGAGGTGCGCCGCCGCCGCCCCGAGGCGGACGTGGAGACCCTCCTGGCGGACGGGGCGCGGGCCGCGGTGCTGCGCGCGCAGGGCGACGAGGCCGCGCTCCTGGTCATCGGGGCGAAGCGGCTGGCCGCCGAGGACGTGCTGACCACCGGCAACCTGGGCGTGGCGCTGACCTCGCACGCGGGCTGCCCCGTGGCGGTGGTCCGGGTGCCCGAGCACGTGACGCACGAGCCGCCGCTGGTCGTGGTCGGCGTGGACGGCTCGGAGAACTGCCGGGACGCCGTGGCCGTCGCCTTCGAGGAGGCCGCGCTGCGCGGCGCCCGGCTGCTGGCGGTGGAGGCCCGGCAGCACGTCGGCCGGCCGCTCGCGGAGTCCCGGAACCGGGAGCTGGAGGAGCGGGTGCGCGCGGACCTGTCCGAGGCGACCGCGGGCTGGCAGGAGAAGTACCCGGAGGTCGAGGTGCGGCACGAGGTGCTGCCCGGCAAGCCGGCGCAGGTCCTGCTGCGGGAGGCCGCGCACGCCCGCTGCCTGGTGGTGGGGACGCGGGGCCTCGGCGGCTTCCGCGGCCTGCTGCTGGGCTCGGTGAGCCACGTGCTGCTGCACCACGCGGCCTGCCCGCTGATCGTGGTCCCGCCGCGGACCGGCTGACCGGTGGCCGCCGCGGAGCGGGAGGGCGCCGTACGGCAGGGGGGCGGCGCGGCGCGGGCACCCGCCGCGGGGGCGCGGGCCCGGGGCCTGACGCCGCAGGAGGCGGCCAGGCGGCTCGCCGTGCACGGGCCGAACCGGGTGGAGCAGCGCCGGCGGGTGCCGCTGCGGTCGCGGGTGGCGGCGCAGCTCCGGGACCCGCTGATCCTGGTGCTGCTGGCCGCCGTCGTGCTGACCGTGGCGACCGGCGACCAAGCCGACGCGGTCGTCATCGCCCTCGTCGTCGTCGCGAACACGACGGTCGGCGTGGCGCAGGAGGTCCGCGCGGACAGCGCGGTGGAGGCGCTGACGGAGATGTCCGCGCCCACCGCACGGGTGCTGCGGGACGGGAGCGGCCAGCGGGTGCCGGCGGCCGAGGTGGTGCCGGGGGACGTGCTCCTGCTCGGCGAGGGGGACGTCGTGGCCGCCGACGCGGCGCTGGTGGAGGCCTCCGCGCTGCTGGTCGACGAGTCGGCGGTGACCGGCGAGTCCGTCCCGGTGGAGAAGGCCGCCGCGGGGGCGGGGGCCGTCTCCGGGGGCACGGGCGCGGCGGGGGCCGCCGTCGCGGGGGGCGCGGCCGGGGCGGGGGGCCAGCTGCAGGCGGGGACCGTGGTCGTGCACGGCCGGGGCGTGGCGGAGGTGACCGCGACGGGGGCGGCCAGCACCCTCGGCCGGATCGCCGCCCTGCTGGAGGCCCGTCCGCAGCGCACCCCGCTGCAGCGCCGGCTCGCGGACCTGGGCCGGGTGCTGGCGCTGACCGCGGTGGCGCTCTGCCTGGTCGTCTTCGCGTCCGGCCTGGCACGGGGCCAGGGCTTCGAACTGATGGCGGTGACGGCGGTCAGCCTCGCGGTGGCGGCCGTGCCCGAGTCGCTGCCCGCGGTGGTGACGCTCTCCCTGGCGCTGGGCGCCCGGCGGATGGCGGCCCGGCACGCGGTGGTGCGCCGGCTGCACGCCGTGGAGACGCTGGGGTCGGTGACGGTGCTCGCGACCGACAAGACCGGCACCCTCACCGAGGGCCGGATGGCGGTCGGCCGGGTGTGGACGCCGTACGGGTCGGCGCGCCTCACCGGGACGGGGTACCGGCCCGTGGGCGAGGTGCTGGTCGAGGCCGGTACGGAGGGCGGGGCCGGGGCGGAGGGCGCGGCCGGGGCGGACGGCCCGGACGGACGGGACGGCCGCCCGGACCGGGCGGGCGGGCCCGGGGGCGCGGGGGCGGACGCCGCGGCGCGGGCCGCGGTGCGCGCGGCCCTGGAGGCGGCGGCGCTGTGCAACGACGCGTCCCTGCGGCCGCCCGCCCCCGGCACGGACCGCTGGACCGCCCTGGGCGACCCCACCGAGGCCGCCCTGCTCGCCGCCGCCGCGAAGGCGGGCCTGGACCGGGACGCCCTGGTCCGGGAGCAGCCGCGGATCGCCGAGGCGCCGTTCGACAGCGCGCGGCGGCGCATGACAACCCTGCACCGGCGGCCCTCCGGCCGGGTGCGGGTGTGCCTGAAGGGCGCCCCGGAAGCGGTGCTCGACCCGGCGGTCGTGGCGGAGCCCCCGGCCGTGCTGGAGCGGGCGCGGACGGAGGCCGCGCGGCTGGCCCGCGACGGCTTCCGGGTCCTGGCCGTGGCGGGCGGTGGGGCGGACGGCCCCGACCCGTCGGCCGCCGAGTCGGGGCTGCGGCTGCTCGGCCTGGTCGGGATCGACGACCCGCCGAAGGCCGCCGCCGCCGGCACCCTCGCGGCCTGCCGCGCCGCGGGGATCGTCCCGGTGCTCGTCACGGGGGACCACCCGGCGACGGCCCGGTCCGTCGCCGTCCGGCTCGGCCTGCTGGACGGGGACGGCGGAACCGGCGGGGGGCGCGGCGGCGGGCCGGACGGGGTGGTGACCGGCGGCGACCTCGCCGCGGGCCGGGTCGGCGACATCACCCGGGTGCGGGTCTTCGCCCGCACCTCCCCCGAGCAGAAGGTGGACGTCGTCCAGGCCTGGCGCGACCGGGGCCAGGTCACCGCCATGACCGGCGACGGCGTCAACGACGGCCCCGCCCTGCGCCGGGCCGACATCGGCGTCGCCATGGGCCGCCGCGGCACCGAGGTCGCCCGGCAGGCCGCCGACCTGGTGCTCGCCGACGACGAGCTGGGCACGGTGGTGGCCGCCGTCGAGGAGGGCCGCCGCGTCTACGACAACATCCGCCGGTTCCTGCTGTACGGGCTGGCCGGGGGCGCCGCCGAGATCCTGGTCATGCTCACCGGTCCGCTGCTCGGCCCGGCCGTGCCGCTGCGGGCGGGCCAGATCCTCTGGATCAACCTGCTGACGCACGGCCTGACGGGGGTGGCCATGGGCGCCGAGCCCGCGTCGCCGCGGGCGATGCGGCGGCCGCCGCGCCCGCCCGAGCAGCACGTGCTGGGCGACGGGCTGTGGGCGGGGGTGCTGGAGCTCGGGGTGCTCGTCACGGCCGTCGGGCTGGGGGCCGGCCTGTGGGTCCGGCACGGCGGCGGGCCGTGGCAGACGACGCTCTTCCTGGCGCTGCTCGCCGCCCAGCTGGGGGTGTGCGCGGGCCTGCGGGAGCGCTGGCGCACCCGGGAGAACCCGTACCTGCCGCTGGCCCTGGCGGCCTCGGCGGGGCTGGGGCTCGCGGCGGTGTACGTGCCCGCGCTGCGCGCGGTGCTGGAGACGGTCCCCCTGGGAGGGGCGGAACTGCTGGCCGCCGCGGCGGCCGGGGTCGCGGCCGCCGCCGCGGCCAGGCTGGTGCGGCGGCGGGCGCGGCGGCGGGACGCCCGGACGGACGGCGGGGCGGACGCCCGGACGGACGGCGGGTCGGCCGGGGGCGGGCGGCCGGGAACGGCCGGGGTCAGCGGTACGGGACCACGGCGACCGGGCACGCGGCGTGGTGGACGGCGGCGTGCGTGACCGGGCCGATGTGCAGGCCCACGGCGGACTCCCGGTCCCGGCGCCCCACGACCAGCAGCCCGGCCTGCACGGCCGCCGCCGCCAGCGGGGCCCCGGCGCTCCCGCGCACCGTCTGGTGCACGACCCGCACCTGCGGGTGCTTCTCCCGCCAGGGCCGCAGCACGGCCTCCGCCCGCTCCTCGTCCGCGACGAGCAGCCGGGCGGCGGCCGCCGGCTCCAGCGGGGCCGGTCCGTGCTCGAGGCCCGCCGGGGGGTTCCAGGCATGGACGGCCCGCAGCAGGGCGGACCGCAGGGCGGCCTCCTCGAAGGCGAAGGCGAGCACGTCGTCGCAGGGCCTGCGCAGGTCCAGGCCCAGGACGACCTCCCGGGGCGGCGCTCCGGCGGGGTGCTCCGCGGCGGGCGCGGGCGGCAGGTCCGCGGCGGCCCGGACCAGCACCACCGGGCAGGCGGACCGGGACAGGACCGTCTGGGCCACGGAGCCGATCAGGAAGCCCCGGAGGGCGCCGAGGCCGCGCGAGCCGAGGACCAGCAGGGCGGCGCGCCGCCCCGCCGCGGTCAGGACCTCGGCCGGGGCGCCGGGGACCTGCGCGGTGGTGACGTCGGCACCGGCGTGGCGGGTGCGCAGCTCGACCTCCATCCGGGCCAGCACCCGCTCGCCCCAGCGGCGCCCCTCCCGGTCGGCCTCGGCGTGGCGGTGGCCTTCGGGCAGCCGGGGCCACGCCTGGACGAGTTCGACGGGCAGGCCGCGGAGCAGCGCCTCGCGGGCCGCCCAGTCGGCGGCGGCGACGCTCTCGGGCGAGGCGTCGAGGCCGACGACGATCGGTCGGGGCATGGGGGCCTCCTGTCGGCGGGGCGGACGCTGCCGTCCGCCCCGGTCCTGCCCGGCCGGGGTGCGGCCGGCCGGGGTGCGGGCCGTCCCGGTGTGCCCGGGCGCGGCGGCGCCCTCCGGGCGCCGTGCGGACGGTGCGTGCGGACGGTGCGTGCGGCCGGTCCGGGCGGCCGGTCCGGGCTCCGTGCGTCCAGCCTCGGCGCCCGGACCCGCCGCCGGCCAGGGGCGAAGGTCCCCGCGGCGGGCGGTCGCACGGCGTCCCGGACGCGGGCGTGCCGCCCGGTGGGGCGGCCCGCGGGCCCGGGCGGCGGGCCCGGGCGGCGGGCCCGGGCGGTACGGAGGGCCCGTCAGTCCTGCGGCGGGGGCGGGGTCCGCGCCTCGGGCACGACCGCGACCGGGCAGGGGGCGTGGTGCAGCACGGCGTGGTTGACCGGGCCGAGCTGGAGGCCGACCCCGCTGTGGCGGCGGCGGGCGCCGACGACCAGCAGGTCGGCGTCGGCGGCGGCCTCCAGCAGGGCCTTGTGGGAGCCGGCGTTGCGCGGCTCCAGCCGGAGGAGCACGCCCGGGTGGGCCGCGGCCGCGTCGGCGGTGGCCGCCTCCAGCATGCGGCGCGCCTGGACGTACCCGGCGTCCGCCATCGCGTTCATCGCCGGGCCGTAGAGCAGGAACGGGTCGGTGGAGTGCCAGGCGTGCACGGCCTCCAGCCGTGCGCCCCACGTCTCCGCGAGGTCGAGGGCGAACTCCGCGGCGGCGCGGGACGACCCGGGGTCCCCCACCCCCAGGACGACGCGGCCGTGCCGGCGGTCCACCGCGTCGTCCCCGCCGCGCACCACGACGACGGGGCAGGCCGCGCGGGCGGCGGTCTGCAGGCCCGTCGAGCCGAGCAGCAGCCCGGCGAAGCCGCCGCGCCCCCGGTCGCCGACCACCAGGACCGACGCCCCGCAGGCCGCCTCCAGCAGCGCCGGGACGGTGGCCTGCGGGACCACCTCGGCCCGGACCTCGACCCCGGGACGGCGGGTCCCGGCCCGTTCGGACGCGGTGTCGACCAGTTCGGCGACGGCCTTGCGGGCGAGGGCCAGGTCGGGGTTGTCGGACGGGTCGGGCTCGTAGCGGTCCCACAGCGAGGTGTGCAGCAGGCGCAGCGGCGCGCCGCGCACGTGGGCCTCGTCGGCCGCCCAGTCGACGGCGCGCAGGCTGGAGGCGGAGCCGTCGATGCCGACGACGACGGGGAGGGGCATGGTGGTCCTCCGTCCGGACGGTCCCGCGCGTCCGGGGTGCGGCGCGCGGACGGTGCACGGGCGACGGTGCCCGTTCCGGTACCAGTGCACGCCGGGGCCACCCGATCGGGCGAGGGCCGAACGGTCCAGGACCCGGCGGCGGCGCGGCCGGGCGTGGCGGGGTCGGGGGCCGGTCGGGACGGCGCGGGGCCGGGGCCGGGCCCGGGGACGGGGACGGTGCGGGTACGAAGGTCCCGGGCCGCCGGGCCGGGGCGGCCCTTGGCGGCCCGGCGGGCGCGGGGTCAGCCTGGAGGCCGGCAGGCGGTGCGGGAGGTGGCGGTCATGACGTCGGACGAGGGACGGGGCCGGGAGCCCGGCGGGCAGCAGCAGGAGCGCGGGCAGGGGCAGGAGGCGCGGGGGAGGCGGCGGATCGTGGTGGGCGTGGACGGCTCGCCCGCGTCGCGGGCGGCCCTGCGCTGGGCGGCGGACCAGGCGGCCCTGACGGGCGCGGTGGTCGAGGCGGTCACCGGCTGGGAGTTCACGCCGGTGTACGGGTGGAGCGTCCCGTCGCTCGACCCCGAGCTGGCCGCGGCCGCGGAGCAGACCCTGACGGAGAGCGTCCGCGAGGTGCTGGGCCCGGAACCGGCCGTGGAGGTGCACCGGTGCACGGCGTCCGGCAACGCCGCCCAGGTGCTGCTGGACCGTGCCCACGGCGCGGACCTGCTGGTCCTGGGCAACCGCGGGCACGGCGGGTTCGCGGGGGCCCTGCTCGGCTCGGTGACCCAGCACTGCGTGCACCACGCGGACTGCCCCGTGGTCGTCATCCCCCACGGCCGCGGCTGACCCGGCGCGGCCCGGCCCGGGCGGCGGCCGGGGCCGCCGGTCCCGCCGTGCCGCACCGGCCGGGGGCCGGGCCTCCGCACGGAGCCGCACGGGCCCGCCCCGGCCCGGACCCGAGCGGACCGGACCGGACCGGCCTCCGCCGGGGCAGGGCCGGTCGGCGGCGGCGGCCGGGGACGGACGGCCCACGCGGCGGCCCCGGCGGCGGGGCGACAGTGAGGGGGTGGGGCCGGGCCGGCGTCCCGAGAGGACGCCCGGCGGCCGCCGGACCGGAAGGAGCCTTGACGATGCGACACCGTACCGTGGGAGAGCTGATGACCTCCGGGGTGGTCCGCGCGCACCCGGACACTCCCTTCAAGGAGTTCGCCCAGCTGCTGGAGCGCAACGACGTGACGGCGGTGCCGGTGGTGGACGAGGAGGACCGCCCCCTGGGGGTGGTGTCCGAGGCGGACCTGCTGCGGCACGCCGCGGCCTGCGAGGACCCGGCGGGGCTGCTGCCCCCGGCCCGGCTGTCCCCCCGGGAGCGGGCCAGGAGCGAGGCCCTCACCGGGCAGGGCCTGATGAGCAGTCCGGCGGTGTGCGCCCGCCCCGAGTGGACGGTCGTCGAGGCCGCCCGGCTGATGGAGGGCAAGCGGCTCAAGCGGCTGCCCGTCGTCGACGAGGCGGGCCGGCTGATCGGGATCGTCAGCCGCTCGGACCTGCTGCGGGTCTTCCTGCGCAGCGACCGGGCGATCCACGAGGAGATCCGGCACGAGGTCCTCGACGGGACCCTCGGCCTGTACCCGGACTCGGTGGACGTCCAGGTGCACGAGGGGCAGGTGACCCTGTCCGGGGTCCTGGAGCGGCACAGCCAGCAGCAGGCCCTGGTCCGGCTGTGCCGGGGCGTGGACGGCGTGGTCGCGGTCCACGACCGGCTCGGGTACCGGGCCGACGACACGACGGGCCAGCCGGTGGGACCGGCCGGCCGCAGGTGACCGGAGTCCCCGCGGCCCGGTGGGGGCCGCGGGGCCGCGCGAGGAGGCGGAGTCCGATGCGCCCTACCGCACCCCAGCAGCGTCCGCCCGGCCGTCCCGGCCGGGCCGTCCGCCTGCGCCGCGCCCTGGGCCGGGACGGCAACCCCCTGTGGCGCCCGGTCGACCGGGCGCGGACCAGGCTCGCCTCGGTGGTGCTGCTGCTGGCGGTGGTGACGGCGGCGCTGTCCGCGGCGTTCTCCTGGACGCTGTACCGGTCGGACCTGAGGGCGGCCGACGCGCTCGCCGCGCACCGCCACCGGGTGGCGGCCACGACCCTGGCCGCGGCGCCGCAGGACGGCACCTGGATGCCGGGGGCGCTGGGCCCGCCGGTCCCGGCCCGCTGGCACTACCCGGCGCAGCGGACGCACACCGCGCCGGTGCCGGTGAGGAGCGGGACCCCCGCGAGGAGCACCGTCACCGTGTGGGTCGACGACCACGGGGCGCCGGCGGGCCCCCTGCGGTCCTCCGCCGACATCGTGACGGGCGCCGTCCTCGCGGGCTTCGCCGCGCTCACCGGCTCGGCGCTGCTGTGCGGGTCCGTCCAGGCGGTGGGCCGCCGGCGGATCGACGCCCGCACGGCGGCGGCCTGGGAGCGGGAGTGGGAGCAGGTCGAGCCGGGCTGGTCGGGTCGCTCCCGGTCGTCCTGACCCCCGTTCCCCGGGCCCCCCGCACGGGCCGGGACCCGCACGCGGCGCGCGGCGGGAGCCCGGTCCGTGCGGGCGTCGTCCGCGGGGCGTCCTCCGGGTCCTCCGCACAGGGCCCCGAGGAGGCTCCTCGGGGCCCTCGGCAGGGGCCCGGGACGTGCCGTGCGGGGCGCCCTGCGGGACGGGCGCCGTACGGGCCCGGGCCGGTGTGCGTGCCGCGGGGGCGCCCCGCGGCCGGTGGCGGCCTCCGCGGCCGGGCCGGGGCCCGGACGGCCGCGGAGGCGCACACGGGCGGCCGGTGCCCTCGGGGCACCGGCCGCCTGCGGGTCTCCCGGCCGGTTCAGTAGAGCGGGGCGGTCCTGGGCGGCTCGCGGTGCTGCGGGTGCGGGGCGTGCAGGCGGCAGTCGACGCCGACGACGCCCTCGACGGCGCGCGCCAGGCGGGCGGCCACCGGGACGAGGCAGGCGTCGCCGACCTCGCCGTCCAGCGTCACCACCCCTTCCACGACGGTGACGGAGACGCCGGCGGACGCCGGGCCGGGAAGGCCCTCGGCGAGTTCGCGCCGCACCTCGTCGGCGAGCTGGCCGTCCGCCCGCAGGAAGACCTTCAGCAGGTCGGTGCGGCTCACCACGCCGACCGGCCTCCGCTCGGCGTCGACCACGGGGAGCCGCTTGACGTGGTGCCGCGCCATCAGGCGCGCCGCCTCGGCGAGCGGGACGTCGGGCGCGACGCACACGGCGGGCCCGGTCATCACGTCGGAGGCGGTGACGCCGCCGGCCTTCTCGATCTCCTGGATCTGCTGCAGCTGCTCCCGGCGGGACGGCTCGTACCCGCGGTAGGCCTCCTTCTGCAGGAGGTCCGCCTCGGAGACGACGCCGACGACCCGGCGGTCGGCGTCGAGCACCGGCAGGGCGCTGATCCGCCAGTGACCCATGGCCGCGGCGATCTCCTTGAAGGGGGCGTGCCGGGAGACGGCGACCACGGGGGTGCTCATGACGTCCCGCACGCGGTAGGGCGCAGCCATCGTTCTCTCCTCCTCCGGTCCGTCCCGCCCCTGGTCGGACGGCTCCCCGGGGGCGGGCCCCGGGGCCCGCCGGGCCCCACTGCCATCGTGCGCGCGGGCGGCGGCGCGCGGTCAGGGGCCGAAGGTCCCCGGGGGCGGCCCCGGTGGCCGATACTCGGGGCCATGCGGAAACTCCCGGCCGGGACCCCGGCCCCGTGCAGGACTGCCCCGTGCAGGACGTCCCCGTGCCGGACGTCCCCGTGCAGCACCCCGGCCGTGCGGACGCCCCCGGCGGCCGTCGCGCGGGAGGGGCGCGGATGACGGGGGACACGGCCGGGCCGGCGGAGGGCGCCGGGTACGCCGGGGACGCCGAGGACGCCGAGGTGGTGGTCGTCGGGGCGGGGGCGGCGGGGCTGTCCCTGGCCCGGCACCTGGCCGGGGTGGTGACGGACGGTCCGCTGGTGGTGGTCGAGCCGCCGGACGGCCCGGCCCGCAGCCCGCTGCGGACCTGGTGCTGGTGGGAGGCGGGGCCCGGCCCGTACGACGCGGCGGTGCGGCACACCTGGGACCGGATCGCGGTCCACGGCCCCGACGGCACGCTGACCGACCGGCCGATCGCCCCGCTGCGGTACCGGATGCTGCGGTCGGACGACTTCGAGGCGCTGGTCGGCGCGGAGCTCGCCGCGCACCCGGCGGTGCGGCGGGTCACCGGGCGGGTGACGGCGGTCCGCGACGGGGCGCACCGCGCCGAGGTGGACGTGGAGGCCCCGGAGGGCCCCCGGCGGCTGCGGGCCCGCTGGGTGTTCGACTCCCGCCCGCTCCCGGCGCTGCCGCCCGCCCGCACCAGCCTGCTCCAGCACTTCCGCGGCTGGTTCGTCCGCACGCCCGCGCCGGTCTTCGACCCGGGGGCGGCGCTGCTGATGGACTTCCGGCTGCCGCAGCCCCCGCGCGGGGTGGCCTTCGGCTACGTGCTGCCCACCGGGCCGCGGGAGGCGCTGGTGGAGTACACCCTCTTCTCCCGCGCCCGGCTGGACGGGCCCGCGTACGACGCCGGCCTGGAGCACTACCTGCGGGAGGTGCTGGGCGTGGCGGAGTTCGAGGTGACCGGCACCGAGGAGGGCGCGGTGCCGATGACCGACGCCGCCTTCCCCCGCCGCACCGGCGCCCGGACGTTCCGCATCGGCACGGCGGGCGGCGCGACCCGCCCGGCGACCGGCTACACCTTCAGCACGGCGCAGCGGCAGGCCCGGGCCGTCGCGGCGGCGTACGCGGCGGGGCGGGTGCCGGTGCCGCCGCCGCCGCACCGCCGCCGGCACCTGGCGATGGACGCGGCCCTGCTGCGGGCGGTGGACACCGGGCGGATCAGCGGCGCGGAGCTGCTGGCCGGGCTCGTGGCGTCCGGCCCGCCGGAGCGGCTGCTGCGCTTCCTGGACGGCGGCTCGTCGCTGCGCGAGGAGGTCCTGATGGGCTTTCGGACGCCGGTGGTGCCGATGGCGCTGACCTGCCTGGAGCTGCCGCTGCTGCGCCGTACCGGGGCCCTGCGCGCCCGGTAGCGCCCCGCCGTCCCGCCGTCCCGCAGGGCCGTCCGCGCGCCCGCCCCGCCGCGGCAGGCCCGGGGGCCCCGCACGGACGTCCGGTTACGATGCGGTTCATGACAGGTATCGGCATCCGGTCCGCCGTCGCGGACGACGTCCCCGCCATCGTGGCCATGCTGGCCGACGACGTGCTGGGGGCCACGCGCGAGTCCCCCGACGACCTGAGCCCGTACGTCGCCGCGTTCGAGCGGCTCCAGGGGGACCCGAACCAGCACCTCGTGGTGGCCGAGCGGGACGGCGAGGTCGTCGGCACCCTCCAGCTGACCGTCATCCCCGGCCTGTCCCGCCGCGGCAGCACCCGGTCGGTCGTCGAGGGCGTGCGCGTGCACGGCTCGGAGCGCGGGCGGGGCCTCGGCCGGCAGCTGATGGAGTGGGCCGTCGACGAGTCCCGCCGCCAGGGCTGCTCGCTGGTGCAGCTGACCTCCGACGCGGCGCGGCCGGACGCCCACCGCTTCTACGAGCAGCTCGGCTTCGTCGGGTCGCACGTCGGCTTCAAGCTGCAGCTCTGAGCCGCCGCCCGGGACGCCCGGCGCGGCGCGCCGGGGCGTCGCGCGGTACCGCTGCAGGGGCGGGGACGGTAGCGTCTGGTCCCACGGACGACGGTCCGCGACAACGAGGAGGCAGGGGTTGAGTCTGCTGCGCAGCCGGGAGCTCTCGGACGCGTTCGACCGGGCGGCTCCCGCCTACGACAGGCTGGTGGGGGCCAATCCCGGGTACCACCGCCATCTCCGGCTCGCCGCAGGGCGGCTGGGCCTGCCGGACGGCGGCCGGGGGCTGGAGGTGCTGGACCTCGGCTGCGGGACGGGCGCCTCCACGGCGGCCCTGCTGCGCGCCGCCCCGCACGCCCGGATCACCGCGGCCGACGCCTCGGAGGGCATGCTGCGGCAGGCCCGCGCCAAGCACTGGCCGGAGCAGGTGCGCTTCGTGCACAGCCCGGCCGAGCGGCTCGCGGAGGCGGGCGTCACCGGCCCCTTCGACGCGGTGTTCGCCGCGTACCTGGTGCGCAACACCGCCGACCCGGACGCGGTGCTGGGGTCCGTCCGCGGCCTGCTGCGGCCCGGCGGCCGGCTGGTGGTCCACGAGTACACCCTCACCGGATCGCCGCTGCACCGCGCGGTGTGGCACGGGGTCTGCTGGTCGGTCGTCATGCCGCTGGGGGCCCTCGGCCCGGGCGGCGCGGGCCTGTACCGGCACCTGTGGCGCAGCGTGCTGGACTTCGACACCGCCGCCGACTTCCACGCCCGGGTGGGCCGGGCCGGCTTCACCGGGGTGCGGGCGCTGCCGGTCGGCGGCTGGCAGCAGGGCATCGTGCACACCTTCACGGCGCGCCGCCCGGCGGAGGGGCCCGACCCGGCGGAGGGCGCCTCGTGACCGTCCGCGAACTGGACAGCGCGGGCATCACCGACCCGGAGCTGCGTGCGGCCTACACCCGGTGCCGCGAGCTGAACGCCCGCCACGGCCGTACCTACTTCCTGGCCACCCGCTTCCTGACGCCTCCGCAGCGCCCGGCCGTGCACGCCCTGTACGGGTTCGCGCGCTGGGCCGACGACATCGTGGACGACCTGGGCAGCGACGCCTCCACGGAGGAGCGCGACGAGACGCTGCGCGGCCTGCAGAAGGAGCTGGACGAGGGCCTGGCGACCGGGTCCAGCGGCCACCCGGTGGTCGCGGCGCTGGCCGACACCGCCGCCCGGTACCGCATCGACCACCGGCACTTCGCCGACTTCATGGACTCCATGCGGATGGACCTCAGCGTCACCGACTACCCGACCTGGGCCGACCTCCACCGGTACATGCACGGCTCGGCGGCGGTGATCGGGCTGCAGGTGCTGCCCGTGCTGGGCACGTCGGCACCGCGCGAGGAGGCGGAGCCGCACGCGGCGGCCCTCGGTGTCGCCTTCCAGCTGACGAACTTCCTGCGCGACGTGGGCGAGGACCTCGACCGCGACCGGGTCTACCTGCCCGCGGACCGGCTCTCCCCGCACGGTGTGGACCGGGAGCTGCTGCTGTGGTGCCGCCGCACCGGCCGCACCGACCACCGGGTACGGGAGGCGCTGCGCGACATCATCGCCTCCACCCGCGAGATCTACGCCCAGGCCGCCCTGGGCGTGCCGATGCTGGCGCCGGTCTCCCGGCCGTGCGTGGCGACGGCGCTGGTGCTGTACCGGCGCATCCTGGACGAGATCGAGCACAACGGCTACCCGGTGCTGCACCGGCGGGTCGTGGTGCCGGCGGGCCGGCGGGCGGCGGTCGCCGCGGCGGGCCTGGGACGACTGGCCGCGGCCCGCCTGGGCCGCGGCGCGAGGAAGGGAAGGGGCCGATGAGGAGGCCGCGTCCGCTGCCGCTGAGCCTGCTGGGCGGCACCCGCTGGGCCGAGCAGGAGCCGACCTGGCGCGGCGCCCGCCCCGACGTCATCGACGGGGCGCTGAAGCGCGCCGAGGCGCGGCCGTCGGGCAACTGGTTCGTGCTGGGCGCCAGCGACGAGGTCCGGCGGGGCCGCCCCTTCGGGCGGACCGTGGCGGGCGTGGAGGTCGTCGCCTGGCGCGGCGCGGACGGACGGCTGCTGGCCGGCCCGGGCGCCTGCCCGCACCTGGGCGCGCCGCTGTGCGACAGCCGGGTCACGGGCGGGAGGCTGGTCTGCCACTGGCACGGACTGGCGCTGGGCGAGAAGGGCTTCGCGGGCTGGGAGCCGTTCCCGGCGCACGACGACGGCGTGCTGGCGTGGGTGCGGCTGGACGCGGCGGGCGGCGAGGAGCCGCTGCCGGAGCCGGTGGTGCCGGAGCGCCCGCCGCTCGGCCTGGCGCTGTCGGCGGTGACGACGGCGGTCGGCCGCTGCGAGCCGCAGGACGTGGTGGCGAACCGTCTGGACCCCTGGCACGGCGCGTGGTTCCACCCGTACGCCTTCGCGGACCTCACCGTCGTCGGCGCGCCGGGGTCGGGGCCGGTGGCCGAGGAGGACGACACGTTCGTGGTGGAGGTGGCGTTCCGGGTGCGGGGCCGCTTCGGCGTGCCGGTCCGGGCGGTCTTCACGGCGCCGGACCCGCGCACGGTCGTCATGCGCATCACCGAGGGCGAGGGCGAGGGCAGCGTGGTGGAGACCCACGCCACGCCCCTGACGCCGGACGGGCACGGGCGGCCGCGCACCGCGGTCGTCGAGGCCGTGGTCGCCGCCTCGGACCGGGCCGGCTTCGCCGCCGCCCGCCGCGCGGCGCCGCTGGTCCGGCCGCTGATGCGGCACACCGCCGCCCGGCTGTGGAAGGACGACCTGGCCTACGCGGAGCGCCGCTGGGAGCTGCGCAGCACGGGCCGCTTCCCGGGCTGACCCGCGCCGTCCCCCGGCCGCCGCCCCGAAGGGCGGCGCCGGGGGACGGCCCGTCAGCCGCCTTCCTGGCCCGAGGCGTCCGCAGGGAGGGCGTCGACCTCCTCGGCCAGGTCCTCCAGCGTGTACACGTCGGAGGGCGACGGCACCCGGACGTCGTCGTGGCGGCCGAGCTCGGAGTAGGTGAGCGTGGTGGTGAAGGCCCCGCGGCCGTCCTCGACGGTCTGGACCTGCCTGACGACCTCGTCGCGGCCGTTCAGCCAGAAGTCGAGCGTGACCTCGCTGACGCCCTGCTTCCCGTAGTCCTCCAGGGCCTGCGCGCGCTGCCGGGCGCTGAGCCACCGGGTCGCCGCCACGAGGGCGGCGACCGGCGCGGTGCACCGGTAGTGGACCGTGTCCGTGCCGGCGGCCTTCTCCTCCCCGGCCCTCCTCGGCGTGCCGGCGGAGGCCGCGACATCGAGCACGGAGGACGGGTGCGCCTGGTCGACCCAGGGGCCCAGCAGCATGGCGGCGGCACCGGAGGCGACGGGCTGGCCGGCCAGCCGCATCCAGTGCCTGCCGCCGTGCGTTGCCGCCTCGTTGTCGTCACCGCCGAGGTAGAGGGCGCTGTCGACCCTGAGCACGCGGGAGGGGGTCTCCGGGGAGGTGAAGGTCACGTCCATGGCCACGCGGCCCGACCAGTCCAGCACCCCCCTGGCGGTCCTCCTCGAGTCCAGGGGGCCCCGGATGTCCAGGGTGAAGGCGGCGCTGCCCGCCTTCGCCATCGCCGCGGAGGCGGCCCGGAGGACCTGTACGGGGGTGCGCCGGTCCTCCTTCCCGGCGGCGTCCCTCCCCGCATCGCAGGCGGACAGGCCGCCCGCGAGGACGCAGGAGGCCGCCGCGACCGCGGCGGCCCTCATGATGCTGACGTGCACGTGTCCCGACCCCTCGCTCCGTTGCGCCCCGGGCGGCCGCCCGGTCGGGGGAGACTAGCGGAGGGTACGGCCCCGGTCACGCGGGAGGTCCGCCCGTCCCCGGGAGCCTGACGGCTTCCCGGGGACGGGCGGACGCGCCGTCAGAGGCGGCGGGCCAGGGCGCGGAGCGGGGCGGAGCGGCCGGCGGTGGGCACGGACCACAGGTGCTGGCCCTGGACGCCCCAGCCCTGCAGCAGGTGGTTGGCGGCCTCGAAGCCGGTGGTGGCGGCACGCTCCATGAGCGCGCAGGGCACCCGGGTGCGGACGAGGTCGCCGGCCAGGACCAGCCGGGGGTGCGGGGTGCGGACCTCCGGGCGGTCCCCGTAGCCGCCGACGGGGAAGAGCGGGCAGTCGGCGCGCCACTCGTGGCGGACGTCGACCGTGCGGGCGGCGGCGGTCTCGGGGTAGATCCGGTGGAGTTCGGCGAGCAGCCGGTCCTCCACGGTCCGGCGGTCGGCGCCCGCGTCGACGGCGTAGGCGTGCAGCTCCACCACCGACCCGCCGGTGCGGTCGGCCCAGCGGCGGGCCTCGCCCTCCCAGCGGTCGAGGACGCTGACGTTGTCCAGCGGCCCGTAGCCGCTGGTGCCGAGGAAGCCGGGCCGGTCGGCGCGGACCGGGCGGTCCAGCCAGAGGCGGGAGACGAGGAACGGCGGCGCCTGGCGCAGCGTCCCGATCGCGCCCCGCCAGGCGGGGTCGCCGAGGTCGGGCGACTTCGCCACGAGCTGCTGGAGGCCGCCGGAGTCCAGGGCGAGGACGACCGCGTCGTAGGCCTCGGCGGGGCCGCCGTCCGGCGCGACCTCGAAGCCGCCGCCGGCCAGCGGGTCGACGCGGCCGACGGCGGTGCCGGTGCGCAGCCGGGCGCCGTGGCGCTCCAGGTAGGCGGCCAGCGGGTCCCACAGGGCCTGAGGGAAGGGCTCGGCGGGCACGTCGAAGAGCAGGCCCTCGCTGGAGCCGAGGAAGTAGATGTGGAACATCAGGGCCAGCTCGGCGGCGGAGAGCTCGCCCGGGTCGGCGAAGAAGCTGCGGGAGAAGACCTCGAACGCCAGGTGCCGGGCCTCCTCGGGGAAGCGCACGGCGTCGAGGAAGTCCTGCGCGCTGGTGCCGTCGAGGCGCTCGTACACCTCGGGGACCCGCACGTCGAGCAGCGGCAGGGCGGCCACCGGGTCGATGCCGGCCAGGGAGGACCAGGTGAAGGTGGGGCTGAGCGCGGCGAAGCCGAGGGCGCTCCACGGCGGGGTGCGCGGCACGCGGGCGAAGCTGTCGCGGGCGCCGCCGCGGCGCTGGAGCGGGTAGTCGGGCAGCGGGACGAGCATCCCGAGGCCCGGGTCGGCGCGGCGCAGCAGGCCGCGCAGGTTGTAGTACTGGCGGAAGAAGGCGTGGAAGCCGCGGCTCATGGTGGCGGTGGAGCCGTCGGCGAGGGTGGTGGACCAGCCGGCCAGGCGCCCGCCGAGGGTGGGGCGGGCCTCCAGGAGGTCGACGCGGACGCCGCGCTCGGCCAGGGCGGTGGCGGCGGCCAGGCCCGCGATGCCGCCGCCGACGACGGCGGTGCGGGGGGCGGGTCCGGCGGCGCGGGGGCGGCCGGCGGGGGCGGGCCAGGTGCGGGCGCGGCGGTCGCGGCCGCGCCGGGGGGCCGGTGGCTGCGCCTGGGGCCGGAGGAGGAGGTGCGGGGCGGTCATCGGCTTCCTCCGGTGATACGGGCGGCGGCGAGCTTGCCGGAGACCAGGACGGTGGGGACTCCGACGCCCGGCACGGTACCGCAGCCCGCGATGACGGCGTTCTCGGTGCCGTGCACCAGGTTCCGGGAGCGGAACGGGCCGGTCTGGGCGAAGGTGTGGGCGGCGGAGAAGGGCGTGCCGGCGGCGTGCCCCTGCGCGGCCCAGTCCGCGGGGCTGACGGTCCGTTCGACGCGGACGGCGTCGCCGAAGCCCTCCAGGCCGCGCTTCTCCAGCTCGGTGACGACCTCGTCGCGGTAGCGGGGGGCCAGCTCCTCCCAGTCCCGCGGGCCGGTCTCCAGGTTGGGGCAGGGGGCGAGGACGTAGTGGAGGTGGCGGCCGTCGGGCGCCAGCGAGGGGTCGGTGGCGGTCGGGCGGGTGATGAGCAGCGACGGGTCGGACATGAGGGCGCCGTCGCGGGTCAGCTCGTGGAAGGTGCGGTCCCACTCCCGGCCGAAGGAGATGGTGTGGTGGGCGAGGTCCGGCCAGGTGCGGTCGGTGCCGGCGTGCAGGACGAACGCGGACGGGGACCAGCGCAGCGGCACGGGCCGGCGCGGGGTGCGGCCGAGCAGGGCGTGGACGCCGGGCAGGTCGGGGGTGAGGACCACCGCGTCGCAGGGGATCCGCTCGCCGTCGGCGGTGAGCACGGCGGTGACCCGGCTCCCGCCGGGGCCGCGCTCCAGTCCGGTCACCTCGGCGCCGTACCGGAACTCCGCCCCGGCGCCGGCCGCGGCCTCGGCCATGGCGCGGGGCACGGCGTGCATGCCGCCGCGCGGGAAGTACACGCCGGCGACGGTGTCCATGTAGGCGATGACGGCGTACGCCGCCAGCGCCCGCTGCGGGGGGACGCCCGCGTACAGGGCCTGGAAGGAGAAGACGCGCTGCAGCCGCTCGTCGTGGAGGAACCGCCCGATGCGGGGGGCGAGGCGGCCGAAGCCGCCGAGGGCGGCGAGGCGGGCCAGGTCGGGCCCGAGGAGGGAGAGCGGGGAGTCGAAGTTGGCGTCGATGAAGCTGCGCATCTGCACCCGGTACAGCTCGGTCAGCCAGCGGCGCAGCCGCCGGTAGCCGACTGCCTCGCGGGCGCCGGCGAACCGTTCGACCTCGGCCTCCATGGCCGGGCCGTCGGTGTGGACGTCGAGCGAGGAGCCGTCGGCGAACCGGGCGCGGTAGGCGGGGTGCAGCGGGACGAGGTCGAGCATCTCGGCGCTGGAGCGGCCCACGGCGGAGAGCGCCTCGTCGAGCAGGTCGGGCATGGTGAGGACGGTGGGACCGGTGTCGAGGAGGTGCCCGTCGAGGTCCTCGCGGCCGGCCCGGCCACCGGGGAGGGCGGCCCGCTCCAGGACGGTGACGCGGCGTCCGGCGCCGGTCAGGTGCAGCGCAGCGGACAGGCCCGCCAGGCCCGCCCCGACGACCACCACGTGGTCGGTAGGTCCCGGTACGGTCCGCATCGCCCCTCCTCACCCGGCGTGCCGCCCGGCACGCCCTCACCTTCTCGGCCGCCGTGCGGGCGGCCGGCCGTCCTCCGGACGGTACCGTTCGGACCGTATCGCGGGAGCGCCCCCCCGAACCGCGGGACCCGCCGCAGCAGGCCGGCTCCTCGGCGCGGGGACCGCAGGACGGGGCTGCGGGACGGGGGCTGCGGCGCGGGGGGCTGCGGGACGGATGCCGGGCGGACGCCGGATCAGCCGGTGCCGGACGACGCGGAGTCCGCCAGCGAGGCGGATCCGGCGGCGGAGGCGGGGTCCTCGTCCTCGGCCGTGCGGGTGAGGTGGTCGAGGACGCCCGCGATGGAGAGGCGCTCCAGCGGCTGGCGGGCGGCGTTGACGACGCGGAGGCCGCCGGGCGCCGGGGCCGCACGGCGGGCGCGCAGCAGGCACACGATGCCGGAGGAGTCCATGAAGGTGACGCCGCCGAGGTCGACGACGAGGCGGTGCGTGCCGGGGGTGAGCGCCCGGCCGAGGGCGTGGTCGAGGTCCTCGCAGGTGTCGTAGTCCAGCTCGCCCTCCAGGACGAGGTGGACGGTGCCGTCGTCGCGGCGCGCCTCGGTGATGTCGAGTGCGGGCCGGTGTTCGGGGGCGTGCAACGGGTCGTCTCCTTCCTCGGGCTCGGGGGTCAGCGGGAGTGGGCGTGTCCGGCCCCTTCCAGGCTCTCCTTCCCGGCGGTGAGGTGTGCAAGGGTCCTCGGGAAGTCGTGCAGGGGGCCGGTGAGCGCGTCCACGGCCAGGTGGAGGCCGGCGGGGGGCACCCGCCGGGCGGCGAGGATGTGCGCGCTGAAGTCGAGGAAGCCGGTGAGGACGCGGGGGTCGTCGACGAAGACGCCCGCCGTGAGGAAGTCCAGCAGGTGGCCGAGGTCCTCCAGGGTGGCCTCGTGCTGGTGGTCGCTGTAGTCGCGCATGGCGGGGAACCGCTCGTGCAGGGTGTCGACGAGGTGCCGCAGCAGTTCGGGGCGGCGCCTGACGAGCTGCGCGTACTCCTCGTCGGCGAGGTGCGGCAGCGAGACCGCGCCGTCGAAGGGCGGCGGCCAGCCGCGCTGCAGCAGGTCGGCGGCGCCCGCGGCGTCGGCCGCGTACAGGTCCGCGCCGAGGGCGGCCGCCCAGGCCCCGTCGGGCCCGAAGCCGGGGCCGCCCGCGAGCACCGGCACCCCGGCGAGGCGGGCGGCCTCGACCATGCGGTGGGCGCGGGGCAGGCGCACCGGGAGCATGCAGGACAGGGCCGCCAGGTCCGGGCCGTGCTGGTGCAGGTAGGAGACCAGGTGGGGGGCGGGGACGTGGGCGCCGAGGAAGGTGACCCGGAAGCCGCGCAGTCGCAGCACCTCGGCGAGGATGCGGGCGGGCAGGGCGTGCCACTCGCCGTCGACGCAGGCCACCACGATGCTCCCGGCGCCCTCCTCGGCGGGGCGGCGGGTGGCGGCGGCGAGCGCGGCGACGGTCTGCTCGCTGACGTGGGTCGCGGCGTGCTCCTGGGCGACGCTCCACTCGGCGGAGGCCCACCGCTCCCCCACCGCGACCTGGGCGGGCGCGACCAGGTCCAGCAGGATCCGCTCCGGGGCCCAGCCGGCGTCGAGCAGCCCGAGCACGAGGGCGGCGGCTGCGTCCTCGTCGGCGCGGGCCAGGTGCGCGTCGTAGGCGGACCGGACGTCGGGGTCGAGGGCGGGTCGGGTGGCGGTGGTCACTCGGGTGCTCCTGGCTGAGGGGTCAGTCGGTGCGGGCGGGCGCCTGGAGGACGAGTACGGCGATGTCGTCGTGGGGGCGGCCGCCGAGCCACTCGGTGGCGAGGAGCTCGACGCGCTGGGCGACGGCGCCGGCGGGCATGCCCCGGCAGGTGGCGAGGTCCCGGACCAGCCGCCGCTCCCCGTACATCTCGTACCCGGCCGGGCCGCCTCGGGCCTCGGTGACGCCGTCGCTGTACAGCAGCACCAGCTCCCCGGGGGCGAGGTGGATCTCGGCCTGGTCGAAGATCGGGTCGGGCAGAGCGCCGACCAGCGTGCCGCCGATCTGCACCGGCTCGACCCGGCCGTCGTCGCGCAGCACCAGCGGCGGCAGGTGGCCGCCGCCGGCCAGGACCACGTCGAGGCCGCCGTCGGCGGCGGAGCGGGCGGAGCCGGTCACCAGGGTGGTGAAGCGGGCCTCCCCCGCGTCCAGCAGCGCCTGGTTGAGCAGGTGCAGGACGCGGACCGGCCGGATCTCCACCAGGGCCAGGGTGCGCAGGCTCTGCCGCACCCGGCCGGTGAGGACCGCGGCCTCCACGCCCTTGCCGCAGACGTCGCCGAAGAAGAAGTCCAGGCCGCCGCCGGGGCGGGGGTCGACCTGGTAGAAGTCGCCGCCGATCCGCAGGGCCTCGCGCGCCGGGCGGTAGGCGGCGCCCAGCCGCACGCCGTCGGCGGCGGGCAGCGCGGCGGGCTCCAGGCCCGACTGCAGCACGGAGGCGGTGTGGGACTGCTGCGTGTAGAAGGCGGACGCGGCCAGCGCGATGCCGGCGCGGGAGGCGAACTGGCGCACCAGCTCGGTGTCGACCGCGGTGAACCCCTCGCGGTCCGGGCCGCGGGCCAGGACGAGGGCGCCGGCGGGGACGCCGTTGCCCGGCAGCGGGATGACCAGCGCCTCGCCGCCCTCGCCGAGCTGCTGCGGGACGACGCCGAGGTCCTCCAGCTCCTGCCAGGGGCAGGCGGTGGGCTCGGGCTCCAGGCCGGACAGGGCGTCGGCGACCCGCGGCACGCCCTCCAGCACGGCGGCCGCGATCCGCCCGGCGACGGGCTCGGGGGTGTGCGGGCCGAAGCGGTGCCAGGTGGTGCGGTTGCCGCGCAGCGGCAGCACCACGACGGCGCTGTCGGCGAGCACGGGGACGGCCGTGCGGACCAGGGTGCGGACGGTGCGGCCGTGGTGGAGGGAGGCGCCGAGCTGCTTGCCGGCCTGGGCGAGGAAGGCAGACCGGGAGCGCTCGGCCAGCAGGGCGTCCTCCCGCTCGCGGACGGCGCTGTCGTCGCGGACCAGCCAGACGGTGCGGCCGTCCCAGGCGGTGCGGCGGCCGCTGAGCCGCCGGCCGAGGAAGTCGGCGTCGAAGGCGTCGGAGCCGTCGGCCGCGGCCGCCGCGAGAGGGCCGGCCGCGGGGGCGCCGAGCACCTCCCCCACCCGCAGGCGGGGGAAGAGCCGCCCGGCGGGGGCGTTGGTGCGCAGGACCACGCCGTCGGCGTCGCAGACGACCACGGCCTGGTCCACGAGGTCCAGCAGGCCGTCCTCGGGGTGCGCCGGGGCCTGCTGCGGGGCGGCGGGGGCCGGGGACGCGGCCGGGGCGGGACGCCGGGCAGCGCGGGCCGGGCCTCCGGCCTCCCTGAGGTCGCCGGGGGCCGGCTGGGCCGTCTGCTCCGTGTGCTCCGTCACCGGCGCCGGCCCGGGGCGGGGGCGCGGGGCGGGAGGGGGCGGTGGGCCGCCGCCTCCGTCGTGCTGCGCTCCATCTCTCCACCTCCGCCTGTCGTCGGTCCGTCTCCGGTCGCAGATCCGTTACCAAGGGCAACGGTACGCCCTTCCGGGTGTCCCCCGCGAATGTGCGGCAGGTGTGCGTGGCGCGTCCGCGGGCGTGGGCGCGGGCGGGGGGGGACGGGTAGGGCACCGGCCCGGGACGGCGGCCCGGCCGGCGTGGCGCTGCTCATCGCGGGGGTCGTGCCCGAGGGCGGCTGAGGGCGGCCGGACAGCGCCCGGGCCCGCCGGGGCCGCCCGCCTCCCCCGAGGGGGGCAGGCGGGCAGGCGGGCAGCGCTATCCGACGAGCCTCCTGCGCCAGTCCAGCGGCGTGACCGTGAGGGCACGCCCGGGGTCGCCGTCCCAGACGACCGGCAGGCCGACCGCCCCGAGGGCCGCCGCGACCTCCCGACCGACGGCCGCCGTCGTCTCCTCGGACCCGTCGAACCCGCCGTACAGCAGCGTCAGCCCGCGCCCGGCCGCCGCGCTCCCCGTGCACTGGGAATGGAAGTAGACGAAGCCGCGGGCGTCCGGTGCGCCCGCCGCACCGATCTCCGCCCCGCCGCAGGTGCGGCAGCAGGTGAAGTGCTCCCGTGCCGTGATGCCCGCCGCCTCCAGGGCGGCGAAGGCCCGGGTGAGCCGCTCCGGGTCCGTCTCGCCCTCCCAGGCGGCCTGCTCCCCGACGCGCTCCAGCCACATCCGGTCGGCCAGGTGCCGCGCCTGCTCGGGGGAGACCGGCCGGCGGCCGCCGGAGACGAGGTGGTCCTCCGCCGCCTCCGCCAGCTGCGCCCGGGTGGCGTAGCCGCCGGCGAGGATGCCATGGAGATGCTGTTCGAGCTGCCTGCGGTCGTCCTCGTCGAGGTCGAGCGGCGGCGGGGGCTCCGGAACGGGCCCCAGATCGAGCGGCGACCAGTCCGGCCCGGCGTCCCAGCCGTCCTCCCGGCGGGCCCAGGCGGCCATGGCGGCGGCCACCGGCTCCGGCCCGCCGAGCGTCGCGGCGAAGTGGCGGTCGGGCGCGCCGGCGCGGTGCTCCAGGGTGTAGTCGCCCCCAGCCTCGTGCCACACCTGGACGAAGACGTCGGGCAGGTCGGGCACCGGCTGGACGACCAGGAACCTGTCCCTCTCACCGCCGATCCGCCGGACCAGGCCGACGAGCTCCTGCGCGGTGGGCCGGACGCGCCGCCGCCCGTCCTCCGTGAGCACGGTGATCTCGAGCATGGCGCGCATTCTGGCACGGGCCGCCGACGGCCCGGGGGCCGCCGGCCCCTGCCGGGGACTCCGGCGGTGCGGCCCGGCGGCCGGCCGGCGGGGAGCCCGGCTAGCCGCGCAGGAGGCCGTCGACGGCGCGGCCGAAGAGGAGGCGGCCCGCCCAGCGGGACGGCGCGTCGAAGAGGGCGGGGACGCCGCGGACGCGGGCCTCCTCGGTCCACACGACCCGGGAGCCGGCGCCGTGCGGCGCCACCTCGATCTCGGCCCAGCCGGTGACCGTGCGGCCGCGCTTCTCCAGGCGGCAGCGGCCGGGCCGGCCGGCGGCGGGCGGCTCCCAGGCGACGACCTCCATCGGGTCGTCGAACCCGACGCCGCCCACGGCGGTGCGGGCGGTGAAGGCGGTGCCGGCCCGGTTGGGCGGCGGGGTGGTGACGGTGATCCGGGTCATGGGCACGTGGGCGGCGTGCCGCTCCCAGTCGGTGAGGCGGCGCCAGGCCTCGTCGGGCGGCAGGGCGGTGAGGCGTTCGATGCGGAAGGGGGCCACGGCGCGAGCATAGGCCCGGCGGGCCGCGCCGAGGGCGGGGCCGCGCCGGGCGCCGGGGCGCCGGGGGCGGGGCCGGGGTGTGCGGGCCGGGTGGCGGACGGCCTCGCCGCGCCGGGTGCAGGGGCGGGGATGCGGCGCCGGGGGCGGGCCGCCGGGGTCCGGGGCTCAGCCCTTGACGACGCCGAGCGGGACGAGCCGGGCGACCGGGCGGCACAGCCCGGCGCCGGCGGCCGCCGCCACCACGGCGTCGACGTCCTTGTACGCCCCCGGGTGCTCCTCGGCCAGTCCGCGCCAGGAGGAGGGCCGCACGGCGATGCCCGCCGCCTCCATCCGGTCGCGCAGCTCCCGGCCGCTGACCCCGCGGGCGGCCTGGTGGCGGCTCTGCACCCGGCCGGCGCCGTGGCAGGCGGAATGGAAGGCGCGGCTGCCCGCCACCCCGGTGAGGACGTGGGAGGCCGTGCCCATGGTGCCGGGGATGAGGACGGGCTGCCCGACCGGCCGCAGGTCCGGCGGCAGGTCGGGGTGGCCGGGCGGCAGCGCGCGGGTGGCGCCCTTGCGGTGGACGCACAGCCGGGTCGGGACGCCGCCGACGGCGTGCTCCTCCAGCTTGGCGAGGTTGTGCGAGACGTCGTAGACCAGGGAGAGCCGGGCGTCCGCGACGGCGGAGAAGACCCGGCGGGCGGCCTCGGCGAGCATGTGGCGGTTGGCGCGGCCGTAGTTGGCCGCGGCGGCCATCGCGCCGAGGTAGGCGCGGCCCTCGGGCGACTCCACGGGGGCGCAGGCGAGCTGCCGGTCCGGCACCCGGATCCCGTACCGGGGCATGGCCTGCTCCATCCGCCGCACGTGGTCGCCGCAGATCTGGTGCCCCAGCCCCCGCGACCCGCAGTGGATCATCACGCAGACCTGGTCCGGACCGAGGCCGAAGACGGCGGCGGTCGCCTCGTCGTACAGCTCGGCGACGCGCTGCACCTCCAGGAAGTGGTTGCCGGAGCCGAGGCTGCCGACCTGCTGCATCCCGCGCTCCAGGGCCCGGTCGCTGACCTGGGCGGGGTCGGCGCCGCCGACCGCGCCGCCGTCCTCGCAGCGCTCCAGGTCGCCCGGTTCGCCGTGGGTGCGCTCCAGGGCGCGGCGGGCGCCGCCGGTGAGCAGGCGCAGCAGCTCGCCGCGGTCCGGCGGGGTCCAGACCGCGCCGCGGGTCATGCCGCGCGGGACGGCCGGGTCGAGGGCGTCCATCAGGCTGCCGAGGACGGGCGCCAGCTCACGGGCGGTGGTGTCGGCGGCGAGCAGCCGGACGCCGCAGGAGATGTCGAAGCCGACGCCGCCCGGGGAGACCACGCCGCCGCGGGCGGGGTCGGTGGCGGCGACGCCGCCGATGGGGAAGCCGTACCCCCAGTGCACGTCGGGCATGGCGTACGAGGCCTCGACGATCCCCGGCAGGGTGGCGACGTTGCGGACCTGCTCCAGCGACTGCCCGGCGTCGCGGAGGAGGTCCCGGGAGGCGAACACCACGCCCGGGACGCGCATCCCGCCGCGCTGCTCGACCCGGAACTCGTAGGGGCCGGTCTGGGTGAGGTCCATGGCGGTCCCGGGGTACCCGCGGGGGCGGGGCCGAAACGGCGGGTCCGGCGAGGGTCCGGGGCGGGGGTCGGCGGGCGCGACAGGGCCCGGCGGGACCCGGCGGGGATCAGACGTCCACCGTGAAGGAGCAGGACCAGCCGTCCCCCGCGCCCATCCGCAGCCCGTGCAGCGACACCGCCTTGGGCAGGGCGCCGACGGCCTCGACCTCCCCGGTGCCGGCCATGGCCAGCCGCACGTCCAGCCCGCCGCCGGGGACGGGGGCGGCCTCCACCGCGACCGGCAGTTCGCCCGCCACGTCGAGGCGGTAGACCACCTCCTCCAGCAGGGCCACCAGCAGGTCCTCGTCGGGGGCCGGCGGGAGGCGGAGGGAGGCGGTGCGGTGCGGCCGGGCCGCCGCGCGGTCGGCGAAGGCGTCGACGAGTCCGGCGACGGCCTCGGCGAGGCAGCCCTCGCGGTCGGGTGCCCACGCCTCGACGCGCAGGTCGGCGGTGTGGGGCACGGTCCGGTGCCCGGCCGGCCGGCGCCGCCCGGCGGGAGGTCCGGGCGGCGGGGAGCCGGGGGGAGGCGCGGGGGCCGGAGGTCCGGCGGGCGGGGTCAGGCCGTGGACCACGGCGCGTCCTGCGTCCGGGCCTCGGGCAGCAGTTCGCGGATGTCGTGCGGGAGGACGTGGCCGAGCTTGCGCATCAGCTCGGGCGAGAGGGAGGCGTCGAGGACGTCGAGGACGGCGCCCGCCTCGCGGAGGGCGACCTCCTCGTCGGTCCCGGACCGCCAGGCGATGCGCCCGGCGAAGGTCGTCAGGTCGAACCGCTCGCCCCGCCGCCGCTCGTCCCGCGAGGCGCCGTGTCCGACGGCGGCGCGCAGCAGGTACTGCCCGAGGGAGGGCGGCAGCTGGGCGGCCATGTGCTCGGCGAGGCCGACGGGCACCCGTTCCCCGAGGGTCTCCAGGGTGGCGCGGGCCGCGCGCTCCGCTGCCGCGCGGTCCGGCAGCGCACCGCGCGCCCGGACCTGGCCGATGAACTCGTCGTGGTGCATGGGACCGGCCTTCCGTCGTCGAACGGTCGCCGGGCGGCCCGCCGCAGCGCGTCGGATCCGTCGCAGCGCGTGCGGGCCGCCGCCGCGCTGTCCGAGGGTCGCGTGTCCGCAGGGAGCCGGCCGAAACCCCGCCGGGCCGCCGGGACCGGGAACGGGCCTGCGGAGAGGCCCGTGGCGGGATCCGCGAAAGCGCGGCCCAGAGGCGGCGAAAAGGCGGCTCCCGCCCGAGCAGGCGCTCGGGCGGGAGCCGTACCCACCGGCGAACCGTGCTGCCGCGCCGACAGCGCGCCGGGCCGGGGGGTGGGGGGTGGTGCGTGACGGACGGGGGACTTACCAGTCCTTGCCGCCCTCGTGGCGTCCGCCGTGCTCGCCGCGCCCGCCGCCGTGGCCGCGCTCGCCGTACTCGCCGCCGTAGCCGCCGAAGCCGTGGCCGCGGCCGAAGCCCTCACGGCCGTAGCCGCGGCCGAAGCCGCCCTCGGCGTTGATGCAGGTGTTGCCGCCGACCGGGTTGAGCGCCGCGAGGACGTTGACGCCCAGGCCGCAGACGTTGATCGGGACGTCGATCGGGATCTGGACGACGTTGCCGGACAGGACGCCGGGGGAGCCGACGGCCGCACCCTGGGCGCCGGAGGCGCTGGCGGTGCCCGCAGCGGTGGCGGTCAGGCAGCCGGCGACGGCGGCCAGGACGGCAGCCTTGGTGATCTTGTTCATCGAGGAGCTCCTCAGGTGAAGAAGTGGTCGCCTACTGGGTAACCGATCCGACGCCGCGTCAGCGCGCGGCGCACGCACTCTCACCCGGATAGCCCGCCCGTACGCCCTGATCAGCCCAGACGCCGCCCCCCGCCGGGAGCAGCGGCCGCGCCGCCCGGCTCCGGCTCCGCGCCCGCCCCCGGCGGCCGGCCCTGCGCCCGGCCGGTCCCGGCGCGCCCGCGGCCGCCCGTCACGTCCACGAGGGCGGCCACCAGGGCCAGCAGAACGAACCCGGTGGCCACCGCGATGCCGCGCTGGAAGGCGCCGGCCCAGTCGCCGCCGTGGGAGTTCAGGTGGGCGAAGAAGACGGAGCCGACCGCCGCGATGCCCACGGCCGAGCCGATGCGCTGGCCCGTCTGCAGGACGCCGCCCGCGCTGCCCGCCCGGACCACGGGGACCTCGCTGAGCGTGAGGGTCTGGTTCGGGGTGATGACCAGGCCGCTGCCGACGCCCGCGAGGAGCAGCGGGGCGAGGGTCGCCAGGCCCGCGGAGTGCCCCGGCACCAGGTGGACGGCGAGGGCCGCGCCCGCCATCCCGACCGCGACCAGCACCAGCCCCCAGGCCACCAGCGGCCGGCCCATCCGGTTGACCACCCGGCCGCCGGCCGCCGCCGCGACGGCCGAGCCGAGCGCGAAGGGCGTGATCGCGAGTCCGGCCTGCAGGGCGCTGTAGTGCAGGCCGTTCTGCAGGTAGAGCGTGAACATGAAGAAGATCGCGGTGAAGCCCGCGAAGTACACCAGGGAGAGCAGCGCCCCCAGCGCGAAGGACCGGGCGCGGAACAGCCGCAGGTCCACCAGCGGCTCGGCGCGGCCCGCGTACCGGAGCTCCCAGAGCGTGAAGGCGGCCAGCAGCAGGGCGGCGGCCGGCAGCAGCAGCCACTTGCGGGCGCCGGGCCACTGCTGCTCCTGGACGAAGGGCAGCAGGAGCGCCACCGTGCCCGCGCCCAGCAGGAGGACGCCCACCGGGTCGAAGCCGCGGTCGCGCCGGACGGCCGCGCCGTCCCCGACCCCCTGGGCCAGGGGGCCGGGCAGCAGCCGGTACGCGACCGGCAGGGCGGCCACGCCGATCGGCAGGTTGACGTAGAAGACCCAGCGCCAGCCCTCCTGAACCCCGAAGGCCTGGATGAGCAGGCCGCCCAGCAGCGGCCCGATCGCGGTGGAGACGCCGACGGTGGCACCGAGCAGGCCGAAGGCCCGGCCCCGCTCCTCGCCGCGGAAGAGCTGCTGGACGAACCCGGACACCTGCGGCATCAGCAGGCCGCCGGCCAGGCCCTGCAGGAGGCGGGCGCCCACGAGCCAGACCTCGTTCTGCGCGGCGCCCACCAGGGCGCTGGCGGCGGTGAAGAGGGCGAGGCCCGCCATGAAGACGGCCCGGCGGCTGCGGACGTCCCCGAGCCGCCCGGCGGGGACGAGGACCAGCCCGAAGGCGAGGGCGTACCCGGAGAGCACCCACTGCAGGGCGCTCTCCGACGTGTGCAGGCCGGACCGGATCGACGGCAGGGCGACGTTGACGATGCTGACGTCGAGCAGCGTCATGAAGGCCGCGATCAGGCAGACGGCGAGGGCCTGCCAGCGGTGCGCGGCCTGCGGGCGGCCGCCGCTGCCGGGCCTGCCGAAGACGGCGGATGCTGTGCTCACGGGTGGGCCTTTCGGGCGTCGTCGGGCGGCGCCGGTCGCAGGACGCCGGGCGCCGCTCCCTGCCTGGACTGCTGCCCCGGCTGGTCGCCGGGATGCGGGGCGGGGGTGGCGTCGGGGTTCGGGCCGGAGGACCGGGGCGGATGCACGGCGGGGGCGGGGCGGAGGCAGGCGGCAGACGGCGGTGCGGCGGCGCGGTCAGGCGGCGGCGGTGCGGCGGCGCGGTCAGGCGGCGGCGGTGCGGCGGACGAGGAGGACGGCGATGTCGTCGCGGTGCACCCCGGCCGTGTAGCTGTCCAGGTCGTCCCGGAGCGCCTCGGTCACCTCCGGGACGCTGCGGCCCGCCCAGCGCGCGAGGCGTTCGGTCAGCGGGTAGAAGGAGCCGTGCCGGTCCCGGGCCTCGGTGACGCCGTCGGTGCAGAGCAGCAGGACGCTGTCCCGCGGGAAGTCGAACCAGGCGACGGTGCGGGGGACCGCAGCCAGGTGCTCCAGCCCCAGGGGCACGCCCGGCTCGCCGAGCGGCACGGTCCGGGCGCCGTCCCCGTCCAGCAGGTGCGGGGTGATGTGCCCGCAGTTGACCGCCTGGCAGGAGGTGGCGCCGTCCACGCCGAGCACGAGGGCGGTGACGAACCGCTCCTGCTCGCCCTCCCCCAGGGCGTAGGTGTTGTGCCGGACGACGGCGTCCTCCAGGGCGTCCACGACGGCGGTGAGCGTCGGCTCGCGGTACGCCGCCTCCCGGAAGGCGCCGAGCACCGCGAAGCCGGTCCCGATCGCGGCGAGGCCCTTGCCCTGGACGTCGCCGATGAGCACCCGGCTGCCGTACGGGGAGGCGACCACCTCGTAGATGTCGCCCCCCACCAGGATGTCGCTCTCGACCGGGTCGTAGAGGCCGCCGACCAGCAGCCGGTCGGTCAGGAGCGGCAGCGGGCGCAGGATCTGCCGCTGGAGGGCGGCGGCAGTGGACCGCAGGCGCCCCAGCTCCTCCTCGCGGCGGATGCGGCGGCGGCACGCCTCCACGCTGAGCCCGCCCAGCACCGCGCAGAAGCCGGCGGCCACCAGGCTGGTCACCCCGCTCCGGTCCGACAGGTAGCTGTAGGCGGTCGAGACGGCGGCGGTCGCCCAGACGGCGGCGAGCACGGTCTGCGCCACCGTGCCGAAGATCGCGGCGAAGGCGGGGAGGAAGGCGAGCAGCGGGGCCAGCCGGACGTCGACGCCGAGCAGGACGCTGCTGCCGAGGACCAGGGCGGTGACCGCGACCAGGGTCGCGAGGACGGCCTTGAACGCCGTGCTGCGCCGCCCGTGCGGCTGCCGCCGCCGTCCGCCCCGGGACCGCCCCGGCGTCCTCACGGGCGCCGCCGGCCGCCGGGGACCGCAGGAAGGGTGGATCGCATCCTGCTGCGCTCCTCTCCGGGTCCCACGGCCGATCCTCGCCCGCCGGGGCGCCCCGCCGCCTCCCCGGATCCGTGCGGTGTCGGCCGGACGGGTGAACCCGGGGCGCCCTGCCACGCCGCCGGTCGGAGCAATCGGCGGGCCGGGGGCGCCGGGTGGGGTGGACTGCGTCACCCGGCCGTGCGCGGACGCGGCGCCGCCCGATCTGGAGGTTGTCCATGAACAGGCCGAACCGGCAGAGCCGGCTGAACCGTACGACGAGGCTGGGCGCCCTGGCCGCCGCGGCGGCCCTGGCGGGACTGGCCGCCGCCCCGGGCCCGGCCCGGCCCGCCCTCCCGGACGCCACCTCGCAGCGCTTCCTCCAGGAGGCGCTCCAGGCCGTGAACTCGGTGCGGGCGCGGCACCACGCGCCGCCGGTGGTCCTGGACCGGCGGCTCACCGAGTACGCGGAGCAGCGGGCCCGCGAGGTCTCCCGGTGGGAGGGCCTGTCCGCCCGGCGCGGGGCCCCCGCGCCCGGCACCGGGGAGGACCTGTACTGGAGCGGCAGCTCGGTCCGGGTGGTGCGCACCGCCGGGGAGGCGGTGGACGCCTGGTACCGCGAGGCCCGGGCGTACGACTTCGGGCACCCCGGCACCTCGCGCGGGACGGGCCGCTTCACCCAGCTGGTCTGGCGGGCCACCACGCGGATCGGCGCGGCCCGGGTGGCGGGGCGGGGCGCGCACTGGTTCGAGACGTACGTGGTCGTGGTCTTCCGCGGCGCCGGGAACGTGCCCGGGCAGTACGGGCGGAACGTCCTGGCCGCCGACCCCGGCCCGGCGGGGGGCTCCGGACCGGGCACGGGCCCGGGTCCGCGGCCGGGTGCGGGGAACGGGACCGGCGCGGGGAACGGGACCGGCGCGGGCGGCGGTCCGGGGAACGGCGGCGGACCGGGAGCGGGGAACGGGACCGGCGGACCGGGTGCGGGCGGCGGGACCGGTGGCGGTACGGGTCAGGGCGGGAGCGCGGGACAGGGCGGCGGCACGCGGCCCGGCACCGGCACCGGCACCGGCACGGGGAACGGCAGCGGGGCCCAGCCGGGTACGGGGAGCGGGAACGGCGCGGCCGGCGGCACGGGCACCCGGCCCGGCGCGGGCGCCGGGGGCCGTCCGGGGGCCGGTACCGGCCCGGTGACGGCACCGGGGAGCGGCTCCGCGGCCGCCCCGGCGCCGGAGGCGGGCCCCGTCGTCGGCAGCTGACGCCCCGCCCGCCGCGGCCCCTCCGGCGGGAGGGGCCGCGGCCGTGGGGGCGGCGGGTCCCCGGCGGCCCGCCCGCCACGGACTGCGGGAGGCGGCCGACGGGAGGAGACTGGGAGTGTCCGCCCCGCAGGGACGGCACGACGGGGGCAGGACGAGGAGGCGCCGGATGACCACGAGCCGCCCGCTGACCACCGAGGAGCTCCTGGGCGTGCTGGCCCGGGGCGACGCGCAGCTCATCGAGGGGCTCACCACGATGACCGCGGGCGCCTTCGAACGCTCGGGCCTCGACGAGGAGACCTACCTGCTGATACGGATCGCCGCCCTGATCGCCATGGACGCCTCCCCCGCGTCCTACCTGGTCAACCTGGGTGCGGCCGTGCACGCCGGGGTGCCGGCGGAGAGGCTGGAGGGCGTCCTGGTGGCCCTGGCCCCCCTGGTCGGCAGCGCCCGCACCGTCACCGCGGCCGGCAACATCGTCCAGGCCTTCGACCTCCACTGAGCGGGCACGCCATGACCGGTCCGACGGCCGCGGGCCGCACACCCCGGGAGCGGGCCGCCCGCGGCAAGGCCGCCCGGGCGCGCACCCCGCGCTCCCTGCACGGCGAGTTCACCCCGGCGCGGGGGCGGCCGCACCCGGTGGACGTCGTCGAGCGCCAGTCCGCGACCCGGCTGCCCGAACTGGTGCCGATCCGGTACGGGCGGATGACGGAGTCGCCGTTCCGCTTCTACCGGGGCGCCGCCGCGATCATGGCGGGCGACCTGGCCGGGACGCCGGACTCCGGACTCACGGCGCAGCTCTGCGGCGACGCGCACCTGCTCAACTTCCGGCTGCTGGCGACGCCCGAGCGGCGCCTGGTCTTCGACATCAACGACTTCGACGAGACGCTGCCGGGCCCGTGGGAGTGGGACGTCAAGCGGCTGGCGGCCAGCCTGGTCATCGCGGGCCGCGCCAACGGGTTCGACCGCCGGGAGCGGGCGTCCGTGGTGCAGGGCGCCGTGCGGTCGTACCGGGAGTGGATGCGCTCCCTGGCCCTCATGGGCAACCTCGCCGTCCACTACGCCAAGGCGGACGCGGAGGAGCTGCAGGTGCTGCTCCGCGGCCGGCTGCACGAGGCGGGGCGCCGGCAGGTCTCCCGGGCCGTCGCGAGGGCCCGCACCCGCGACAACCTGCAGGCGTTCGGGGCGCTCACCCGGCTGGTGGACGGCGAGCGCCGGATCACGCCCGACCCGCCGCTGGTCGTCCCGGTGGCCGACCTGCTGCCGGACCTGGAGCGCGGCGCCCTGGAGGACCGGATCCGCGGGCTGATCCTCAACTACGGCCGCACCCTCCAGTCCGACCGGCGGCAGCTGCTGGAGCAGTACCGGATCGCGGACATGGCCCGGAAGGTGGTCGGGGTCGGCAGCGTCGGCACGCGCTGCTGGATCGTGCTGCTGCTGGGCCGCGACGACGGGGACCCGCTGCTGCTTCAGGCGAAGGAGGCCGACCGGTCGGTGCTCGCGCCGTACGCCGGGGAGAGCGCGTACCCGAACCAGGGCGAGCGGGTCGTCTCCGGGCAGCGGCTGATGCAGGCCGCCAGCGACATCTTCCTGGGCTGGGAGCGGGTGAGCGGCATCGACGGGCGGCCGCGCGACTTCTACGTCCGCCAGCTGCGGGACTGGAAGGGCATCGCCGTGCCCGAGGCGATGGCGCCGCGCGGGATGCGGGTCTTCGGCGAGCTGTGCGGGGCGACGCTGGCGCGGGCGCACGCCCGGTCCGGCGACCGGATCGCGATCGCCGCCTACCTGGGGTCGGGCGACGTGTTCGACCGGGCGCTGGTGCGGTTCGCCGAGAGCTACGCCGACCTCAACGAGCGCGACCACCGGGCCCTGGTGGAGGCCGTGCGCAGCGGGCGGGTCGCGGCCACGCGGGCGTGACCCGGCCGCGGCACGGCCACGGCGCCGGTACGGGCGCAGGGCCCGTGCCGGCGCGGCGGCCGCGGGGCGCGGCGCGTCAGGCGCGCCAGGGGGTGAGCCCCCACCGCAGGACGTGCCGCTCCCCCGGGGCCAGCACAACGAGGTCCGTGCCGCTGCGGAAGGCGTCGGGCGGGCAGGACATCGGCTCGACCGCCAGGCCGCGGCGCCGCGCGCCCTCCGCCAGGGTGTCCCCGGTGAAGAGCTGGACCGCCCGGACGCCCTCACCGAGCCACAGGTCGGTGCCGTGCTCCCCCGACGGGTGGGCCAGGCGCACCGCAGGGCGGCCGCCGGGCCCGGCCTCCAGGCCGGTGTAGGCGGTGTCCAGCTCCAGCGCGCCGACGGGGCGCGGGGTGCGGAAGTCGTAGGGCGTGCCGTCCACGGGCTCCGGGTCGCCGACCGGGGTCCCCCGGTCGCCGGTGCGCAGCCGGAGGCGGGCGGGCACGGTGAGCACGGCCTCGTCGACCAGGTCCGTGCCGGCGGTGAGGTAGGGGTGCTGGCCGATCCCGTAGGGCGCGGCGGCGCCGGAGCGGTTGCGGGCCGTCACCGCGACCTCCAGGCCCCCGGGTCCGAGCGCGTACTCCGCGCGGACGTCGAGGCGGAAGGGGTACCCGGGCTGCGGCCAGACGGTGGCGCCGAGGACGACCCGGTCCTCCCCGTGCTCCAGCGGCTGCCAGGCGGTCCACCGCAGCAGGCCGTGGATGGCGTTGCCGCGGGCGGGCTCGGTGAGCGGCAGCTGCTGCTCGCCGCCCTCCCAGGGGTAGCGGCCGTCGGTGATCCGGTTGGGCCAGGGCACCAGGAGCTGGCCGCGGCCGCCGCTGATCCGGTCGCCGGAGGCGAAGCCGTCGAGCACCGGGCGGCCGCCGGCCTCGTAGTGGCGCAGCGCGGCCCCCAGCTCCACGACGACGGCGCTCTGGTCGCCGCGGGCGATGCGGAACTGACGGCCGGTGGGCGTGTCGTCGTCCGTCTGCGGCATCCGGCGCCTCCTTCTCGGCTGCGGGATCTCCCGGGGGACCTCCCGCGGGCGGGCCGCCGCGGTGCGGCCCGTCGGGACACCGTACCCGGGGGCGGCCGCCGTGCGGGCCCGGCGCGGCGGGTGTCGCAGGGCCGTGTGGGGGGCGCGCCGGAGCCGTAGGGGACCTCCCGGGGCCGTCAGGGGCCGGTGTCCAGGAACTCGCGGACGGCGAGGGCGGCGAGGACCGCGGCGGCGGTCCAGAGCACGACCCCCCACGTCGGGTACGACCAGGTGAGGAGCACGACCGCGGCCACGGCGAGGATCAGCGCCCCGATCCAGCGCTTGCGGCGGTGGACGAACCGGCCGACCGGGCCCGTGCGCATCCCGGCCGAGGCGGCCGCGCCGCGCAGCGCGCCGACCGCGCGGGCGCACCCCGAGCGGACGGCCACCGCGGGTCGCGAGGGGCCCTCCAGCCAGGCACCCAGGGCGGTGACGGCGGCGAGGGCCCCGAGCGCCCGCACGGCGGCCCGCAGGAACCGCACCAGCGCGTCGAAGACGGCCCCGGCGGCGGCCTGGGAGGTGCCGGGCGGGAGGCGGTCCAGGTAGAGGGCGCGGAAGGCGCTGAGGGAGAGGCCGAGGACGAGCATGGCCGCGGTGACGCCGAGGGCGGCGCCGAGCAGGGCCCGCCGGCGGTCGGCGGCGAGCAGCACCCCGCAGGCGGCGAGCAGCAGGGCCGCCACGGGGAGCCAGGTGCCGGCCAGCTGGAGGAGGCGGATCCCGGTGCGGAGCCTGCCGACGTCCTTCGAGGCGAAGACGGTGATGGTCGTGTGGACGACCGGGATCTTCGCGGCGGGGGCGAAGCCCGCCTTGACGAGTTCGTCCTTGGCCCGGGCGATGACCGGCCCGATGTCGACGGTGACCTGGTTGTCGGTCAGCGCGACGGCACCGCCGCCCTTCCCGGAGAGGGCCTTGTCGAAGGAGGCGTGGGCCGCCCGGTTGGCCTCGGTCCAGACGGTCGCGAAGGCGCTGCTGGTGACCACCTTGTGCACGGCGTTGCCGACGAGGTCGCTCAGCCCGCTGGTGATGGGGCCGCTGAGGCGGGTGATCAGGTCGGCGGCCTGCGGGGGGACGCCCTTCTGCTGCGCGGCCTTCGCCAGCTGGTCGACCAGGCCCTTGACGTCGATCCGGGCGACGATCTCGGCGGTGGCCCGGTCGGTGACGGCCTGTTGGACGGCCGGGTCGGAGGCCAGGGGCGCGACGGTGGCGACGTACCGGTCGGTGTCGTCGACGATGCTGTCCGCCCAGACGGCGACGACGGCGAGCAGGGAGAGGAGCGAGGCGGCCAGGATCAGCAGGAAGGAGGAGAGCGACCGCAGGCGGTGGTGGCGGGCGGGGGGCGGACCGGCGTGCTCCAGCACCTCGACCCGGTGGCGCAGCTCGTCCAGCTCGCGCGGCCCGCCCGGGTGGTCGGGGCCGTCCGGACGGTCGGGGCCGTCCGGGCGGTGGGGGCCGTCCGGGCGGTCCGGGCGGGCGGGGCCGCGGGGCCCGGCGGGGCCGGGGGGTTCCGGCGGGGGGCCGGGGGCGTGGTCCGCCATGGTCGGCCTCCTGCGTCCGGTGGGGGGTGGCGGGCGGGGCGGTGCGGCGGGCGGACCCGGCGCGGGACGCGGCAGCGGGGATGCGCCGGTACCGGTCCTCCCGTCGACGCAACCACCGGTGCGGCGGGGCGGCACGCCGTGGGCGGCTCCGGCTGCTCCGTCCGGGGCGGGGATCCGGCGGACGGCCCAGCGGCCCGGACGGCGGGCCCGGCGGTCGGGGGCGGCGAGCCCGCCGCCCCGGGCCGGCGGTGCGGGGTCCGGGGGCGGGAGGGGCCCGCCCGGGCAGGGGCCCGGGCGGCGGGCGGCCGGGCAGGGGGCGGCCCCGGCCGGGCGGAGCCGGCCGGGGCCGCAGGAAGGCGGCGGGAGGTCAGGCCTCGGCCGCTCCCTCGCCGGTCCGGGCGACCAGGGCCCAGATGATGACGACGTCGAGCGCGATCACCACGATGGCCCACAGCGGGTACCAGGGGAGCCACGCGAAGTTGGCGAGCATGCTCAGTCCGGCGAGCGCGACGCCGACGACGCGCGCCCACATGGCGCCGGTGAACAGGGCGCAGCCCGCGAGGGCGACCAGGACGCCGAGGATCAGGTGGATCCAGCCCCACCCGGTGAGGTTGAACTGGTAGACGTAGTTGCGGGTGACGACCAGCAGGTTGTCCTTGGCGAGGGCGGAGATGCCCTCGAAGATCGCCATCAGGCCGGCGAAGATCATGAGGACGGCGGCGAACATCGTCCAGCCCGTCACCATGGTGTTGACGCCGGTGGTGGCGCGGGGAGCCGTACCGGCTGCACCCGCCCCGCTCACATGACTGGCCATGTCGTACTCCTCCGGGGTGAGAGAAGACCTCACGCCGGCCGGTCGGGCCGGACGGCGACCCCCGTGTCCAGCGTGGCACCGGTTCACCCGGTCGGCATCCCCGTGGAACCGTCCGGCTCACGGACGTGCCCTACGGCCCAGCCGAAAGGCCCAGGCAGGAGGGCCCTTCCGTCGCCCGCGGCGGGCGGCCGCGGCACGCGGCCGTGACGTGCGGCCCGGTCCGGCCGGTGGTGCAATGGCGGGGGCGGCGGGACCCCGCCGCCGCGGGACCGTCCGGGGCCCGCCCCGCGCAGGCGGCCGGTGCCGCCGGAGGCCCCGGTCACCGGGGCGACCGCACTCCTGAACGGCGAGGAGCCGACGTGAGCGACGACGTGGACGAGATGGGGCCCATCGACTACCTGGTCGTGGAGTTCCCCGGCGGCCGGACGACCGGTGAGGGGATGCCGCTGCTGGTCGACCTCGTCGACCGGGGCGTCATCCGGCTCCTCGACCTGGCGTTCCTGCGCCGGGAGGCCGACGGCTCCGTCACCGCGCTGGAGCTGGCCGACCTCGACCGCGACGGGCGGCTCGACCTGGCGGTCTTCGAGGGCGTCTCCTCGGGGCTGCTCGGCCGGGACGACCTGGACGAGGCGGCTGCCGCCCTGGAGCCGGGCAGCTCGGCGGCGGTCGCGGTCTACGAGAACCTGTGGGCGGCGCCGCTCGCCGCCGCCCTGCGCCGGTCCGGGGCCCGCATGGTGGCCGGGGGCCGCATCCCGGTCCAGGACGTCCTGGCGTCGCTGGACGCCGCAGAAGCAGCGCCGGGGTCCGCAGGCGGCCCCCGGCCCACCGTGGGGAGGTGAGGAGCGTGCCCGGACTGATCCGCGGGGTCGCCCGCACGGCCGTGATCTCGGGGACGGCGACCGCCGTGTCCAACCGGGTGTCGCGGCGTCAGGCGGGCCGCTGGGCCCAGCAGGAGGCCGCCCAGCAGGCACCGGTGCAGCAGGCGCCGGCTCCGGCGCCCGCCGCGGCGCCCGGACCGGGCGGCGACCCGGTCAGCCGGAAGATCGACCAGCTGAAGGAGCTCGCCGAGCTGCGGGAGCAGGGCGTGCTGACGGACGCCGAGTTCGAGGCGCAGAAGCAGGCCGTGCTCAGCGGCTGAACCGCCGCGCCCGCCGCCCGCCCCGGGCACGCGGCCCGGACCGGGCCGCGTGCCCGGGGCGGGCGGCCCTCCCTGACCGGCCGTCGGACGCGGGCCGGCCACGGCAACGGAAGGGGCGAAGGACTCATGCCGGACAACGGGGGTTCCGACCCCGGGGCACCGCCCGGCGTCCCCGGCGGACGGACGAGCCCGTGGCTGGTGCTGCGCTCGCTGGCGAGCTCGGCCGCGACGGTCGCCATGCTGGTCGCCCTCTACTCCATCGCCCCGCTGGACACCCCCGTCGACGCCTGGACGGCGCTGGCGCTCGTGGCCGGGCTGCTGGTCTTCGGTGCCGTGGTCGCCCTCCAGGTGCGGGCGATCGTCCACGCGGACCACCCGCGCCTGCGGGCGATCCAGGCGCTCTCCTGCGTCATCCCGCTGTTCCTGCTGCTCTTCTCCGCGACGTACTTCATGATCGCCCGCAGCACGCCGGACTCCTTCACCGAGAGGCTGGGCCGCACGGACGCGCTGTACTTCACGATCACCGTCTTCGCGACGGTGGGCTTCGGCGACATCGCCCCGGTGACGGCGGACGCCCGGATCGCGACCACGGTCCAGATGGTGCTCGACGTGCTCCTCGTGGGTGTGATCGCCAAGGTGCTCCTGGGCGCGGTGCAGATCGGCCTGCGGCGCCGGGGGGCGCAGGCGGGGTCCGCCGGAACGAAGGAGGCCGCCGGAGACCCGGGCGGCACGGGCGGCACGGGCGGCACGGGCGGCACGGGCGGCTGAGGGCGCGGGTCCCCTGCCGCACGGCCCGGGGCGTCCGGGACCCGCGCGGGTGCCCCGGGAGGCGGCTCCCGGGGTGCCGGAAGCCCGCCGGTCGCCGACGCTGGGGGAAGGTGCCGGCCGTGCCCCCGCGGCCGAACGGGCGAGGAGACGCGCGGATGGCCCAGTCGAGCAGGGAACCGCAGGGGCCGGCCTCACCGAGGGGGGCGCAGGCCGGAGCGGCGGAGCGGGAGGCCGTCCGGCCGGTCCAGGCCCCCGAGACCGTGGAGCTCCACGACCTGCTGCGGACCTCCGGCTACCGGCGCATGCTGCTGCTGTCCGCCCTGGTGGGCATCCCCGTGTCGCTGCTCGCCTTCGGGTTCGTCGCCCTGGAGCACGAGATGCAGCACGGCGTGTGGGTGTCGCTGCCGCACGCGCTCGGCCTGTCCGCCCCGCCCTGGTGGTGGCCGCTGCCGTGCCTGACGCTGGCCGGCCTGCTGGTGGCGCCGTGCGTCACCCGGCTGCCCGGCCACGGCGGGCACGTCCCCGCGGCGGGGTTCGGCGCGGGCGGGCCCTCGCTGCCGTCGCACGTGCCGGGCGTGGTGCTGGCCGCGCTCGCGAGCCTCTCCCTCGGCGCGGTGCTGGGCCCGGAGGCGCCGCTGATGGCGCTGGGCAGCGGGCTGGCGCTGGCGGTCGTGCGGTCGGCGCAGCGGGCCGAGGCGCCGCAGCTGGCCACGGTCCTGGGCACGGCGGGTTCGGCCGCGGCCATCTCGACGATCTTCGGCAGTCCGCTGGTGGCGGCGGTGCTGCTGATCGAGGCGGCGGGCATCGGCGGGCCTCAGCTGTTCGCGCTGATCCTGCCGAGCCTGCTGGCCAGCGGGGTGGGCGCGCTGGTCTTCACCGGGTTCGGCCGGTGGACGGGCCTGGACGTCGGCTCGCTGAAACTGCCGCTGGAGGCCCCGGTGCCCCACCTGGACACGGGCGACTTCCTGTGGGGGCTCCCGCTGGCCGCCCTCGTCGCCGCCGGTGTGGCGGGCCTGACCACGCTCGGCCGCCGCACCGCCGCCTGGACGGGGCGGCGCACCGTGGAGCGGACAGTGCTGTGCGCGGCGGCGGTCGGCGTCTGCATCGCCGCGTACGCCCTGGCGACCGGGCGCGACCCCGCCGAGGCCGCCCTCTCCGGCCAGAGCACCCTGGCCGTGCTGGCGGGCGACCCGCACGCGTGGCCGGTCTCGGCGCTGCTGCTGCTCGTGCTCTTCAAGGGGCTGGGCTGGGCGGTGTCGCTGGGCAGCCTGCGCGGCGGCCCGATCTTCCCCTCGATCCTGCTCGGGGCCGCGTTCGGGACGGCGTGCTCGGGCCTGCCCGGCTTCGGCACGGTGCCCGCCATGGCCGCGGGGCTCACCGCGGCCGCCACCGCCGTCATGCGGCTGCCGGTCTCGGCCGTGGTGCTCTCCTCGCTGCTGCTCGGCAAGGACGCGGCGGAGGACATCCCGCTGGTCGTCCTCGCGGCGGTCGTGGGCTTCGCCGTCGGCGAGCTGCTGCGCAACCGGACGCACGGGGAGGACGCGGCGGCACCGCCCGCACCGCCCGCACCGGGGGCGCCGGGGGCGGGCGGCGGACCGGGGCCGGGCGGACCGGCGCACACCGGACCGTGACCGCCGCCCGTGCGCCCGCCGCCCGGCTGCGGCGGCGGGACCCGGACCTGCTGGCGGTCCGGCACGGCGTCCGGGCGGACGGCCGTCCACCTGGCCGACGTCCGGACGTGGCTGGGTGCGGTCGGCCGCAACCTCGGCGGGCTGTCCCCGGACAGCGGGGCCGCGCCCGCGGCGGCGGGCCCGGGGCGGCCGGGGGCCGCGGCGGGCGGGCCGGCCGGGAACGGACCGGTCAGGAGCGTCAGGAGCGGTGGCGGGGAGGCGCGGGGCGGTCGCGGTAGCGGAGGCCGCCCATGAGGAAGAGCAGCGTCCCGGCGCAGACGGCCAGGACCAGCAGCGCGTAGCCGATCATCTGGAGGGCGATCATCGCGGGCCCCTTCCGCCGGGCGGTGTGCCCGGTACGGACCCATTAAGGCACGGCAGGGCGGGTGGTGCAGAAGTCTGCGACGATCGAGGTTGCGGGGGCCGTGCGTGCGGGAGGTGAGCCGACCGGTGTCCGAGCGAGACGTGCTCATGCGGCTCGACACCCGGGGCGTCGTGGTGGAGTGGAGCCCCGAGGCCGAGCGGCTCCTCGGCCGCACCGCGGCGGAGGCGCTGGGCAGGGCGGCCGCCGCGCTGGGCCCGTTCCCCGACGGGGCGGCGGACCTGCGCCTGGAGGTCCGGCCGGTGCCCCGGGCGGACGGGGCGGCCGTGTGGGAGGTGACCGCCCGCCCGGCGGGGGCGGACCGCGGGGGCGAGGGAAGCGGGGACGGCGGGGACGCGGCGGCCGGCGGCCTCGGGGCCGCCCTGGTGGAGGCGCTCTTCACCCAGTCGCCCGTCGGCCTGCACCTCCTCGACCCGGAACTGCGCCTCCTTCGCTTCAACGCCGCGGCCTCCGGGGTGCAGGGCGCGGATCCGGCCGCCCTGCTGGGCCATCCGGTGACCGAGGTCTACCCGCTGTGCGAGCCGACCCGGGCCGAACCGATGCTGCGCAAGGTCCTCGCCACCGGGATGCCCGTGCGGAACCACCTGGTGCGCTGCGGCACGGTGGCCGAACCCGACCGCAAACGGTCCTTCGCCCTGTCGGCCTTCCGGCTGCTGGGCAGGGACCGGCGGGTGCTGGGCCTGGCCGTGTCCGTGGTGGACGTGACCGAACAGGAGCGGGCCCGGGCCCGCCTGGTCCTGCTGGGCCAGGCGCGGACGGCCATCGGGCGCACCATGGACATGATGCGGACCGCCGACGAGCTGGCGGGGGTCACGACCCCGGGATTCGCCGACGCGACCGCCGTGGACCTCCTCGACTCCCTCGCTCGGGGCTCCGACCCTCCGTCCGGGCCCGTCGACCCCGACGTGCCCCTGCGCCGGGCGGCCTTCCGCTCCCGGCACGGGCTGCCGGGCACCCGGCCGGTGGGGAACGTGGGCCGGTACCCCTACCCGACGCCGTTCACCCAGAGCCTGGCCGACCGGCAGCCGCGCCTGGTCCGCAGTCTGGACGACGAGGGGCAGGCCTGGCTGGCCCGGGACCCCGAGCGGGCCCGGCAGCTGCGCGCCGCCGGCGTCCACTCGCTGGTCGTGGTGCCGCTGGTCCTCCGGGGCGCGGTGCTGGGCCTGGCCGCCTTCTACCGGTCGGGCGACTCGGAGCCGTACGACCAGGACGACCTGCCCGTGGCCGCCGACCTCGCCGCCCGCACGGCGCTGTGCGTCGACAACGCCCGGCGGTACACCCGCGAGCACATGGTCGCCGTGACGCTGCAGCGCGAGCTGGTCCGCTGCACGCTGCCCGAGCAGGCCGCGGCGGAGATCGCCCACTACTACCTGCCGGCCGGGGCGGGCGGCGACTGGTTCGACGTCATCCCGCTCTCCGGCGCCCGGGTGGCCCTCGTCGTCGGCGACGTGGCCGGGCACGGGCTGCGGGCGGCCGCCACCATGGCGCGGCTGCGCACCGCGATCGACGCGCTGGCCGTCCTCGACCTGGAGCCCGATGAGCTCCTGGCCCGCCTCGACGACACCGCCCTGCGCATCGCGGAGGAGGGCTCGGACTGGCCGCCGACCCCGTCCGGGGGCTCCGACCTGCTGCTCGCCACCTGCCTGTACACGGTGTACGACCCCCTGTCGCGGCGGTTCACCGCCGCCAGCGCCGGCCATCCGGCGCCGCTGCTGACACGCCCCGACGGGACGGTCGAGGAGGTGGGCGTCCCCGTGGGGCCGCCCCTCGGCAAGGGCGGCCTGCCGTTCGACGCCGTGGAGCTGGAGCTGGCCGAGGGCAGCCTGCTCACGCTGTACACGCCCGGGCTGCTGCGCGGCGCGACGACCGGCGAGGCCGGCCGGCCGGGCGGCACGACCGAGCTGCTGCGCAGGGCGGTGGCCCGGCACGACCGGCCGCTGCGGGCGATCCGGGACGAGGCCGTCTACGGGCTGCTCCCCTCCCGCCCGGAGGACGACGCCGTCCTGCTGCTGGCCCGCACCCGGACCCTGGACCCCGCACGGGTCGCCACCTGGTCGCTGCCCTTCGAGACGTCGTCGGCCGCGGCGGCGCGGCGCCTGGTGCGGGAGCGGCTGGCCGCGTGGGGATTGGGCGAGGAGGCGTCCGCCGCCGAGCTCGTCGTCAGCGAGCTGGTCACCAACGCGGTCCGCCACGGGGCGGCGCCGCTGCGGCTGCGGCTCATCCGCGACCGGGCGCTGACCTGCGAGGTCTTCGACGGCAGCGACAACGCGCCGCGGCTGCGGCACGCCCGCGCCAACGACGAGGGCGGGCGGGGCCTGTTCATCGTGGCCCGGCTGGCCCAGGGGTGGGGCACCCGCTACACCTCGGGCGGCAAGGTCATCTGGGCGCAGCTGGCCGCGGGCCAGGCGCCCGGGGAGGACCCGGACGGAGGACAGCGGTAGGCGCCGGGTGACGGGCCCGGCACGGGATCCTGTGCCGTCTCCGGCGCCCGGTCCTCAGGCGGGGCGCTCGGCCATGACGACCAGGCCCGGCCCGCTCTGCTCGCCCGCGGGGAGCCGGAGTTCGGCGACCGGGCGCAGCCCGGCCCGCGCGATCAGGTCCACGAGCTGTTCCGGCCGCCACCGGTGCGTCGTCCACCGGACGGGCACACCTCCGTAGGCCTCGGTGCGCACCACGTCCCCGTCGCCGACGTGTGTCGCGGTGATGAAGTGTCCGCCCGGCTCCAGGGCGCGCGCGAACAGGGCGAGGACCTGAGGAAGGACGTCGCGGGGGAGGTGGAACAGGGACCACCACGCGAGCACGCCGCCGAGGGACGCCTCACCGAGGTCGAGGTCGGTGGCGGAGGCGACGTCGAAGCGGCACTGCGGATGGAGACGGCGCGCGTTCTCGACCATGCGGGGGGGGAGAGGTCCACCCCGGAGACGTCGAGTCCGCGTTCGGCCAGGTGGGCGGTCACCGTCCCGGGTCCGCAGCCGACGTCGAGAACGGGTCCGAGACCGCTCACGGTGTCGGCGAAGGCATCGACGGCCGCCTTGAGCCAGGGATGGCGCCGGATGTCGCCGAACCCGGTCGTCACCACCATGCGGGCGTAGGTGTCGGCCACCCGGTCGTAGGACTCGCGGACCGCGTCGAGATCGGCCGGGCGGTCGGTGCGGTGTGCGCGCATCAGCCGAGGATAGGACGACGGTCCCGGTTCCGGCGGTGCAGCTGTCGGAACACGGACCGGCCGGGGTCCGGCCGCCGCGAGGGGGCCGACGCGGTTCCCGTCGTCGCGGCGGACCCTGCGCCGGGCCGGGGCCGCTGTCGGGGCCGCTGCCGGGCCTCGGGTCGGGCCTTGGGTCGGGAGCGTCCCCGGCATCCGCGCGGTGCCCCACCGCCGGCTCCCGTTCCGGCGCTCCCCGCGGGCCGGTCAGACCGACGGCTGGGCGAACCACTCCCGCGCGGAGGTCAGGCCCCACACGATCACGGCGTCGATCGCCACGACCAGGACGCCCAGCACCGGCGCGGACGGGATGAAGAACATCCACCGCACGGCGCTGACCACGGCGAAGGCCAGCGCCAGCAGCCTGCCGGTGACACGCTGCCGCCCGTTGAGCGCCCAGGCCGCGTAGAAGGCGAGCAGCGCGAGGACCAGGTCGAGGACGCCCCACCAGGCGTGGGCGGAGCCGAAGACGGCGAAGGCGCGCGGGGAGAGCCAGCTGCTGCCGGCCCACTCGGTGACGGCGGCGATGACGAGGAAGGTGCCGAGCAGCACCATCATCACCGAGGCGAACTCCACCCGGGGAGGCATGGCTTCCTCCGGCTGCGCGGGCCGTCCTCCGGGTGCGTCGCTGTACATGACCCGATCCCAGCACCACGGCGGCCCCGGGGCACGCCGGGACGGCGCGCCGCTCCCCCGGCCGGGTGGCGGCCCGGTCCGGGGGAGGCGGCGCGGCGGCCGTCCGTACCGCGCGGCCGCCGGCGGGGCGGCCGCGGGTCGGGCGGCGCGGCGGGGGTCAGGCGGCGCGGCGGCGGGTCAGAGGATCGCGCCGGGGGTGTACTTCGCGGCCTGCGGGTACTGGTCGGCGACCTCCTGCACGCGGCGGGCGACCTCGGCCACCTGCGCGCCGGCCGCGCCGGTGAAGGAGAGCCGGTCGGCGAGGAGGGCGTCGAGGGCGGCCCGGTCCAGCGGGATGCGGCCGTCGGCGGCGAGCCGGTCCAGCAGCTCGTTGTGCCGGGCGCCCTCGCGCATGGCCAGGGCGGAGGCGACGGCGTGCTCCTTGATGACCTCGTGGGCGGTCTCCCGGCCCACGCCGGCCCGCACCGCGCCCATGAGCACCTTGGTGGTGGCCAGGAACGGCAGGTAGCGGTCGAGCTCGGCCTCGATGACGGCGGGGAAGGCGCCGAACTCGTCGAGGACGGTGAGGAAGGTCTCCAGCAGGCCGTCGAAGGCGAAGAAGGCGTCCGGCAGGGCGACGCGGCGGACCACGGAGCAGGAGACGTCGCCCTCGTTCCACTGGTCGCCGCCGAGCTCCGCGGTCATCGAGGCGTAGCCGCGCAGGATGACGGCGAGGCCGTTGACGCGCTCGCAGGAGCGGGTGTTCATCTTGTGCGGCATCGCGGAGGAGCCGACCTGGCCGGGCTTGAAGCCCTCGGTGACCAGCTCGTGGCCGGCCATCAGGCGGATGGTCTTGGCGAGGCTGGAGGGGGCGGCGGCGAGCTGGACGAGCGCGCTGAGCACGTCGAAGTCCAGGGAGCGCGGGTAGACCTGGCCGACGCTGGTGAGGACCCGGTCGAAGCCGAGGTGGGCGGCGACGCGGCCCTCCAGCTCGTCGAGCCTGGCGGTGTCGCCGCCGAGGAGGTCGAGCATGTCCTGGGAGGTGCCGACCGGGCCCTTGACGCCGCGCAGCGGGTAGCGGCCGAGGAGGTCCTCCAGGCGGGCGAAGGCGGCGAGCAGCTCGTCGGCGGCGGTGGCGAACCGCTTGCCCAGCGTGGTGGCCTGGGCGGCGACGTTGTGCGAGCGGCCGGCCATGACCTGCTCGGAGTACTGGGCGGCGAGGCGGCCGAGGCGGACCAGCACGGCGACGGTGCGGTCGCGGACGTGCTCCAGGGACAGCCGGATCTGGAGCTGCTCGACGTTCTCGGTGAGGTCCCGGGACGTCATGCCCTTGTGGATCTGCTCGTGGCCGGCGAGGGCGCTGAACTCCTCGATCCGGGCCTTGACGTCGTGCCGGGTGACCCGCTCGCGGGCGGCGATGGAGTCGAGGTCGACCTGGTCGACGACGCGCTCGTAGGCGGCGACGGCGTCGGCGGGGACCTCGATGCCGAGGTCCTGCTGGGCCTTCAGCACCGCCAGCCACAGGCGGCGCTCCAGCACCACCTTGTGCTCGGGGGACCAGAGGCGGGCCAGCTCCGCGGAGGCGTACCGGGCGGCCAGGACATCGGGGATGTTGGGCTTGGCGCTCACGCTGCGCAAGCCTAACAGTCCTGGTCAGCGCGGAGCCGCCCGGGACGCCGCGGGGGCCCGGGCGGGAGCCGCGGGTGGCGGGGCCCGGGCGGGACGGCCCCGGCGGCAGGCCGGCCCCGGCCGGGATCAGTCCTGGCCGGGATCAGTCCTGGCCGGGGCCGGCCAGCAGCGGCAGCAGCGCGCCGCAGAGTTCGTGCAGGGCGCGGCGCTGGCCGTCGTCGAGGGAGTCGAAGGCCCGCCGGGCCCGCTCCATCCCGGCCCGGATACTGTGCAGCGCCTCGCGGCCCTCGTCGGTGACCACCACGATCTTGACCCGGCGGTCGGTCTCGGCGGCACGCCGCACGGCGAGCCCGCGGCCCTCCAGCCGGTCCACGATGCCGGTGACGTTGGAGGCGTCGCAGCCCAGCCGCCCGGCGAGCGCGCGCATCGGCACCGGCTCCTGGACCGCGCCGAGCGCCTTGGCCTGGGCGGAGGTGAGCCCGAGGCGGGCGGCGGCGGCCGCGAAGTCGTGGAAGTAGGCGGCGCCCACGGCGGCGACCGCCTCCATGAGGTCGGTGGTGGTGGGGGTCTCGGCGGTGGGGGCGGCAGCGGTCTCGGCCATGCCCCCACGGTACGGCAGACAACTTGACAGGTTCAAGATTTCACGGGCGCAAGCTACCGGCGCGGCGCCGCCCGGCGCACCAGGCGGTCGACCACCGGCACCATCCCCTCCACGCCGCCCGCCAGGGTCGGCGCGGTGCGGTACCGGCCCTGGACCACCACGCTGGGCAGCTCGGGCACGGCGTAGCGGGCCATCAGCGCGGGCGCCTCCCGGGTCTCGCGGCGGACCTCGGCCGAGGCGTAGGCCCGGCGGAACCGGGCGCCGTCCACGCCCTGCTCGCGCGCCCAGGCGGCCGCCGACGCCTCCGTGGTGAGGTCGCGGCGCAGGTCGCGCACGGCGTGGAAGGCGGCGGCCTGGAGGCGGTCGACCAGGCCGAGCCTCTCCAGCGTGTAGTAGAGCCGGGCGTGGGCGGTCATCACCCGGTCGCCGCCCGGCCACACGGCCGGCACCCGGCGCAGCCGCACGTCGCGCGGCTGCCGGACGGCCCAGGCCGCCAGCGGCCTCTCCAGGCGCTGCGAGTGCCGGCAGTCGTACCAGAAGAACTCGACCGCCTCCCGGCCGCCCGGCCGGTCCACGGCCTGGGGGCGGTCGAGCCGGACGTACCCCTGCGGGGGCGCGCCGGCCGCGGTGGCGGCGGCGGGGCAGAGGGCGGCGGCGAGGGCCGCGAGCACGGCGGCGGCCCGGGTGCGGAGCTTCATGGCGGCACCCTGGCAGGTGCGGGCGCGGGCGGGTGCGGGGCGCACGGCGGCCGGCGGCGGATTCCCCCGATGGGACGACCGGGCCAGGGCCCGTTATCCCGTAGGGGGACGGTCGGCCGACCGCCCCCCTGCGGGCCGGGCGGGGACCGGCCCGGCCCGGCTCCCGTCACAGGCGGCCGCCGGAGGCGGAGTCGGCGGAGAGCCGCTGCGCCAGGTAGACGGGCACCACCGAGGCGACCACCAGGACCGCCGCCACCACGTCGACCACCGGCGCCTGGTTGGGCCGGGACATGTTGGAGAAGATCCACACCGGCAGGGTCTGCACCCCCGCCCCGGCGGTGAAGGTGGTCACCACGATCTCGTCGAAGGAGAGCGCGAAGGCCAGCAGCGCCCCCGCCGCCAGGGCGGAGCGCACCATCGGGAAGGTGACGTCCCGGAAGGTGCGGAAGGTGTCGGCGCCCAGGTCCATCGCCGCCTCCTCCAGCGAGGCGGCCGTGCGCCGCAGCCGGGCGGCGACGTTGTTGTAGACCACCACCACGCAGAAGGTGGCGTGCCCCACGACCACGGTGAACAGGCCGAGCCCGACGCCGAGCGGCTGGAGCACCGTGCGGAAGGCGGTGTTGAGGGCGACGCCGGTGACGATGCCGGGCAGGGCGATCGGCAGCACCAGCGCGAAGGAGAGCGCCTCGCGGCCGAAGAAGCGGTGCCGCTGGGCGGCGAAGGCCGCCATGGTGCCCAGCACCAGCGCGAGGGCGGTGGCGCCCAGGCCCGCCTTGACCGAGGTCCACAGCGCCGAGCGGGCGCCGTCGCTGTGCCAGGCGTCGGACCACCAGTGCAGGGTGAGGCCGGAGACGGGCCAGCCGAGGGTCCGGTCGGCGTTGAAGGACTGCACCAGGACCAGCAGCAGCGGCAGGTAGACGGCGGCGAGCACGGCGGCGGCGGCGACGCGCAGGGCGGTCCGGGCGCGTCGGGAGAGGTTCATGGGGGGCTCGGCTCCTCACGGACGGGGCGGGCTGGCTGCGCGTCGGGGGGGACGCCGTACCGGGTCGGGGCCGTGCGGGGCCGCGGCTCCCGCGGCCCCGCACGGGCCTCACAGGCTGCGGAGGGCGCCGCTGCGCCGCACGGCCAGCAGGTAGAGCAGGATGACGACGACGGGGACGGTCCCCAGCGCGGCCGCCAGCGGCAGGTCGAGGGTGATGTTGGCGTACACGAGGTTGCCGATCAGCTGCGTGCGGCCGCCGACGATCTGCACCGCGATGTAGTCGCCCAGGCTGAGCGAGAAGGTGAAGACCGAGCCCGCCGCCACCGACGGCAGCACCATGGGCAGCACCACCGAGCGGAAGGTCCGCCCGGCGCCGGCCCCCAGGTCCGCGGAGGCCTCCAGCAGCTTGTCGGGCAGCTGCTCCAGGCCGGCGTGGATCGGCAGGATCATGTACGGCAGCCACAGGTAGGCGAGGACGGCGACCACGGCGGGCAGGCCGAAGCCCGGACTGCCCAGGCCCAGCGGCCGCAGCACCCAGTCCAGCGGACCGCCCTCGGCGAGGATCGCCCGCCACGCGTACACCTTGACCAGGTAGCTCGCCCACAGCGGGGTGAGCACCGCCACCACCAGCAGGCGGCGGTGGCGGGGCCGGGCGACCTTGGCCATGTAGAAGGCGACGGGGAGGGCGAGCAGGACGTCGATGACGGTGACCGCCACGGCGACGCCGATGCTGCGCAGCGCCACCGTGCGGAAGACGTCGGTGGTGACGACCGCCCTCAGGTTGTCGAGGCTCCAGATCCGGACGACGTCGGAGGTGAAGGGGTCGGTGGTCCAGAAGGCGGAGAGGAAGAGCGCGGCGAGCGAGCCCAGGTAGGCGACGACCAGCCAGGCGGTGGGCGCGGAGAGCAGTCCGGCCAGGCGCAGCCGGGGGTGGCGGTGGAGGAAGGCGGCGAGGGCGGTCACGTCGGTGCTCAGCCCTTGATCCCGGTCCAGGCCTGGACCCACTTGGCGTAGGGGACGCAGGTGGTGTCCTTGCGGCCGTCGACGCACTGCGGGATGGGCGTGGTCCAGAACCAGACCCGCTTCCAGTAGGCGGCGTCAGAAGCGTGGTAGGTGGCGCAGAAGGACTTGTCCGCGGTGTGGTCGCAGGCGAGGCGGTTGGCGGGCGCCTCGCCGAAGTACTCGGCGACCTGGGCGTTGGCCTCGGGGGAGACGATCCAGTCCATCCACCGGTAGGCGCAGTTGGGGTGCTTGGCCTTGGCGGAGACCATCCAGGTGTCGGACCAGCCGGTGGAGCCCTCCTTGGGCAGGACGGCGTCGACGGGCGCCTTCTCCGCCTGCGCGGTGTTCGCGATGACCTGCCAGGTGGTGCCGAGGACCGAGTTGCCGGACTTGAAGGCGGAGACCTCCTTCAGGTAGTCGCTCCAGTACTCGCCGATGTTGGCGTTCTGCTGCCGGAGCAGCGCGACGGCGGCGTCGAACTGCTCGGAGTCCAGCGCGTAGGGGTTCCTGATGCCCAGCTCGGGCCTGGTGCTCATGAGGTGGAGCGCGGCGTCCGCGATGTAGATCGGCGAGTCGTAGGCGGTGACCCTGCCCTTGTACGGGGAGTCGGCGGCGAAGACCGGGGCCCAGGAGTCGGGGGCGGGGCTGACCTTGTCCTTGCGGTACATCAGCAGGTTGGCGCCGTAGCCGTGGGGGATGCCGTAGGCGACCCCGTTCACGGAGTTCCACTTCTGCATCTTGAGGGAGGCGAACACGTCCTTGTAGTTGGGGACGAGGTCGGTGTTGACGGGGGCGGCGTCGCCGGAGGCGATGAGGCGCAGCGAGGCGTCGCCGGAGGCGGAGACGGCGTCGTACTCGCCGGTCTTCATCAGGTTGACCATCTCGTCGGACGTGCCGGCGACCTTGGTGCTGACCTGGCAGCCCGTCTTCTTCTCGAAGGGGTGGACCCAGTCGACCTTCGGGTCGTCGGAGCCGTCCTCGGCGTAGCCGGCCCAGGCGATGAGGTTGACCCTGCCCTCGCCGGGGCCGAGGGTCTTCATGGCCTGGAGCCTGGGCGGGGTGAAGCCGGCGCCGCCCGCGGCGGACGGCTTCGCGGTGGAGGAGCAGGCGGTCGCGGCGAGCGCGACGGCGCAGAGGGCGGCGGCGAGGGCGGGGGTGCGGCGCACGGGGAGGGCTCCGTTCGGAGGCGACGGGGACGGGGGTGTGCGGGCGGTGCGGGGAGGGGCGGCCGTGCGGCGGTGCGTCAGGCGGCCTCGCCGATCCGGACGTTGTGCCGCCGGTCCCAGACGAGCAGGGCCCGGGCACCGCGCAGGGCGGCGGAGTCGGTGGCGGAGGCGTCGAGGTTCTGGCGCAGCGCGGTGAGGCGGCCGCCCGCGTCGAGGTCGACGACCAGGCGGGTGGTCTCGCCGAGGTAGACCGCCTCGGCGATCCGGCCGGCCGCCCGGCAGAGCTTCGCGTCGCCGTCCCCGCCGTCCCCGCCGCCGGGCTGCGCGGCGTCCTCGCCGGTGAGGACGCGGATCTTCTCGGGCCGGACGCTGAAGGTCCCCCGCTCCCCCAGCACCTGCTCGGCGGCGTCGCCGTCGAGCAGGTTGGAGGTGCCCACGAAGGAGGCGGCGAAGGCGGTGGCGGGCCGCTCGTAGAGCTCGGCCGGGGTGGCGACCTGCTCGATGCGGCCGGCGTTGAAGACGGCGATCCGGTCGCTGAGGGTCAGCGCCTCCTGCTGGTCGTGGGTGACCAGGACGAAGGTGATCCCGGCGGCGCGCTGGATCTCCTTGAGCTCGCCCTGCATCTGCTCGCGGAGCTTGAGGTCGAGGGCGCCCAGCGGCTCGTCCAGCAGCAGCACCCGGGGGCGGGTGACCAGGGCGCGGGCGAGGGCCACGCGCTGGCGCTGGCCGCCGGAGAGCTGCCCGGGGCGCCGGTCGCCGAAGCCCTCCAGGCGGACGCCGCGCAGCGCCTCGCGGGCGCGCTCGGCCCGCTCGGCCCGGGGGACGCGGCGGACCTTGAGGCCGTAGGCGACGTTCTGCTCGACCGTCATGTGCGGGAAGAGGGCGTAGTCCTGGAAGACCGTGTGGACGTCGCGCTCGAAGGGGGCGAGGCGGGTGACGTCGCGTCCGGCGAGCTCCACGGTGCCCGCGGTGGGGGCCTCGAAGCCCGCGATCATGCGGAGCACGGTGGTCTTGCCCGAGCCCGAGGGGCCGAGCATGGCGAAGAACTCGCCGTCGGCGACCTCCAGGTCGACGCCGCGGACCGCCTCGACCCGGTCGTACGACTTGCGCAGTCCGCGCAGTGCGATGGCCGGGGTGTCGCTGGTCGGCTGCGCCGGCATGGTGCGGTTCCTCCTCGCCGTAGGGGTGTGGGCGAAAACCTATGGAATTATATTTCAAAGGACAAGACCCGGGCCGGGTAAAGCTTCGGCCAAGTGGGAGAGTGGACACGGACATCCGTGCGTACGGGGCCAGCGCGGAACGGTCAGAAGGACGGCGGAGGTTGGAACGACTCTCGGGCGGCGCCCACCTCGGCGTCTTCGCCCCCGTGCAGAACCAGGCGCGCGTCGGCGCCGTCGCCCGCCGCCTCGGCGACGCCATCGAGCTGGGCCTGCTCGCCGACGGCGAGCAGCTGCCCGGCGAGGCCGACCTCGCCGCCCGCCTCGGCGTCTCCACCGTGACCCTGCGCGGGGCGCTGGTGGTGCTGCGGGAGCAGGGGCTGCTGGAGACCCGCCGCGGCCGGGGCGGCGGCAGCTTCGTCACCGCGCCCTCCGGCCCGCCCGCCGAGCGGCTCCGCGCGCGCCTGGCCGAGTACGGGGTCGAGGAGCTGCGGGACCTGGGCGACCACCACGCCGCGGTCTCCGGCGCCGCCTCCCTGCTGGCCGCCTGCCGCACCGACGAGGACGGCCTGGCCCGGCTGCGCCGGTTGGAGGAGGAGTTCGCCGCGGCGGCGGGCGACGCGGCCGCGCTGGCCCGGGCCGACCGGCGGCTGCACGTGGAGGTCGCGGCCGCCGCGCAGTCGCCCCGGCTGACCCGGGAGGAGATCCGTTTCCAGACGGAGTCCGGAGCGCTACTCTGTCTCGCACTTTCGGAGGACGATCTGGCAGGGGCGGCGGTTCGGCAGCACCGCTCCCTGCTGGCGGCCGTCGAGGCCGGGGACGGGCAGGGGGCCCGCGCCCTCGCCGAGGAGCACGTGCGGGCCGCCGTGGACCGCCTGGTCGACCTCCGGCTGCACCTGCCCGACTGAGCCCCCTCCCGGGGCACCGGCCGGGCGCCCGACACCGCCCGCCCCCGCGGCCGCGGCACCCCGACCCAGGCAGGCCCCGTGACCGTCCAGCACTCCCCCGCCTCCCCCCGCACCGCGGCCCGCACCACGGCCCGCGGCGGACCGGGCCGCACCCCCGCGGGCCCCGCCGCCCCGGCGGCCGCGGCGGACCCGGGAGCGGCGGCCGCCACGGCCGAGGAGGCGGTGGCACGGGTCCGGGACACCCTGGAGCGGGTCTTCGCCGCCGTCGAACGGACCCGGGAGGCGGCGGAGCGCATCGTGGGCGGCGCCCGTGCCGCCGGCGCCGCCCCCTCCACCGCCGACCTGGCCGCACTGCGCCCGCTGCTGCTGCGGCAGCTCGCGGAGCACGCCCCCCTGATCTCCGGCGCGGGCTTCGTCGCCGAGCCCGGCAGCCTCGCCGACGCCCCCGCCTGGCTGGAGTGGTGGCAGCCCGGCCCGGACGGCGCCCCGCGGCCGCTGCGCCTGCACCTGGACCCCGACCGCTCCGCGTACGCCGACTACACCCACTGGGACTGGTTCGCGATCCCCCGCACCACCGGGCAGCGCGCCGTCTCCGGCCCGTACGTCGACTACCTCTGCTCGGACGAGTACAGCCTCACCCTGGCCGCGCCGGTCACCGTCGGCGGGGAGTTCGCCGGGATCGCGGCGGCCGACGTCTACCTGCGGCACTTCGAGGCGGCGGTGCGGCCCGTCCTGCGGCGGCTGCCGGCCCCCGCCTGCCTGGTCAACGCCCGCGGGCGGATCGCCGCCTCCAACACCGCCCGGCACGTCGCCGGCTCGCTGCTGCGGGGCGTGGACCCGGCGGCGGTGCCGGGGACCGGCGCCCACCGCCAGGGCGGGCTGGAGCTGCGGCGCTGCGGGACCCTGCCGCTGGTCCTGGTCACGGGCTGACGCGGGACGCGGCGGCGCGGCGGCACACGCGGGCCACCCCGGAGACAGCGGGGTGTCCTGGGCCGCACCGGGAGGCCGGCTCCGGCGGACCAGGAGGGCCGCCTCAGCGGACCAGGAGGACTGCCTCAGCGGACCAGGAGGTCCGCGAGCCGCTCCAGTTCGGCAGCCGGGTCGGCGGTGAGGCCCGTGTGGACCGGCCCCGGCTGCACGACGGTGCTGCGCGGCGCCGTCAGCCAGCGGAACCGCTGCCCGGGGCTGTCGGCCGCGGCCTGTCCGGCGTGCCCGCCGCCCAGGCAGACCCCCTCCACCCCGCGCAGCACCCGCCGGACGCCCTCGGTGTCGGCGTGCGGGTCCAGGGCCAGCAGCCGCGCCTCGTCCAGGTGGGTCAGCGCGCCGACGAAGCCGGGGACGCGGCAGTAGAGGAGGACGCCCACGTTGACGCACTCGCCGCGCTCGACCCGGGGCACGGCGCGGAGCACGGCGTACTCGTAGTCGTGGAGCACCGGGTCCGGGCCGCCGGGTGCCGGGGCGGACGCCGGGCCGGACGCCGGGCCGGGTGCCGGGGCGGGGCGGTCGGCGGTCATGCGGGCACCTCCGGGAGCCAGTCGCGGGGCCCGGCCGCACGGGCGGCGAGCTGCGCGGCGTACGCCTCGCGGACCGCGTCCGGGCAGTCGAAGCCGGGCTCGTCCGCCAGCCACTCGTCGGGGACGAGTGCGGCGGCCTCCAGCAGCAGGTCGTCGGTGACCAGGGGCCCGAGCTCCCGGTCGGCGGCGGCGACGTCGGGCCCGAAGCGGAGGAGCGCGTGGTCGCCCGCGTCGAACGGGCGGCGGGTCCAGGCCGGGGCCCCGGGCCAGTGGTGGTGGAAGATCAGGCAGGCGCCGTGGTCGACGAGCCACAGGCCGCCGCCGTCGACGAGCAGGTTGGGGTTGCGCCAGGAGCGGTCCACGTTGCCCACCAGCGCGTCGAACCAGACGATCCGCCCGGCCTCCCGCGGGTCCACCTCGAAGCAGAGCGGGTCGAAGCCGAGCGCGCCGGAGACGAAGGCCATGCCCAGGTTGAGGCCGCCGCTGGCGCGCAGCTGGTCCTGCACCTGCTGGTCGGGCTCGCTGCGGGCGAGGACCGGGTCGAGGTGCAGGCGCCGCAGCTCGGGCACCCGCAGGCCCAGCCGCCGGCCGATCTCCCCCGCCAGCACCTCGGCCACCAGCGCCTTGCGGCCCTGGGCGGCGCCGACCCACTTGGCGACCCACACCCGGTGGTCGTCGCCCTCGACGAGGCCCGGCATCGACCCGCCCTCACGCAGTGGCGTCACGTACCGGACCGCCGTCACCTCGGGAAGCACCCGCACACCCTACCCACCGCCGGACGGCCGCCGGGAATCCGCGGTCCGCGGCACCGGCCGCACCCGTCCGCCGCGCATGATCCGCTGCGGGCCGGTGAGGAGCAGGGACGAGGCCGTGCGGACCGGTGGCGGGGCCTTCGGCGCCGTGCCACTGTGGCCGCAGGCGGCGACGGTGCCGCCGCACGGGGACACCGGCGGCAGTGACGAGACCAGCGCTGTGAGGGATGCCTGATGGAACGACCCCGGATCCTGGTGGTGGGCGGCGGCTTCGCCGGAGTCGAGTGCGCCCGGCGGCTGGAGCGCAAGCTCGCCCCGGCCGAGGCGGAGATCGCACTCGTCACGCCCTTCAGCTACCAGCTGTACCTGCCGCTGCTGCCCCAGGTGGCGGCCGGCGTGCTCACCCCGCAGTCCGTCGCCGTGTCGCTGCGGCGCGTCCTGCGGCGGACCAACATCATCCCCGGCGGCGCGATCGGCGTGGACACCCAGGCCAAGATGTGCGTGATCCGCACGATCACCGACAAGGTGGTCGTCAAGAAGTACGACTACATCGTGCTGGCCCCCGGCAGCATCACCCGCACCTTCGACATCCCGGGCCTGAACCAGTACGCGCGGGGCGTGAAGACGCTCGCCGAGGCCGCGTACATCCGCGACCACGTGATCTCCCAGCTGGACCTGGCCTCGGCGACGGCGGACCGGGCCGAGCGGGAGTCCCGGCTGCAGTTCGTGGTGGTCGGCGGCGGCTACGCGGGCACCGAGACCGCCGCCTGCCTGCAGCGGCTCACCACGGCCGCCGCCAAGCGGTACCCGCGGCTGGACCCCCGGCTGATCAAGTGGCACCTCATCGACATCGCGCCCCGGCTCATGCCCGAGCTCGGCGACAAGCTGGGCCGCACCGCGCTGGAGATCCTGCAGCGGCGCGGCATCGAGGTGTCGCTGGGGGTGTCCGTCGCCGAGGTCGGCGAGGACAGCGTGAAGTTCACCGACGGGCGGCTCGTCCCCAGCCGCACCCTCATCTGGACCGCCGGCGTCGCCGCCAGCCCGCTGATCGCCACCCTCGGCGCCGAGACGGTCAAGGGCCGCCTGGCGGTCACCGCCGAGATGCGGCTGCCCGGCGTGGAGGGCGTCTTCGCGCTCGGCGACGCGGCGGCGGTGCCCGACCTGGAGACGGGCGACGGCGCGGTGTGCCCGCCCACCGCCCAGCACGGCATGCGGCAGGGCAAGGCGGTCGCCGGCAACGTGGTGGCGGCGCTGCGCAACCAGCCGCTGAAGCCCTACCGGCACAAGGACCTGGGCCTCGTGGTGGACCTCGGCGGCATGGACGCGGTCTCCCGCCCGCTCGGCGTGGAGCTGCACGGCCTGCCCGCCCAGGTGGTCGCCCGCGGCTACCACCTCATGGCGCTGCGGACGAACGTCGCCAAGGTCAGGGTGTCGACCAACTGGACGCTCAACGCCACGGCCGGCGACGACTTCGTACGGACCGGCTTCCTCGCGCGGCGCCCGGCCGCGTTGCGGGACTTCGAGTACACCGACGCGTACCTGACCCCGGAGCAGGTCCGGGAGCACACCCGGTCACTGCTGGCCAAGGGCTGACGGCACGGCGGGCCGCCACTCGCCCGGGTCCGCGGAGGCCCGGGCGGGGGCGGCCCGCGGCGCGTCGGGTGCCTCGGGCGCGTCGGGGAAGCCGGAGGTGCGGCGCAGGGCGCCGTCGGGCAGGACCGCCAGCGCCTCCAGTCCCCCGCGGGCCTCCAGCCGCGCCACGCAGGCGGGACCCATGGCGAAGGCCGCGGTCGCCCAGGTGTCGGCCTCGGTGAGGCCCGTGCCGACCACGGTGACCGAGGCGAGCGCGGTGGCGGGGCGGCCGGTGTGCGGGTCGGTGATGTGGGCGCCGCGCTCGGCGGTGCCCGAGGTGGCGACCGCGATGCCGTACCCGGAGACCACCGCGGCCAGCCGCCCCGGCAGCAGGGGGTGGGCGACGCCGATCCGCCACGGCCGGCCGGGCGCCGGGCCGCCGGTGGTCTGCACGTCGCCGCCGCCGGTGACGCTGTGGCTCCGCGAGCCCGCCTCGCGCAGCAGCCGGGCGGCCTGCTCCACGGCCCAGCCCTTGACGAGGCCGCAGGGGTCCAGGCGCCCGGCGGGGCGGGCGGTGAACCAGCCGCCGGTCTCCCGGGACGCCTCCTCGCACCACTCCAGGACCAGGGCGACGTCGGGGTCGCACTCCTCCAGGGCGGTCTCGCCGCGGTCGAGGCGGCTGATCTGGCTGTCCTCCCGGTAGGGGGAGAAGACGGCGTCCACCCGGTGCAGCCAGGCGACCGCCCCGCGCAGGGCGTCCTCGACGGCGGCCCGGCGTCGGCCGCGGCCCGCGTCGCGGACGTCGAAGGAGAAGACGGTGCCCATGGCGTGCTCGACGTGGCGCAGCGGGGGCGCGGCGGGGTCGACGGCCGCAGGGGCGGTGGTCGAGGGGTCGACGGCTGCGGGACCGGTGGCCGCAGGGCCTTCCGGGGTGGCGCCGGCCGGCGCGGCGGCGGTCACAGGCCCGCCCTGTCGAGCGCGCTCTGCAGGGAGCGGGTGTAGCCGTCGCTGGTGTAGGTGGCGCCGGAGACGGCGTCGATCCGGGCGCTCTGGGCGCTGAGGGCCTCCTGGTTGAGGATCGGCAGGGCGTAGCCGTTGATCTCCTGGTCCCGGTGGTCCTCGTTGGGGTACTGCACCACCGAGATGTCGGTGATCTTCTTCCCCTGGACGCTGACCTTCACCTGGACCGGCCCGTAGCGGGTGTCGGCGGCGTCGCCGGTCACGGTGCGGGCGGTGCCGGGCGCCGTACCGGACGAGCCGGACGGGTTCGACGAGCCCGACGTGCCGGACGTGCCCGACGAGCCGGTGGACCCGGTGGTGCCGCCGTCGTCGGTCCCGCCGTCGGCGCCGCCCTGGTCGTCGCCCCCTGCGGCGGTCCCGCCGGACGCGGTGGACGTGCCGCCCCCCGCGCCGGTCGAGATGGGCGCTCCGGCGGTGGACTGCCCGTGGGGCTTGAGGGAGAGCAGCAGCACCACTCCGGAGACGGTGGCTGCGCTGGTGATGACGGCTCGGCGCACGGCGGGCTCCTCGTTGTCCGGGATCGGATCGGGTCGGGCGGATCGCGCGGGGTCGGGCGGATCGCGCAGGTCGGGTGGGTCGCGCAGGTCGGGTGGGTCGGGCGGATCGGGACGGGCGGGCCGGCCTCCGGCCTCAGAGGGCGAAGGACTCGTGGTGGATCCGGCTCCGCCGCACCCCTGCCGCCCGCAGGGCCCGGACCGCGGTCTCCGCCATGGCGTCGGGGCCGCAGAGGTAGACGTCGTGGGCGGCCAGGTCGGGCACCAGGCGGCGCAGCGTGTCCGGGTTGAGCGGCTCGCCGACCTCGGCCCGCCGGCCCACCAGGTAGTGCCGGGCGGCGCCGCGGCCCGCCGCGATCGCCTCCAGTTCGCCGCGGAAGAGCAGGTCCTCGGCGCGGCTCGCCCGGTAGACGAGGGTGAGGTCGCCGGGCGCGGCCGGCAGGGTCTCGAAGAGGGCGCGCAGCGGGGTGATGCCGACGCCGGCGCCCAGCAGCAGCACCTTGCGCGAGCGGCGGCGGGCGGCGGTGAAGGCGCCGTACGGGCCCTCGGCGCGGACCCGGGTGCCGGGCCGGAGCCGGGCGGCGGCCCGGCTGTGGCCGCCGAGGTCCTTGACCGTGAACCGCAGGTACCGCGGGTGGACGGGCGCGGAGAGCGAGTACGGGTTGGCGGCCCAGCGCAGGCCCGGCGCGAGGAACTGCAGGCGGAAGAACTGCCCGGGCTCGGCCCGCAGCTCCTCCAGGTGCCGGCCGGTGAGGAAGACCGAGACCGTGCCCGGCCCCTCGGGGCGCACCTCGGCGACCCGCAGCCGGTGGCGGCGGTCCAGCCGGAACGGCACGAGCAGCCGGTACCAGCCGAGCAGCGCGGCCGTGCCGAGGTAGAGCCCGTACCAGGCGGCGCGGGCGGGGGCGCTGGACACGAAGTCGGCGCCGTTGGCGAGCTGGTGGGCGAAGCCGAGGGCGACGGCGGCGTAGGTGGCCAGGTGGAGGTAGTACCAGACCTCGTAGCCGAGCCTGCGGCGGGCGGCGCGGGCCGAGACGGCGGCGGTGCCGAACAGCAGCAGGGTGGCGGCGGTCGCCTTCAGCATCTCCGGGTAGTGGAGCACGATGTCGACGGTCTCGCCGGCGACGCCGTGGCGGTTGGTGAGCGCGTAGCCCCAGATCGTCAGCACCACGTGGGCCGCGACCAGGCTGATCATGTACCGGCCGCCCATGGCGTGCCAGCGGGCGAGCCGGTCGGCGCCCACGCCGCGCTCCAGGAGCGGCAGCCGGGCCATGAGCAGCACCAGCAGCGGGGCGGCGTAGCCGGCGAGCAGGCCGGTGATGCGGCCAGCCCCGGTGAGCCAGGCGCCGGTGCCGGGGACGGCGGGGGTGCCGGTCCACCACAGGGCGAGGACGCCGGCGGCGCCGGCCCACACCAGGGCCAGGACCGCCGCAGGGAGCACGCCCGGGGGCAGGGCGGGGCTCCCGGGTGCGGCGGGACGGCGGTGTGCCGGGGGGCCGCCGGTGCGGGTGCGTCCGTCCGTGACAGTCGCCATGGGGTTCCTCCTTCGCCGGGGCCGGCGTGGGGGCCGGTACGCCGCAACCCTGGCACCGCTCCCTCTGCGTTCCCTCTGAGCCCTGCGGCCCCCGACCGCCCCCGGACGGCGAACCCGCAGGTCGGAGCGGCGCGGAGGGCGTCCGGGGCCTTCGGATCCCCCCAGGGTTCTCATAGGGTTCTCAGAGGAAGGCGTGACACTGTCGGGAGGAGCACGGGTGCCGGGGCACCTGACGGCGGACCGGACGGGGACGATGGACGAGCAGACCGCAGCAGCAGCCACCGCGCCGGCGGCGGCCGCGCAGGACGGCGGCGGCCCCGTGCGGGTCCTGGTCGTGGACGACGAGCCCGACCTGGTGGACGTGCTGTGCGGGGCGCTGCGCTACGAGGGCTGGGAGGTCCGGGGCGCAGCGAACGGCGCCGCGGCGGTGGCGCGGGCCCTGGAGTTCCGCCCGGACGCCGTCGTGCTGGACGTGATGCTGCCCGACGTCGACGGCCTGGAGGTGCTGCGCCGCATCCGGGCGGCGCAGCCGGAGGTGTGCGTGCTCTTCCTCACCGCGCGCGACGCCGTGGAGGACCGGATCGCGGGCATCACGGCCGGCGGCGACGACTACGTGACCAAGCCGTTCAGCCTGGAGGAGGTCGTGGCCCGGCTGCGGGGCCTGCTGCGCCGGGCGGGCATGTCCCGGGCGGGCGCGCCCGCGCCGGGCCGGGGCGCGGGGCCGGTCCGCGGCGAGGGGTGCCTGGTGGTGGGCGACCTCGTGATGGACGAGGAGGCGCGCGAGGTGTCCCGGGGCGGCGAGGCGGTGGAGCTCAGCCCCACCGAGTTCGCCCTGCTCCGCTACCTGATGCGCAACCCGCGCCGGGTGCTGAGCAAGGCGCAGATCCTGGACCACGTGTGGTCGTACGACTTCGGCGGCCAGGCCCACGTGGTGGAGCTGTACATCAGCTACCTGCGCAAGAAGATCGACGCCGGGCGTGCGCCGCTGATCCACACGGTGCGGGGCGCCGGGTACGTCCTCAAGCAGGCCCAGTGACCGGCGGACGGGCGGGAGCCGCGGCGGACGGGCGGGCGGCCGTCGGCCCGCGCGGCCTGCGGCGGCTGGTGCCGCGCACCCTGCGGGCCCGGCTGATCGCGGGGCTGGTGGTGCTGCTGGCCGTCACCTGCGCCGGTGTGGGCCTGGCGACCACGGCGGCGCTCGGCCGGTTCCTGGTGGACCGGCTGGACCAGCAGCTGGCGGACACCGGCGGCCGGTACGCGGCCAGCCTGGAGCACGACGACGAGCGCCCGGGGCAGGGCGGCGACACCCGGGGGCAGGCCGACGGCACCTTCGGCGCCCGCCTGGTCGGCGGGCGGGTCACCCGGGCCGGGGTGGTCGACGGCGACGGCGACGACTCGGCGGCCGGGACCGACGACGCGGTCCCCCTCGCCGGGCGGGACCGCGCCGCCCTGGCCGCGCTGCCCGCCGACGGCCGCGCCCGGACCGTGCACCTCGCCTCCCTGCCGCCGTACCGGATGCGCGCGGTGCCCGGACGCGACGGGGACGTCCTGGTCACCGGCCTGCCGCTGGCGCCGGTGGAGCAGACCGTGCACCGGCTGGCCGCGGTGGAGGCCGTGGTCTTCGCCGTCGCGCTGGTGGTCGCCGGATCGGCGGGCGCGGCGTGGGTGCGGCTGTCGCTGCGGCCGCTGCGGCGGGTCGCCGACACGGCGCAGCGGGTGGGCGAGCTGCCGCTGGCCAGCGGGCGGGTCGCCCTGTCCGAGCGGGTGCCGTACGCCGACCCGCGGACCGAGGTCGGCCGGGTCGGCGCCTCCCTCAACCGGATGCTCGGGCACGTCGAGGACTCCCTCGCCCAGCGGCACGCCGTGGAGGAGCGGCTGCGGGCCTTCGCCGCGGACGCCAGCCACGAGCTGCGCACCCCGGTCGCGGCCGTGCGGGGCCACGCGGAGCTGGCGCTGCGGCACCCGGGCCCGGTGCCGCCGGAGGTGCGCCACGCGCTGGAGCGCGTCCAGGCCGAGTCGCTGCGGATGGGCGCGATCGTGGAGGACCTGCTGCTGCTCGCCCGGCTCGACGCGGGCCGCCCGCTCGCCCGCGAGCAGGTCGACCTGACCCGGCTGGCGCTGGACTGCACCGCCGACGCCCGGGCCGCCGACGTGCAGGCCGCGGGCGTGCAGGCCGCGGGCGTCCGGGCCGCCGGGGCGGGGTCCGCCGGGTCCGGCCACCGCTGGCGGCTGGAGCTGCCCGAGGAGCCCGTGTCGGTGCCCGGCGACTCCCACCGGCTGCAGCAGGTCGTCGGCAACCTGCTGGCCAACGCCCGCACGCACACCCCGGAGGGCACCACGGTGACGCTGCGCGTGGACCCGGCGGCCGTGCCGGGCGGCCCGGTGGTGCTGACCGTCACCGACGACGGCCCCGGCCTGCCGCCGGGGCTGGGCGACGCGGTCTTCGGCCGGTTCGTGCGCGGGGACCGCGGGCGTTCCCGTGCCACCGGCAGCACCGGGCTGGGGCTGGCGATCGTCCGGGCCGTGGCGGAGGCGCACGGGGGCTCGGTGTCCGTGGAGAGCCGTCCGGGCCGCACCGCGTTCCGGGTGGCGCTGCCGTCGGCCCGCCCGCAGTCCCCGGGCGGCGCCGCGGACAGGGTCCCGGAGGACGGCGGCGCCGCGGCCGGGGACGCGGAGGAGCGCGGCCCCGCGGGCGGCGGGTCCCCGTACGGCGGCCGGGTGCACCCCTCCGGGTGACGCCGGCTGCACCACGGCCGGGTCACCCGTGGGAGTGGTCCCGCGGCGGGGCCGGACGGCCCGGAGGCCCGGTGGGAGACCGGTCCCGGGCCCCGGGGGCGCCGCCGCGCCGCACCGGCGGGTCCCGGCGCGGGCGCGGGGCGGCGGTAGCGTCCCACAACCATGCGATCGCTCTCCCCCGCCGCGCTCCGCGCGCGGCTGCCCCGCCGTGCCGTCCTGGGCGCCGGCGCGGCCGCCTCCGTGGCCTCCCTCCTGCCGGCGCGCCGGGCCTCCGCCGCGGCGCCCCCGCCCGCCGCCGCAGCCGACGGCCTGCGCGCCCTGCCCTCGGACGCGGAGGTCGCCCGGCAGGTGCGCGCCGAGTTCGTGCACAGCTGGGAGGGGTACAAGCGCAGCGCCTGGGGCCGCGACGAGGTGCGCCCCCTGTCCGCCGGGCACAACGACTTCTACCTGCCCGGCCGCACCTTCGGCCTGTCCATCGTCGAGGCCCTGGACACCCTGTGGGTCATGGAGCTGGACCACGAGGTGAAACGGGCCGCCGACTGGATCGAGAAGCACTTCGACCCGGCGCAGGACGGCGACATCCACGTCTTCGAGGCGGTGATCCGCCTGGTCGGCGGCCTGCTCTCGGGCCACCTGTGCACCGGCCGCCCCAAGCTGCTGGCCCGCTGCCGCGAACTGGCGGACCGGCTGCTCCCCGCGTTCACGGCGTCCCCGACGGGCATCCCGTACACCCGGGTCAACCTGCGCACGGGCGCGGTGTCGGGCACCAACCCGCCGCTGGCGGAGGTGGGCAGCAACATCCTGGAGTTCGGCGTGCTGTCGCAGCTCACCGGCGACCGGCGCTACTTCGACGCGGCCAAGCGCGCCTACCGGGCGGTGCTCGACCGCCGCTCCTCGCTCGACCTGCTCGGCACCAGCATCGACACCGAGAGCGGGCGCTGGACGGACACCACCTCCAGCGTGCCCAACCCGCCGGTGGACTCCTTCTACGAGTACCTGTGGGCGGGCGGCGAGCTCTTCGGCGACCGCGAGCTGCGCGACTGGTACCGGCTGCTGACCGACGCGGTGCTGCGGGCGCAGGGCGAGCGGAGCGACGGGCGGCTGTGGTTCGCCCAGGTCGACCAGGAGACCGGCGAGGTCGTCGGCCGCAGCCAGTCGGAGCTCGGCGCCTTCTACGCCGGGCTGCTCGGCAAGGGCGGGGACCGCGCCGCGGGCGAGGACTACTACAAGTCCTGGACGATGCTGCTGGACCGGCACCCGGTGCTGCCCGAGGCCGTCGACTTCGGGGAGGGGACCATCCTGTCGGCGCGCAACGACCTGCGGCCGGAGTACGTCAACTCCTCCTTCGACCTGTGGCGGCTCACGGGCGACGCGTCCTACAAGCGCACGGCGTACCGGTACTTCAAGGGCCTGCGCGACCACCTGCGGGTGCCCGGCGGGTACACGGTGGCGGCCGACGTGACGACGTCCCCGGTGCGGCTGGGCGACCTGACGCCCGGGTACTGGTTCGCGGAGAACCCCAAGTACCTGTACCTGATGTTCGCCCGGACGAGGCGCTTCGACCAGCGCAAGGGGCTGCTCTCCACCGAGGGCAAGATCCTGCGGGGCGCGGTGCGGTCCTGACCGCGCACGGCGGCGGCCGGCCCGGGCGGGGCCGGCCGCCGCCGGGGCCGCCGGTCAGTCGGCGGGGCGGTAGACGGTGAGCGCCTGCCGCTGCTTGTCGAGCAGCAGCGCGTCGGGGGCGGGCGCCACCTCGCCGTCGAACGCCATGTGCCCCACGTCCTCCAGTCCGGAGAGCCGCAGGCGGTGCAGGCGGGCGGCCCCGTACACCCGGGAGCGTCCCAGGGTGCCGGTGAGGACGGCGGCGATGAGCCGGGTCCGGGCGAAGGGCGTGCTGCCGTCCACCGTCCGGATGTCGAGCAGCCCGTCGTCGAGCCGGTCGCGGTAGGTGGGGGCGAAGCCGTCGGGCCGGTACACGCCGTTGCCGGCGAAGAGGAGCCACAGGCGGCGCGGGCTGCCGTTGACCTCGACCCGCAGCGGCTCGGCGGTCCGCAGCACCCGCACCAGCCCGACGGCGACGGCCGGCCACTTGCCGAGGCGGTTCTCCAGCTGCTCGCGGGCGCGGACCAGGTCGGGGTAGACGCCGATGCTGAAGGTGTTGAGGAAGCGCGCCCGCTCGGTCTCCGGACCGCCGTCCGGCCCCGCGGCGCGCACCAGGCCGAGGTCGACGCTGACGGCCTCGCCCGCGCACACCGCGTCGGCGCACGCCTGCAGGCCGTCGATGCCGAGGTCCAGCGCGAAGTGGTTGAGGGTGCCGCCGGGGAAGACCGCGAGCGGCAGCCCGGCGCGGGCCGCGGTCACGGCGGCGGCGTTGACGCTGCCGTCGCCGCCGCACACCCCGAGCGCGCCGCCCAGCTCGGCGGCGCGGCGGGCGGCCTTCTCCAGCAGTTCGGCCAGGTCGTCGTCGGGCCCGCACGGCACGATCTCCGCGGCGGGCAGCAGGGCCCGCAGCCGGGCGGGGAGGTCCGCGGCCGGGTCGGACGTGCCGAGGCCGGCCCGGTCGTTGACCACCGCGACCAGGCCCTCGCCGCCGGGCAGGGCGGGCGCGGAGGTCCGCACCCGGGCCTCGGCGGGCGACTCGGGGCGCAGCGGCCACCAGCGGGTGGTGAGGGCGGCGGCGCCCATGCCGAGGGCGCAGCCCGCCAGCACGTCGCCGGGGTAGTGGACGCCGACGTACACGCGGGAGGCGGCGACGGCGGCCGCGACCGGGGCCAGGACCGCGCCGTAGCGGGGGGCCTCCAGGGCGACGGCGGTGGCGAAGGCGACGGCCGAGGCGGAGTGGCCGGAGGGGAAGGAGCTGCTGAGCGGCTGCCGGGACAGGCGCCGCATCAGCGGGACCGGCCCGATGCCGGGCCGGGTGCGGCGGGCCGCCCACTTGGCGGCGGTGTTGGTGGCCAGCGAGGCGACCGCGAGGGAGCCGATGCCGCGCAGGGCGGCGCGCCGGGCGCTGCGGGTGCCGACGACGCCGAGGGCCGCGGCCGCGCCCATCCACAGCACGCCGTGGTCGGCGGCGCGGCTGAGACGGGGCAGGACGGGGTGGGCGCCGCGCAGGCGGGCGGCGGCGACGCGCTCGAACAGCCGCCGGTCGAACTCGCTGATCCTCTGCATGCCCGGCGGATACCCCTCGCGGCGTCCGGACACGCCTGGGCAGGGCCGACACGCCCGGGGCGGGGGAACGGGCAGGGGCGCCGGGGCGGACCGTCCGGGCGGGCGGCGGGCGGCGGGCCGGGCGGACCGGTACCGTCCCGACCGCCGGTGCCGGTCGGGCCGGGCCGCCACGGGACGGTACGGGCAGGAGCGGGCCGGTCGGGGCGGGGCGCCTCAGACCGGGCGGCCGGAGGCGGCGCCGCGGCCGAGGGCGGCGGCGGTGTCGGCGGCGAGGGCGGGGACCTCGTGGAGCGTCAGGGGCGAGACGGTGAGCCGGATCCCGGGCGGCGACTCCAGCCGGAAGCGGGCCCCGGGCGCGGCGGCCCAGCCCCGCTGGAGGAGGCCGGCGACGGCGGCGGCCTCGTCCCGGACCGGCACCCACACGTTGAGCCCGCCGGCGCCGTGCGCGGCGACCCCGTGCGCGGCGAGCGCGGCCAGCAGGGCGTCGCGCCGCTCGCGGTAGGCGGCGGCGTTGCGGGCGGCGGGGGCGGCGTCGGTGCGCCACAGCTCGGCGACGGTGCGCTGGAGCAGGTGGCTGACCCAGCCGGCGCCGAGCCGCTGGCGGCCGAGCACCCGGTCCACGGTGTCGGTGTCGCCGGCGGCGACGGCGAGGCGCAGGTCCGGTCCGTACGCCTTGGCCGCCGAGCGGACCACCGCCCAGTGGCGGACCGTCGGCCGCCCGTCCGGCGCGGCGGCGAGGGGCCGGTACGGCTGGTCGACGATGCCGTGGCCGTGGTCGTCCTCGACCAGCAGGACGTCGGGGTGGCGGGCCAGGACGGCGCGCAGGTCGCGGGCGCGGGCGGCGGTGAGGGCGGCGCCGGTGGGGTTCTGGGCGCGGCTGGTGACGACCAGGGCGCGGGCGCCCGCCGCGAGGGCGCGGGCGGCGCGGTCGGGCAGCGGGCCCTCGTCGTCGACGGCGACGGGGACGGGCCGCAGGCCGAGCGCGGGGACGAGGTCGAGCAGGCTCCCCCAGCCCGGGTCCTCGACGGCGACGGCGTCGCCGGGGCGCAGGCGGGCGGTGAAGATGCGCTCGACGGCGTCGAGGGAGCCGGAGGCGACGGCGAGCGGCCCCTCGGGCACGCCGTCGGCGCGGAAGGCGGCCGCGGCCAGGGCGAGCAGCCCGGGGTCGGCGGCGGGGTGGCCGTAGAGGACGGGCTCGCGGTCCAGCGCGGCGGCCGCGGCCGCGAGGGCCGGGGCGAGCGGGGGCAGCAGGGCGGTGTCGGGGTTGCCGGTGGACAGGTCGCGGACGCCCGGGGGCACCTCGACCCGGATCTGGTCGCGGGGGGCCACGGCGGGCCGGGGCCGGATGCGGCTGCCGCGCCGCCCGGCGGTCTCGATGACGCCGCGGTCGCGCAGCAGGCGGTAGGCGGCGGCGACGGTGTTGGGGTTGACGCCGAGGCCGGCGGCGAGGTCGCGCAGCGGCGGCAGGGCCTGGCCGGGCGCCAGCTCACCGGAGCCGACCGCGCGCTCGACGTCGGCTGCGATCTCCGTGGCACGGCGGCCACGGATCCGATAATCTCCTAGCACAAAGCAGAGTATGCACTAGTGCAGAGGGGCTGTCATGTCGGCGCACACGGACGCGGACGGGACCGGGACGGCCGGAGGGGCGGGGGAGGCCGGGGAGGCCGGGGAGGCCGGGGAGTACGCGCGCACCCCGCGCACGACCCCGACCCGGTACCGCGACCGCGCCACCTGGGAGCGGGAGGCGGTCCGGGCCGTCCTGGACGAGGGCTTCGTCTGCCACCTGGGCTTCGTGGCGGACGGCGCCCCGGTGGTGCTGCCCACCGTGTACGCCCGGGTCGGCGACCGCCTGTACGTCCACGGCTCGACCGGCAGCCGCCCGCTGCGCGCCGCCGGGGGCGGGGACGGCGGGACCGGCGAGGGCGTGCGGGTCTGCGTGACGGTGACCCTGGTCGACGGGCTGGTGCTCACCCGCTCCGCGTTCAACCACTCGGTCAACTTCCGCTCCGTCGTCGCCCACGGCACGGCGCACCGGGTCACCGACCCCGGGGAGCTGGCGGTGGCGCTCGACGCGATCGTGGACCAGGCCGTCCCCGGCCGGTCCCGGGACTGCCGGCCCGCGAACGCCCGCGAGCTGGCCGCGACCGCGGTGCTGCGGCTCGACCTCGACGAGGTGTCGGCGAAGGTGCGGGCCGACGGCGCGGAGGACGACCCGGAGGACCTGGGGCTGCCGCACTGGGCCGGGGTGGTCCCGGTCCGCACCGTCCGCGACGCGCCCGTGCCCGACCCCGCCCTGCCGCCCGGGCGGCCGCTGCCGGACTACCTGCGCGGCGCCGGCTGAGGCCGCCGGACGGACCGGGGGCCCGCCGACGAGAGGACGTACCGTGCTCATCCGCCCCTGGGACCGCGGCGAGGAGGCCGAGTGGCGCGCCTGGCTCGCCGAGGGCCGCGACTTCGGGCTGCTCGCCGCCAACGGCCCGGCCGGCAGCGGTCCGGTGGTGACCCCTGCCCACTTCGTCCTCGACGCCGACCGCGCCGAGATCCTCGCCCACCTCTCCGCCGCCAACCCGCTCTGGGCGGCGCTGCGGGCGGACCCGCACGTCACCCTCACCGTCACCGGCGACCACGCCTTCGCCCCCGGCACGTGGCGCGCCCCCGACGGTGCGCCGCCCGAGCACGGCACCCCCACGAGCTCCTACGCCTCCGTGCAGTTCCACTGCACCGCCGCGACCGTGGACGACCCGGAGGAGAAGGCGGAGCTGCTCACCCGGCAGCTGGCGCACTTCCAGCCGGAGACCCCGGGCCTGTCGGTCACGCCGGGCGCGGCGCCCTTCGGCGGCCTGCTGCCCGGGCTGCGCGGCCTGCGGCTCACGGTGCGGGAGGTGCGGGCCACGTTCACGTACGACGACAAGCTGACGCCCGCCCGGCAGGCCGCCGCCGGGGAGCGGCTGGCGGAGCGGGGCCGGCCCGGCGACGCGGGCGCCCGGCGGCAGCTGCTGCGCCGCGCCGCGGCGCGCGCCGGGAACCTCCCCGCCTGACCGGCGGCCGGGCGGCGCGGCAGGCGGCCGGCGCGGGGCGGCCGGGGCGGGGCGGGGAGCGGCCGGGGCGGGCCGCCAACCGGGCTCCGACCGGGGGAGATTGGCCGCCGGACGGCGGGGCAGGGGCCGGAGGGCAAGGGACCGACGGCTCCCGGATCCGGAAAAGGTGGTATCGCACCCTTGCGTGCGGTATGACCGTTTACCTGATGTCATGGGAGCGGACGACGTCCATCCGGCCTCGCGGGCGGCCCGCCCCAGTCCTCGGGAGCACACCCTGACCAGCACCAGACCGGCACACCAGGCCGGAGAGACCCCCCTCGCCCACGTCGTCTTCATCGCCGCGAGCGCCGCCATGGGCGGCTTCCTCTTCGGCTACGACAGCGCGGTGATCAACGGCGCGGTGACGGGCATCCAGAAGCACTTCGCCGTCGGCAGCGGGGAGACCGCCGCCACCGTGGCGGCGGCCCTCCTCGGGTCGGCGGTGGGCGCCGCGGGCGCGGGGTGGCTGGCCGACCGGTTCGGCCGCATCCGCATCATGCAGCTCGCCGCCGTGTTGTTCGCCGTGAGCGGCGTCGGCTCGATGTTCCCGCCGAACATCGAGGTCCTGGCCATGTGGCGTGTGATCGGCGGCATCGCCATCGGCATCGCGTCCGTGATCGCCCCCGCCTACATCGCGGAGGTGTCCCCCGCCGCCTACCGGGGGCGGCTGGGGTCGTTCCAGCAGATGGCGATCGTGCTGGGCATCGCCGTGTCCCAGCTCGCCAACTACGCCCTGAACCAGGCGGCGGGCGGCGACTCCAGCGGGCAGCTGGCCGGCATCGAGGCCTGGCGGTGGATGCTGGGCGTCGAGGCCGTCCCCGCCCTCGTGTACGGCCTGATGTCGCTGGCGATCCCGGAGTCGCCGCGCTACCTGATCGCCTCCGGCCGCGAGGCGAAGGCGCGCGAGGTCCTCGCCGAGGTCGAGGGCCCGGAGGCCGACCTGGACGCCCGGGTCATCGAGATCCGGTCGGTCATGGCGACCGAGCGGCGCTCCACCCTGCGCGACCTGCTGGGCGGCCGCTTCGGGCTGCTGCCGATCGTCTGGGTCGGCATCGGCGCCTCGGTGTTCCAGCAGTTCGTCGGCATCAACGTGATCTTCTACTACTCGTCGCTGCTGTGGCAGTCGGTGGGCATCAAGGAGAGCAATTCACTGCTGATCAGCCTCTCCACCTCGATCATCAACATCATCGGCACGGTGATCGCGATGTCGCTGGTGGACCGGGTGGGCCGCAAGCCGCTGGCGCTCGCGGGCTCGGCGGGCATGATGGTCGCCCTGGCCGTCGCCTCGTGGGCGTTCTCGTACCGCACCGGCACCGGCGACACGGCCCAGATCCCGAACCTGCAGGCCGTGATCGCCCTGGTGGCGGCGCACTTCTTCGTGCTCTGCTTCGCCTTCTCCTGGGGCGTGGTGGTGTGGGTCCTGCTGGGCGAGATGTTCCCCAACCGGATCCGCGCCCTGGCGCTCGGCGTGGCGGCCTCCGCCCAGTGGCTCGCCAACTGGATGATCACCGTCACGTTCCCGTCCCTCGCGAACTGGAACCTGTCGGCCACCTACGCGATCTACGCCGGGTTCGCCCTGCTGTCGATCCCGTTCGTGATGTTCGCCATCAAGGAGACCCGGGGCCGCACCCTGGAGTCGATGGGCTGAGCCGGCACGGCCCGCACGGGCCGGTACGGACCGCCGACGGGCGGCCCGCGCGGACACGGCGTCCGCCCGGGCCGCCCGTCGGCGTACGGATGCCGCAGGCCTCCCGCGCCGGCCGGGCGCGCCTCGGGCGGCTGCCGGGCCTCGGGCGGCTGCCGGGCCTCAGACGGTCTGCCGGACGCCGGCGCAGCGGGCCCGGACCGCCACCGGGTCGATGCCGGACGAGCGGAGGATCTGCGCCGCCCGGCTGTCGGGGTCGGCGAGCAGCGCGGCGAGGAGGCGGTGGCCGACGGGGAGGGCCTCCGGGCGCGCCGCGGCCTCCTCCAGGGCGGCGGCGGCCGCCCCGCTCAGGCCGGGCCGGTCGGGGGCGCTCCGCGGCGCCTCGGCACCGGCGGTGTCGGGAACGGCACCACCCTCGGCGCCGGCATCGGCATCGGCGCCCGGCTGCTCGGCGGTGGCCCGCCAGCCCCGGCCGAAGCCGATGGAGCGCTGCACCAGGTAGCCCATCAGCCGTACGGCCTGCCGGGGCAGGGGCGCGGCGGCATCCAGCGCGGCGGCGTCCGACTCCAGCAGCGAGTGCAGCAGGTGGCCGGTGTCGACGGCCTCGTCGCCGGCCCGCGCGGCCCTGCGGCGGGCCGCGGCCGCCACGGCGCCCAGGACGGCGGGTGTTGCGGGCAGAGGGGTGGTGCGGAGGAGTTCTGGCTGCACGGTTCCACCCCATCACTCGGCCCCGGGTGCGGTCGTCCGCCCGGGGTACCGCCCGGGATCCACCGGGAGGAGGGCCGACACGGGCCGCACTCCTCCGCGGGAAGGAGGCCGCCCCGGCCGGGACGGCTGCGAGCAGTGTGCTGCGTACGGTGACGGGGCGTCAACCCACAGGCACCATCGCTCCTCCGGCGCACCGTGGAAGCAGGAGTGACGTCGCACCAGCCGGATTTCCGACGGGTCCGCCGCATCCGGAGCGGTCCCGGCATCGGAAGAGGTCAGCGTGGTGACGCCCCCGGGCGGCGGCGTCCGCATACGATCGTCGGCACGGGCGGCAGCGCCCGCACGCCGCACGCGCCGTCCCAGAGGAGGGGCCATGGCAGACCCGGGAGGCTCCCGGCAGAACGTGACCTTCCCGAGCAACGGCGGTGAGGCCCACGGGTACCTCGCCCCGCCGCCCTCGGGATCCGGGCCCGGCCTGGTGGTGGTCCAGGAGTGGTGGGGGCTGACGTCGCACATCGCGGAGATGTCCGACCGGTTCGCCGCCGAGGGCTTCACGGTCCTGGCGCCCGACCTGTACGGCGGCCCCACCACCCACGACAAGGAGGAGGCCGCGCGGCTGCTGCAGGAGATGCCGGTCGAGCGGGCCGCGCGCGACCTTCGGGGCGCGGTGGACTTCCTGCTGGAGCACCCGGCGGCCACCGGGGACGCCGTCGGCGTGGTGGGCTTCTGCATGGGCGGCGGCTTCGCGCTGGTCCTGGCCGCCCAGGAGGGCGACCGGGTGGCCGCCGCGGTCCCGTTCTACGGACTGCCGCGCGTCCCCGGGTACGACTACCGGGGGCTGACCGCGCAGGTCCTCGGCCACTACGCCGAGCAGGACGCGGGCATCCCGATGTCCGCGGTGGACGAGGCGGCGGAGCGGATCGAGGCGGCCTCCGGACGCAAGCCGGAGATCCACTTCTACCCGGCCGGCCACGCCTTCATGAACGACGAGAACCTGATCGGCACCTACGACCCGGAGCAGGCCGCCATCGCCTGGCGGCGGACGCTGGCCTTCCTGCACGGCGTCCTCGGCTGAGGCAGGCGGCACGGCGGCCCGGCGCAGGAGGACCGCGCCGGGCCGCCGTACTGCCGGTGGGCCGCCGGGCGGTGTCCGGTCCGCCCGGCCCGCCGGCGTCCGGCCGCACCGGGCGGCGGCCCCGGGCGGCCGCAGCACGCCCGGCGGCCCCGCGCCGCGGCGAGAACCGCTCCACCGCCCGCCCTGCGGGCCGGCGCCGCCCCCGCTCGCGGCGCCGACCGGACCGTCAGGGCCAGAGGAGGCCGCGGCCCCAGGTCCCGTCGGCGTGGCGGGTGTAGGCGAGCCGGACGTGCCGGCGGTGCCGGTCGCCCTGCCAGAACTCCACCTCGTCGGCGACCAGGCCGTAGAGGGTGTGGCCGGGGGCCACGAACCCGGGGTCGGCGTCCATCAGGGCGGCGGCCTCCTGCCAGGCGGCGTCCAGCTCGCCCGGGCCCTGGAGTCGCTCGCTCTGGCGGCCGACCAGGCCGGCGACCCGGGAGGCGGGGCTGCGGCCGAGGAAGTCGGCGGCGGCGAGCCGGGGGTCCCCCGTCTCCACCCGGCCGCGCAGCCGCACCTGGCGGCCCTGCGCCGGCCAGTACACGGTGAGCGCCGCCCACGGGGTGGCGGCCAGCTGGCGGCCCTTGGGGCTGTCCGCGTCCGCGGCGAACCACCAGGCGCCGCGGGCGACGTCGACGTCCCGCAGGACCAGCATCCGGGCGTCCGGGCGGCCGTCCGCGTCGACCGTGCTCAGGGTGACCACCTGGGCGTCGGGGGCGTCCGCCTCGAACGCCTGCAGCAGCCAGTCGACGAAGAGCGGGCCGGGCTCGTCCGGCACGTGCCCGACGTCGAAGGAGGGGAGCTCGCGGGCCATCGGCGGCCGCCCGCGCAGCAGGGCCGCCAGCGGCCCCTCCGCCCGGCCGCCCGCACCGGCGCCCTCCACCGTGTGCTGCACAGCAGCCTCCTCACTGCCGCCCCGGCGGGCGGCCTCGGTGATCATTCCCCGCCCATACTGCCGCACACCCGCAGGCGGGAGGGGCCGTCCGGCACGGGCGCGCCCCGCGCGGCGCGGGCTCGTCCGGGCCGGACCACCAGAAGCCGGGCGAAAGACGGGACGCCCGGCGGCGCGGCGGCCGGACCGCCGGGCAGACCGGGCCGACCGGGCCGAACGGGCCGACCGGACTCCGCGGCCGCACCCCCGCACGCCCCCCGGCGCCCCTCGCACGCCGCCGCCCCGGGGACGTCACGGGCCGGACGCGGGTGGGCCCACCGCTGCCTGCAGCCGGACGGTGGACGCCCCGCGGGAGGGGACCCGGACCTCGGCGGCCTGCTCACCGGCACCGGCGACGACCGTCCGCACACGCGGCACACCAGCAGCGCCTTCGGCCACGTGCCCCCGCACAGGGCCTCCGCAGGCCGACCCGGTCTCCGGGGGCCGCCCCGCAGCGGTCCCGCGGCCGGGAGCCGGGCATGCGGCGGGCGGGCGGGCCGGTCCCCGTTCGGCGACGGTGCCTGCGTCGTCGCGGAACGGGTGCATAGGATCACCGGCATGGCGCTGCGACCTGTCCAGGTGAACATCAAGGCTCTCGACGACTCGGCGGTCGGCCGGTTCTGGGCGGAGGCGCTCGGCTGGGGCGTCTCCAGCGAGGGGCCCGGCGTGACCAACGTCGAACCCGGCGGCGGCTTCGTCTGGCCGGACCCGGTCGCCGTCTGCGTCGACGTCGTCGTCGTGCCGGAGCCCAAGCCGCCGGTGAAGAACCGCGTGCACCTCGATCTCGCCACCACCTCCGCGGCCCATCAGGCGGAGCTGGTCGCGCGCCTCCGCGCCGTGGGAGCGACGCCCGCCGACGTGGGCCAGGGCGACGTGCCGTGGACGGTCCTCGCCGACCCGGAGGGCAACGAGTTCTGCGTGCTGGAGCCCCGGGAGGTCTACCGGGACACCGGGCCGATCGCCGCGGTGGTCGTCGACTGCGCGGATCCGCGGGCCATGGCCCGGTTCTGGGGCGAGGCGGTGGACTGGAGCGTGCACGAGGTGGCGGACGACCATGCGGTGCTGCGCTCGGCCGAGGGGGTAGGCCCGTACCTCGAGTTCCTCCGGGTGCCCGGCGTGAAGACCGTGCCGGACCGCGTCCACCTCGACCTGCTGCCGTACCCGGGCGACGACCAGGAGGCGGAGGTGGCCCGGCTGCGGGCCCTCGGCGCCACCGGCCTCGACCTCGGCCAGGGGGACGTCCCGTGGAGGTGCCTGGCCGACCCGGAGGGCCACGAGTTCTGCGTCCTCGCGCCGCGGTCCTGACGCGGAGCCCCGGCCGGCGGCGGGCCCCGGCACCCCGGACAGCGGCGCGGCGGCCGGACCGCCGGGCGGGACCGGTCCGTCCGTGCACGGCCGCCGGCGGCACCCGGTCCTGCGCGGGGGCTTCGGCGGCCGGCCCCTGCCCCGGGGGCCGGCGTCCTCCCGGCGCGGCCGGGCCCGGGTCCGCCGAAGGCACGCGGGCCGCGGGGCGGCCCCGGGGAACGACGGAGGCCGGGCCGGGCCGGGCGCCGCGGGGCGGGCCGCTCCCGCCGGCGCAACCGCCCTCCCCTCCCGCGCGTCGTCTCCCCCGAGGCCGCCGGGCGCGGGGAGGGGGCGCATGCACAGGCCGCTGCTGTACCTGGACGTCGACGGGGTGCTCAACCCCCTGGCGCCGCCGCCCGGCACGGACTTCGAGAACCGGCGCGTGCTCGGCCTGACGGTGCGGCTCCACGCCCGCCACGGCGCCTGGCTCCGCGAGCTCGCCGACGTCTGCACCCTGGTGTGGGCGACCACCTGGGAGGAGGACGCCAACGTGCACCTCGCGCCGCTGCTGGGCGTCCCGCCCCTGCCGGTGGTGCGGTTCACCGGGTACCGGCCGCAGCCCGGCGACCCCCGGCTGCCCCTGATGGAGCTCCTGTCGGCCCGGAAGTGGGCGCCGCTCCTGCGCCACGCGGCGGGCCGCCCGTTCGCCTGGGTCGACGACGTGATCCCGGCGCGGCTGGTGCGGCGCTCCCTGCTGCGGCGCGACCGGTTGCTGCTCCGGGTCGACCCGCTGGAGGGGCTGACGCGCGGGCACGTGGACCGGCTGCTGGCCCGGCCCCCGGCGCCGGGACTGCCGGGCCGGGCCGGCAGGCGTCCGGCCCGGCCCTCCTCGGCGCGGTAGCCGCGGGGCGCGGCGGCGGCCCGGCGGCTCAGTCCTCCTCGGCGAGGATCAGGTAGAGCCTCCGGCGCGTCTCGGCGAGGAGCGCGAGGGCCTTGGTGCGCTGCTCGGCGCTGCCGGCCGCCACGACCTGCCGCAGGGCGTCGGCGAGGCCGCCGAGGGACTTCACGGCGTCCTGCGCGGCCTCCCAGTCCGGTCCCGGACCGCCGGCCGCCTCCTCCCAGGGGGCCTCGGGACCGGCGTCGGCCTCGGCGCGGCCGCTGTCGGTGAGCTCGAAGAGGCGCTTGCCGCCCTCCTCCCGGCTGCGGATCAGCCCCTCCTCCTCCAGCATCTGGAGGTTGGGGTAGACCGAGCCGGGGCTGGGGCGCCAGGCGCCCGAGGTGCGCTCGGCGATCTCCCGGATCATCTCGTAGCCGTGCATCGGACGCTCCCGCAGCAGGGCGAGGAGCGAGGCGCGCACGTCGCCGCGCCGGGCACGGCCGCCGTACCGGCCCCTGGGGCCGCGCGGACCGGGGCCGAAGCCCCCGAAGCCCGGTCCGCCGAACGGCGGCCCGAAGGAGCCGAAGGCGGGACGGGCGCAGGGGCCCCCGTGGGGGTGGGGCCCGGGCCTGCCCGGGCCGAAGGGGAATCCGGGTCGCATGGCGTCTGCCGCCTTCCATGTCACCGTAGCATCTCAGGGCTTTGACGATATATCGGTGACAGTCGCCGGTCAACGGACTGCGAGGAGCTCGCCCCCGGGCGCCGAAGCGTCCGGGGGCGAGGCGGGATGCACGTCACCCGTTCCGGGCGGCCTCGGGGCCGGTCATCCGCCCGAGCCGAGGGAGGGTGGAGCCGATGATGCCGAGCGCGGCGGCCAGTCCGCCCGAGACGAGAAGGCAGTAGGCCGCGTCGGGCAGGACCAGGTCGTAGTGCATCTGCGACGTCAGGAACATCTCCGACGCGGCGAAGGCAGTGCCGATCGCGGCCGCGGAGACCTCCAGCAGCGGCAGCGCGCTCTCGAGGCCCACCACGGTCTGCAGCAGCCGCAGCGGTGCGCCGGCGAGGCTCAGGATCGCGAACGGGCGCCTGCGGTCCGACAGGCCCGCGACGACGCTCACCGCCAGACTGCATCCCGCGATCGGCAGCGTGGTGAGCAGCACCACGTCGGCCAGTTGCCGCCAACCGGCGAGCTGCTGCTGCAGGTCGGTGCCGAAGTCGCCGACCGTGCGGGCCTGCCGGTGCGGGTAGGCGACGGTGAGCAGCCTCCTCACGCGCTCCATGGTCGGCGTCGACCCGTCGGTGGCCACGTAGACCGGTTGCACGGGCAGGCGGTTGACGGCGTCCGGGCCGACCCCGGCCGCAGGCCACTGCCAGTCCGGGTGCGACTCCAAGCCGAGGAAGGCGTAGCGGTCGACGGCCGCGACGCCCGCCCCGGCCGGACAACGGCCCACCATGGGGGTCCGGGCCAGGTCGGCGCAGGCCACCAGCGCGGGCGCGTCCGGGCCGGGGCCGGCCGGGCCTCCGCCGGTGCCGCCGGTGCCGGCGTGGACGAGGGCCTGCGGGACGCCGAGCGTCAGATCGGAGAGGAAGAACCGCTGGCCCGTGAGCGGGACGGCGGCGACGCGGGGGCGCAGCGCGGCGTAGAGCGCGAAGCCCGCCGGCGTCCCGGCGGCCGCCGCGAGTGCGGACTCCACGGCCGCGACCAGAGACACCTGCCGGGGCGTCGCGCCGACCAGCCGCATCGCGGCGTACCGCTGCTCGCGGGTGGCTGCGGACAGCCGCGTCGCGGTGCCGATGAAGACCAGCACCGGGAAGATCAGCGCACCGGCGACCACGGAGAGGACGAGCATCATGGCGTCATCGCGCACACCCCGGTCCCAGCACGCGTTGTCGCAGGTGGGCGGTCTGGCCGTGGCGATGGAGGTGACGGTCCGCGCCGTAGGCGCGCCCTTGACCGCATCGGGGGTGCGACCGATGACGGCGATCAACGAGTCCGGGGAGGGCAGCGCGGCGTCGCCGATCGCGCCGGCGAACCGTCCCGGGAAGCGGTCGCCCGGTTGACCTGCCGGGGTGTCGCGGATCAGCCCGGCCGGCGCCGGTGAGGCGTAGTACTCGCCGGGCGCCGGGAGTCGTGCGGGGCCAGGCGGAACTGGCGAAGCCGGGCCGGTCGCGGCGACGTCGACCTCGGTGAGGGACCTGCCGTCGTAGTAGTCGCCGTGGGGCCACCACCACAACGGATCCCCCGACGCCTCGCCGGTACGGCTCGCGGCCCCGGTGTCGAGCCACACCTGACGTCGGAGAGAGTGAGGCGCCCCGGCCGCGCGAGCGGCGTCGGCGGCGCGGCCCGCGGGACGTCGGTTCGCCGGTTCGCCGGGGCGGCAGTTCATGAGTTCGTCGGGTCGGCGGCTCGCCGACGGGACGGCGGAGGAGACGGCCGGTCCCCGTTCCCTGTGCGGCAGGCCACCGGTGGCGGATCGGCCGTGGTGGGGCCCGGCGCCGGGTGCCTACCCTCGGCCCATGCGCATCAGGATCATCGACGCCTTCACCGACCGGCCCTTCTCCGGCAACCCGGCCGGCGTCTGCCTCCTCGACGGGGACACCTGGCCGGACGACGCCCGCATGCGGCAGGTCGCCGCCGAACTCAACCTCTCCGAGACGGCCTTCGCCCGTCCGCTGCCGCCCGGCGGAGACGCCGACTGGGGGCTGCGCTGGTTCACCCCGGCGGTGGAGGTCGACCTGTGCGGGCACGCGACCCTCGCCACCGCGCACGCCCTGCGGTCCGACGGGCTCCTCCGGGAGAGCGGGGAGGACGCGGGGGGCGGCGTCCGGTTCGCCACCCGCAGCGGCGTGCTCACCGCCCAGGCCGCACCGGACGGCGGGCTCACCCTGGACTTCCCCGCCTCCCCCGTCGTGCCCGTCCCCGTGCCCGCGGGGACCGCGGAGGCCCTCGGGGCGGCGGTGACGGCCGCCTACGGCACCGGACCCCTCGGCGACCTGCTGGTGGAGGTCGCCGACGAGCGGACGGTGCGCGCCCTGGAGCCCGACCTGGCCGCCGTCGCCCGCCTGGAGACCCGGGGCGTCGTCGTCACAGCTGCGGCGGAGGACCCGGCGGCGGCCCACGACTTCGTCTCGCGGTTCTTCGGCCCGGCCGTGGGCGTTCCGGAGGACCCGGTGACGGGCAGCGCCCACACCGCGCTGGCACCGCTGTGGTCGGCCCGGCTGGGCCGCAGCGACCTGACCGGCCTGCAGGTGTCCCCGCGCTCGGGCGTGGTCCGCACCCGGCTGCGCAGCGACCGCGTCCTGCTGTCCGGGCACGCGGTCACCGTCCTGGACGGCGTCCTCCGGGTCTGAACGGGACCGCCGGCCCGCAGGACGGGCCTGCGGCGGGGTACGCCCCGGGGCCCCCGCCGGGCCGGACGGACGCCCCGGGGCCGGCGTCACGCCCAGGCGGCCGGGTCGGCCCCCCAGGGGCCGACCGGGCGCCGCCAGTCGCGGGGACCGCCGTCGAGGTGCACCGGCGGCAGGGCGTGGCGGACGCGGCCCATCGGGGTGTCGGCCTCGGCGAGGTACGGCGCCGCGGCCGCCTCCGCGGCGTCGGCGGCGGATGCCGCGGGGGCCGGACCGGAGGACGGCTCCGGGCGCGGCTGCCGCAGCAGCCAGGCTGCGGTCCGGGCGAGGGAGAGGCGGACGACGCGCCCTCCCCCGTCGGCGGCGGCGTCCGCCCGGGCGCGCAGGACGGCGGCGGCCAGCAGGTAGCCGGTGGCGTGGTCCAGCCCCTGCACGGGCAGGGCGCCGGGGGTGCCGTCGGCGGCGGCGTGCAGGTGGGCGATGCCGCTCGCGGCCTGGACGAGGCTGTCGAACCCCCGCCGCCCGGCCCACGGCCCCACCGGTCCCCAGGCGTCGACGGTGGCGACGGTCAGGCCGGGGCGGCGTTCCAGGAGGGCCTCGGGGGACAGGCCGTGGCGGTCCAGGGCTCCGGGCCGGTAGCCGATGACGACCGCGTCGGCGCCGCCGAGCAGCTCCTCGAAGCGGTCGCGGTCGGCCCGCCGGTCGAGGTCGAGGAGGGCGGACCGCTTGCCGAAGCCGGTCTCCAGGTGCTGCTCGGGGATCTCCGGCAGCCGGGGGCTGTCGATCCGCAGCACGTCGGCGCCGAGCAGGCCGAGGGTGCGGGTGCCGACCGGTCCGGCGATCACCCGGGTGAGGTCGAGCACCCGCAGGCCGGCGGCGGGCAGCAGCGGGCCGCCGCCGGACGGCAGGGGGCCGTCGGCCGCGGCCGGCGGACCGGGGCGGGCGGCGGGGGCGGCGCCGGTCCGCTCCAGGGTCAGCAGCGGCAGGGCGGCGGCCGCCGCGCCCTGCGGGTGGGCGGCCCACTCCTGCGGGGTGCGGACGGCGACGGCGAGGCCGCCCGCGTCCGTGACGAGCCGGGCGGTCTCCTCGGCGGGCCGCCCGGCGACGGCGGCGGCCACAGCGGCGGCGGGGTCGGCGGCGGAGCCGGGGACGCCGAGGGCCGCGAGGAGCCGCTCGCGGTGGTGGGGGTAGTTGGCGTGGGTACGGACCCAGCCGTCCGCGGCCGGCCAGAACCGGGAGAGCGGGGCCCAGGCGCGCCAGGGCTCCCCGTCGCGCCGCAGGTGCCTCTCGCCGGCGAAGGCGGTGGCGACGGCCGCGGCGTCGACAGTGACCGCCGGGGTCACGGCGGCGGCGCCGGTGCGCAGGGCGGCCAGCTCGGCCGCGGCGAGGGCCGCCGCGCCGACGGCGGCGCCCGCGAGGGCGGCGAGCGGGAGGCGGGCCGGCAGCAGGCCCTCCGGCCCGGTCCAGCGGACCCGGTGCGGTGCGGCGGGGTCGCCGCCCAGCAGCGTCCACGCCTCGCCGAGCATCGCCTGCGCCTGCCGGCGCTCCTCCTGAGGCTCCGTCACGTCCGCTCCCCGTCCTCCGCCGCCTCCGGCCGGCCGCCCGCCGGGCGTCCTCCGTCCGCGACCCTACGCCCCGGCCCCGGCCCCCGGGGGTCGGGGACCGGGCACCGCCGGGCGGCGGACCGGACGGTCAGCCCGTCGGCAGCCAGCCGACGTGCCCGGCGAGCAGCGCGTAGCCGACGAACGCCACCGTGTCGATCAGGCCGTGCGCGGCGACCAGCGGCCCGACCCGCCCCCAGCGGCGGTACAGCAGGCAGAAGACCACGCCCATCACCACGTTGCCGGCGAAGCCGCCGACGCCCTGGTAGAGGTGGTACGAGCCGCGCAGCAGCGCGCTGGCCGCCAGCGCCGCCGGCCAGGACCACTCCAGCTGGGAGAGGCGCCGCAGCAGGTAGCCGACGACGATGACCTCCTCCACCACGGCGTTCTGCCAGGCGGAGGCGACCAGGACGGGGATGCGCCACCACACGTCGGGCAGCGAGGAGGGCACGACGGTGAGGTTGGCGCCGGCCGCCCGCGCGCCGAGGTAGAGGGCGAGGCCGGAGCCGCCGATGGCGGCGGCCACCACGGCGCCCCGGGCCAGGTCGGAGCGGCGGCGGGTGAGGTCGAAGCCGATCGCCCGGACCGAGGAGCCCTCGCGGAGCAGCAGGTGGGCGACCAGGGCGACCGGCACCAGGGCGGTGGCGACGTCGAAGAGCTGCCAGGCGAGGTCGAGCCAGGGCCGGCCGGGGGCCAGGGAGCCGTTGAGGGTGGCGGTCTGCTGCTTGAGGGCGGCGGGGCTGGTGAGCGAGCCGACGAAGTGGATCAGCGCGCTCAGCCCGCTGGCGCCCAGCGACAGGGCCAGGACGATGACCGTCTCCTGGCCGAGCAGGCGCCGGGGGACCGCGGGGGCGTGCGCGGGGTTCTCGGTGGTGGTCAAAGGGGGCTCCCACACGCGCGAAGGGCCGGGCGGATCATCATTCCACAGCCGTTCACGCACGCCGTGCGCGGCGGGTTCACCCCGGCCGCGCCGGGCCGGGCGGGCGCCGCCCGGCCCGGCCCCGTCGCCCCGGGCCGGCCGCTCCTCAGCCCACCGGCCAGGTGTGGACCGGCTCCCCGCCGCGCATGTACTCCATGTACCGCCGGGTCATGGACGCGAGCGCGGTCGCCCGGTCCTGGCCGTAGCGGTCCCGGAAGTGGTGGAAGGTGGCGCTCTGCCAGGAGGCGCCGTTGGTGCGCCGGCGGCAGCGGGCCTCGATGATCCCGAGGTAGCGGTCGCGGTCGGCGGCCTCCACGCCCCAGGCGTCCAGGCCCTGCGCGGCCAGCGGCAGCAGTTCCTCCAGGACCAGCTCCACGGCGGGCACCCGGACCGGCGGCCCGCCGCGCCCGGCCCGGCCCTGGCGCGGCCAGTGCAGGACGGCGTCGATGCCGGCGCGGGCGGCGGCGTGGAAGTTCTCCGACGCCAGCGCGAAGGGCAGCCGGGTCCACACCGGCCGCTGCTGCTCGGCGAGCGAGCGCACCAGGCCGTAGTAGAAGGCGGTGTTGGCCAGGGTGTCGGCGACCGTGGGGCCGGCCGGCAGGACGCGGTTCTCGACCCGCAGGTGCGGGACGCCGTCGGCGACGTCGTAGACCGGGCGGTTCCAGCGGTAGATGGTGCCGTTGTGCAGCCGCAGCTCGGAGAGCCGGGGCACGCCGCCGTCGGCGAGCACCTTCGCCGGGTCCTCGTCGTCGCAGATCGGCAGCAGCGAGGGGAAGTACCGGACGTTCTCCTCGAAGAGCTCCAGCGGCGACTCCACCCACCGCTCGCCGAACCAGGTGATCGGCCGCACCCCCTGGGCCTTGAGCTCCTCGGGGCGGGTGTCGCAGGCCTGCTCGAAGAGGACCGGGCGGGTCTCGCGCCACAGCTCGCGCCCGAAGAGGAACGGCGAGTTGGCGCCCACCGCGACCTGGGCCCCGGCCAGCGCCTGGGCGGCGTTCCACACGGCGGGGAACCGCTCAGGGGTGACCTGGAGGTGGAGCTGCAGGGAGGTGCAGGCGGCCTCGGCGACGATGGACGCCGACTCCACCTCCAGCCGCTCCACGCCGTCGATGTCGAGGGCGATGTCCTCCCCGCGGGCGGCGAGGATCTGGTCGTTCAGCAGGCTGTACCGGTCGTTGCGCGACATGTTGTCGAGCACGGCGTGGTCGTTGGTGAGGGTGGGCAGCACGCCCACCATCACGATCCGCGCGCCGACCTCGGACGCCTTGCGGTCCGCGTAGCGCAGACCGGTGTCGATCTCCTCGCGCAGTTCCTCGAAGACCCGGCCGCCGAGCCGGTGCGGGGCGATGTTCACCTCGATGTTGAACTGCCCCAGCTCGGTCTGGAAGTCCGGGCTGGCGATCGCCTTCAGCACCTGCTCGTTCCGCATGACCGGCAGGCCCTGCTCGTCGGCGAGGTTCAGCTCGATCTCCAGGCCCATCACCGCCCTCGGGCGGTCGAACCGCTTCTCCCGCAGCATGCGCTCCAGTGCCTCCAGGCACGTCCTGAGCTTCCTGCGGTAGAGCTGCCGGTCGGACAGGTCGGAACCAGCGGCCGCGACCTTCTCGCCCATGGGCGCCATCCCTCCTCGGTGCACCGTGCCTGCATCATGCCCCGACGGGGTGATCGATAGCCCGGCCCTTCATCTGCGGCGGGACGCCTTTCCGCCCGCGCGCCGCTCACACCACGGACCTGCGGCGCGTGCCCGGGATCACGCGCCGGAGGGGCGCCCGCGGGCGGGAGGTCCCCTTGCGCGGCGCCGCCGGGCGCCATACAAGAGTCACAGTCGGCAGTCACCGCCCGCGCCCGGTCCGCCGGCCCGCCCGGAGGCCCCACCCGCCGCCGCCCGCGTGCCCGCAGCCCCGCCGGCACCGCACGCCGAACCGCCCAGCGCCTGCACGCCGATCTCTACCGGAGAGGCGACCCGCCATGACCCTGCAACTCACCGCGCCGCCCGACGGAGCCCTGCGCTCCGTCCTCACCGCCCTCGCGTCGCCGACCGCGGTGCGCCACGTCACCGCGCCCGGCCTGCGCTCGCCGGACGCCGCCCGCCCACCGGTGCCCGCCCACCCCCTGCCCGTGCACCTGCTGCGGCCGGGCACCCCGCTGGATGCGGCGCCCCGCACCGGCTGGCGGTTCCTGATCCGGTGCGGGGAGGAGGTGGTCGCCGCGGCGGAGACCCTGGAGACGCGGGACGGCCACGCGTTCTCGCACTTCGCCGAGGGCCCCTACCTGGAGGCGACGCTCCGGGCCCTGCGGCAGGCCGGGCGCGCCGCGGGGCCCGCGGGCCCGTACGAGCCGCGGCTGCTGTCGGTGCCGGCGCTGTACACCACCGCGCTGTGGCTGCACCCGCTGCGGCCCGGCGGCGCGGACCTGCTGATCCCGCTGGCGCCGGCGCCGCTGGGCGTGGCGGCGCACCGGCCGTACCCGGCGGGCGAGCTGCTGGGCCTGTTCCGGCGCTCCGCGGCGCCGGGGAAGGGCGCGGCGGGGAAGGGGAAGCACGGTGCGCCGCCCGCCGACCCGGACGCGCTGACCGTGGCAGGCCGGTGACGCGGGGCGGGGGTCCGGCGCGCGCCGGGCCGCCGCGCCCGCCCGGACGGGCCCTCCCCGCCCCCTTCCGACGGGCCCTCCCGCACCCCTCCGGACGGACCAGGACACGGGGGTCCTTCCGGGTGGTCCGGGGACGCCGGGGCCACCCCGACGGGTGGTCCGGCGGCGCGGGCGTGTGGCGCGTGTCACCAAACGGCTGCGGGACGGTCCCCGGATGCAGACACTGGGAACCAGCGCGGAGGGCCTGATGTCCTACCCCGTGAGCGGACGGCTCACACCTGCCGGGGGCGTGATCCCCGGCACCGGGGCTGCGGGCCGCCGCGCGGTGACCGGAAACCTGCGAAGCGAGGGTACGACATGTGCCAGCACCGACCCGAGTGCCCGTCGGCCGACTCCCCGGACCGCGAGGCCGCCCTGACCGTGGCCTGCCACCCCGAGCAGGGCTGGACCCTGCTGTGCAACGGCGTGCTGGTCTTCGACGACACCGGCGAGCTCCTGCCGGACGGCCGGGTGATCGCACCCCACCGCCCGCTGGCCGGCGCGGGCGCACGCTGAGGCGCGCGGTTGCGGGAAGGGGCGGGACGGCGCACCACGCGCCGCCCCGCCCCTCCGTGCGCCCCGGGGGTCCGCGGGACCCCCGGGGCCTGCCGGGTCAGGCGCCGTACTCGTCCAGCGGCGGGCAGGAGCAGACCAGGTTGCGGTCGCCGTAGGCACCGTCGATCCGGCGCACCGGCGGCCAGTACTTGTCGGCCGGGCTGACGCCCTTCGGGAAGACCGCCTCCTCGCGCCCGTACGGGTGCGTCCACTCGCCGGTCAGCACCGCCGCGGTGTGCGGGGCGTTGCGCAGCGGGTTGTCGTCGGCCGGCCACTCCCCCGCGCCGACCTTCTCGATCTCGGCGCGGATCGCGACCATGGCGTCGCAGAACCGGTCGAGCTCGCCCAGGTCCTCGCTCTCGGTGGGCTCGATCATCAGCGTGCCGGCCACCGGGAAGGACATGGTCGGGGCGTGGAAGCCGTAGTCGACGAGCCGCTTGGCGACGTCGTCCACGGTCACCCCGGTGGCCTTGGTCAGCGGCCGCAGGTCGATGATGCACTCGTGCGCCACCAGGCCGCCGGGGCCGGTGTAGAGCACGGGGTAGTACGGCGCGAGGCGCTTGGCGACGTAGTTGGCGCCGAGCACCGCCACCTGGGTGGCGCGGCGCAGGCCCTCGCCGCCCATGAGCCGCACGTACGCCCAGGAGATCGGCAGGATCGCGGCCGAGCCCCACGGGGCGGCCGAGACCGGGCCGACGCCGGTGGCCGGGCCCGCCTCGGGCTGCAGCGGGTGGTTGGGCAGGTACGGCGCCAGGTGGGCGCGGACCGCGACCGGGCCGACGCCGGGGCCGCCGCCGCCGTGCGGGATGCAGAAGGTCTTGTGCAGGTTGAGGTGCGAGACGTCCGCGCCGAAGCGGCCGGGCTTGGCGAGGCCGACCAGCGCGTTGAGGTTGGCGCCGTCCACGTACACCTGGCCGCCCGCGTCGTGCACGGCGGCGCAGATGTCGGTGATGTTCTCCTCGAAGACGCCGTGGGTCGAGGGGTAGGTGACCATGAGCACGGCGAGCGCGTCGCGGTGCTGCGCGATCTTCGCGTGCAGGTCCTCGACGTCCACGTCGCCGTCGGTGCTCGTCCTCACCACGACCACCCGCATGCCCGCCATGACGGCGGAGGCGGCGTTGGTGCCGTGCGCGGAGGACGGGATGAGGCAGACGTCGCGCTGCTCCTGGCCGTTGGCCCGGTGGTAGGCGCGGACGGCGAGCAGGCCCGCCAGCTCGCCCTGGGAGCCGGCGTTCGGCTGGAGCGAGACCGCGTCGTAGCCGGTGACCTCGGCGAGGCGCTGCTCCAGCTCGCGGATGAGCGTGAGGTAGCCGCCCGCCTGCTCCACGGGGGCGAAGGGGTGCAGCTGGCCGAACTCGGGCCAGGTCACCGGCTCCATCTCGGTGGTGGCGTTGAGCTTCATGGTGCACGAGCCCAGCGGGATCATGCCGCGGTCCAGCGCGTAGTCCCGGTCGGCCAGGCGGCGCAGGTAGCGCAGCATGGCGGTCTCGGAGCGGTGGCTGTGGAAGACCGGGTGGGTCAGGTACTCGTCGGTGCGCAGCAGCGCCTCGGGCAGCACCTCGCCCGCGGCGGCGTCCAGCGCGTCGGCGTCGCCCGCGGCCACGCCGAAGGCGGCCCAGACGGCGGCCAGGTGCTCGCGGGAGGTGGTCTCGTCGCAGGCGGCGGAGACCAGGTCGGCGTCGACCAGGCGCAGGTTGACGCCGTTCTCGCGGGCGGCGGCGACGACCTCGGCGGCGCGCCCGGGCACCCGGGCGGTGACGGTGTCGAAGAAGGAGCCGTGCACGACCTCCACGCCGCCGGCCCGCAGGCCCTCGGCGAGGACCGCGGCGTAGCGGTGGGTGCGGCGGGCGATGGCGGCCAGGCCGTCGGGGCCGTGGTAGACCGCGTACATCGACGCCATGACGGCGAGGAGCACCTGGGCGGTGCAGATGTTGCTGGTGGCCTTCTCCCGGCGGATGTGCTGCTCGCGGGTCTGCAGCGCCAGCCGGTAGGCGCGGTTGCCGTCGGCGTCGACGGAGACGCCGACCAGGCGGCCGGGCAGGCTGCGGGCGTACTCGGCGCGCACGGCCATGTAGCCGGCGTGCGGGCCGCCGAAGCCCATCGGCACGCCGAACCGCTGGGTGGTGCCGACCGCGATGTCCGCGCCCAGCTCGCCGGGCGCGCGCAGGAGGGTGAGGGCCAGCAGGTCGGCGGCGACGGTGACGACCGCGCCGAGGGCGTGGGCCTGCTCGACGAGCGGGGCGAGGTCCCGCACCGCGCCGGAGGCGCCGGGGTACTGGAGCAGCACGCCGAAGACGCCGCGCTCGGCCACGTCGGCCGGGATGCCGCCGGAGAGGTCGGCGACGACGACCTCGACGCCGGTGGGCTCGGCGCGGGTCTGCAGGACGGCGGTGGTCTGCGGCAGGCAGTCGGCGTCGACCAGGTAGACGCCGCCCTTGACCTTGCCCATGCGGCGGGAGAGCGCCATGGCCTCGGCGGCGGCGGTGCCCTCGTCCAGCAGGGAGGCGCCGGAGGTGGGCAGGCCGGTGAGGTCCGCGACGACGGTCTGGAAGTTGAGCAGCGCCTCCAGCCGGCCCTGGGAGATCTCCGGCTGGTAGGGGGTGTAGGCCGTGTACCAGGCGGGGTTCTCCAGCACGTTGCGGAGGATCACCGGCGGGGTGAAGGTGCCGTGGTAGCCGAGGCCGATCATCGGGGTGAGGACGGTGTTGCGGTCGGCCAGCTCGCGCAGCTCCGCGAGGACCTGGGCCTCGGAGCGGGCCCCGGGCAGGTCCAGCGCCTCCAGGCTGCGGATCGCCTCGGGCACGGCGGCGGCGGTCAGCTCGTCGAGGGAGCCGTAGCCGACGTGGGCCAGCATCTTGTCCTGCTCGGCCCGGTCCGGGCCGATGTGGCGGTTCTCGAAGGGGCTCGCCTGCTCCAGCTCGGCGAGGGTCGCCGGCTGCGTCGCGGCGCGGGGGCGCCCGAGGGTCTGGTCGGCGTTCATGGCGCTTGAGGCCTCCTGGTCACGGACCGGTGGGGGCTCGCGCGCGTACGGTGCGCCGGCGTCCTGCGGGGCCGGCGGCCGGCGCGTGCGGGCCCGGACGGCCTCCCCCTCTGTCATCGGAACCTGAGAGCTTCGCCGCGCGCCCGTGCCCGGGGGAACACCCCCGCGCCCGCGCCCGCCGGCTTGCACCGTCGGTGAGGGACCGGCCGCCGGCGCCTGTGCCGGCCGCACCCTTCCCTGCTTTCCAGAGTGACCTCGCCCGTCCGGTACGGATGCCTGAGAGATTCCGGGGAGGAGTTGCTCCTTCGGCGCCCTGCTCCCGCCGGGGCGGAAGCATGAGGACTCTCCCGAACGGGCTCGACGGTCGATGCCACACTACCAGCGGCGCGCCCGCGCGCCCCGGCTCGCCCGCCTCCCGTCCGCGCCCGCCCGTACACGGAGCGCCGCTGGTGGAGCCACACGCCTACCCCCGAACGGTCCACCGGAATCCCGCACGGCCCTCCCCGGGTCGACATCGGGCGGAATATGCATTTTTGTGTGAATTGGCGGTGTGACCGCCTGCCACTCATTCGCCGCCCCGGCGCCCGGGGCCGCCGGCGCATGCCGGGAAATTGCACTGGAGGAACCGTGCAGACCGACATCGATCCGCGGGACCTGATCGGCCACAAGGCCGTCGACCGGAACGGGGACAAGATCGGCACCGTGGACGAGGTGTACCTCGACGACGCCACCGGACGTCCCGAATGGGCAGCCGTGCGCACCGGCGTCTTCGGCCGCGACGCCTTCGTCCCCCTGAACGCGAGCGAGTTCTCGGGCGACCAGCTGCGGGTGCCGTACGAGAAGTCCCTCGTCAAGGAGTCGCCGGACTTCGGCGCGGGCCAGCACCTCTCCCCCGCGCAGGAACTGCAGCTCTACCGCTACTACGGCCTCGACGCCCCCGGCGGCCGGCCCGCGCAGGGCGCCCCCCACGCCCCCGACCGGGAGTTCGGCGCCGTACCCGCCGCCAGCCCCGCGCCGGACGCCCGCGGCACGGCGGCGGAGCCGCCGCACCAGGCGTACCAGCAGCAGGCCCCGGCGGCGCAGGCCCAGGTGCAGGCGCCCCAGCCCCACGCGCAGCCCCAGCCCTACGCCCAGCCGCAGCCGCAGCCCGTGCAGGAGTACCGGCCCCAGGAGGCGCGGCCCGTCGAGACGTACCAGCCCCAGCAGACGGCCCAGGCGGTGCGGCCGGCGGCCGAGCACGTCCACCCGGCGCCCCGCTTCGCCGAGGCGCCCACCGTCCAGGCCCCCGCCGCGCAGGCTCCCTCCGTGCAGGCCCCCTCCGTGCAGGAGCACCCGCGGCGGGAGCAGGCCGCTGCGGCGGAGCAGGGCCAGGTCCGGGCGGCGGCCGCCCCCGGCCCCTCCCACCTCGACGTGGTCTGCCGCGAGGAGCGGGTGGACGTCGGCACGGAGTGGCACGTCCTCGGCACCGCCCGGCTGCGCAAGTACGTGGTGACCGAGGAGGTGGAGCGCCGCATCCCGGTGGTCCGCGAGCGGGTCCGGGTCGAGCGGGTGCCGGTGGGCGAGGCCGAGCTCGCGGGGATGAGCGAGGAGGACATCGCGGAGGCCGTGGAGGAGGTCACCCTGCGCGAGGAGCGCCCGGTGGTCCGCAAGCGGATGGTGCCGATCGAGCGGGTGCGGCTGGTCGTCGAGCGCGTCACGCACGAGGAGGTCGTCCGCACGCAGCTGCGCCGCGAGCAGGTGAAGGTGCACGACGGCGGCGACGCGGGGGCCGAGGGCCGGGGCCCGGCGGGTGCGGCCGGTGCGCCGGAGCAGGCCGGCGGCCGGGGACAGGGACAGGGACAGGGACAGGCGTACGGTCACGGCGCCGCGGGCGGCCCGCAGGAGCCCCCGCACGTCGTGCAGTACAACGGCTCGGGCCCGGTCTCGCAGCGCGACCAGCCGATCGGCTGACCGGCCCCCGATCCCCCGCAGCAGCGAAGCCCGCGGCCAGGACCTCCTGGCCGCGGGCTTCGCTTTACCTAAACTTCATACTTTGAAATTTGACACGCTGAAACAACTTCCGCACGATTGCTTCACCACTTCAAGCTTAATGGGCATGAACGACTACGACTTCTGGGAGGAAGACCCGTGAGTGAGGCACCCCAGCCCGCCGCCACGGCCCCCGTGCAGCAGGGAAGCGGGCGGGTGCTGCCCGCCCTCGTCCTCGCCATGCTGGCCTTCTCCGTGGTGCAGACCGCGGTGGTGCCGATCCTGCCGTCCCTGGCCCGCGAGTTCGACGCCACCGGGTCCAGCATCACCTGGCTGATGACGGCCAACCTCCTGGCCGCGGCGGTCCTCACCCCGCTGCTCGGCCGCTTCGGCGACCTGCGCGGCCGCAAGCCCGTCCTGCTCCTCTCCCTCGCCGGCCTGGTGGCCGGCTCCGGGATCGCCGTCGCCACCCACTCCTTCAGCTGGCTGGTCGTCGCCCGGGTCCTGCAGGGCGCCGGCGGCGGTGTGCTGCCGCTGGCCATCAGCATCGTCCGCGACGAGCTGCCCCCGCGGAAGGTCACCGGCGGCGTCGCGCTGATCAGCGCCAGCATGGGCGTCGGCAGCGGCCTCGGCCTCGTCGCCACCGGCCTGCTCATCGAGCACTGGAGCTACAAGTCGATCTTCTGGATGGGCCTGGCCTTCGGGCTCGTCGCCCTCCTGCTGGTCGCGCTGCGCGTCCCCTCCGACCCCGTCGTCGACCGCGCCGGCGGCGCCGACCCGCTCGGCGCCCTCACCCTGGCGGCCTGGCTCTCCGCCCTCCTGGTCGCCGTCAGCCAGGGCAACGGCTGGGGCTGGACCTCCGGCCGCACCCTCGGCCTGTTCGCCGTGGCCGCGGTGGTCGCGGCCGCCTGGGTCGCCCTGGAACTGAAGGTCGCCCACCCGCTGGTCGACATGTCGATGATGGCCCGCCCGGCGGTGGCCTTCACCAACCTCTCGGGCCTGCTCGTCGGCTTCGGCATGTACGGCTCGTTCATGGTGATCAGCGACTTCGCGCAGACCCCCGCCAAGGTCGGCTACGGCTTCACCGCCACCGTGCTGCACGCCGGCGTGATGCTGCTGCCCTCCGCCCTCGGCAGCCTGGTCGCCGCCCCGGTGGGCGCCCTGCTCATCGCCCGCCGCGGCCCGCGCCTGCCGCTGGTCCTCGGCGCCCTGGTGGGCGCGGTCGCCATGGGCTACCTCGCCCTGCGGCACGGCCGCGAGGGCGACGTCTACACCGCGTCCGGGCTCTTCGGCCTGGGGGTCGGACTCGCCTACGCCGCGATGCCCGCGTACATCAACGGCGCGGTGCCCGCCGAGCAGAGCGGCATCGCCAACGGCATGAACGCCGTGCTCCGCACCGTCGGCGGCGCCATCGGCACCGCCGTCATGGGCGCGGTGCTCACCGGCGACACCATCCCCGCGATCGGGCTCCCCACCCTGGACGCCTACCGCCACGCCTTCTGGATCACCGCGGTCGGCTGCCTGGTGGCCGCCGTCGTCCCCTTCGCCATCCGCCGCACGGCCACCGCCGCGAGCGCCGCGCCTGCGGCAGCCGGGACCGTGCCCGCCGCCGAGCCGGCGGCGTCCCCCGAGGGGGTCAGGACCGGCGCCTGACAAGGGCGCCGCACCGACGCCGGGTGAGGACACACCCCGGCGCACGGGCCCCGGTGCCAAGGGACGGGTCACCGAGGGCCGACCGCGCCCCGTGTGGAGAGTGGAAGGGCATCCCACTCCCCGCGCGGGGCGCACGGCGTACCGGCCGCACTCCCTCCCCCGCCCCGGGCCCGCCCCGGCCAGCCCGGAACGGCCCCCGCACCGACGCCCCTGTGCCGCGGCTCCCGCCGGGCCCCGGCGGGAGCCGCGGGGCGAGGTCCCGGCCGGACCCGTCAGTCCCCGCCGCCGGACGCGGCCGCGCCGGCCGTCCCGTCCGAGGCGACGAGCGGCACCGGCGGCGCCGGCCGCAGCCCGGGGTCGTCCACCCGGAAGGTCCGCACCCGGCCCGGGGGCGAGTCCGGGGTCTCGAAGCGGACCGTCACCCGGCCCACCCCGCTGCCCTGCACCCACCCCGGCCCGAAGTCCGCGTGGTGCACGTCGTACCCCGGCATCCACCGCCGGGCGGCCGGCGCGTCCCCATCCCCGTCGTCCCCGTCGCCGGAGCCGTCCGCACCGCCGGCAGCCACCCCGTCCGGAGCGGCGGACCGGCCGGGGTGGAAGGCCCGCGGCTGCCCCGGCCCACCGTACGCCGCGTCCCCGCCCTGCGCCTGGCCCGCCGCGTCCTCCCCGGGGCGCTGGGCGGCCTGCGCGAAGAGGTCCTCCTGCGTGAAGTCGGCGAGGCCCGACACGCCCACCCCCAGCAGCCGCACGCCCCCCGTCACGTCGACCTGCTCCACCAGCCGCCGGGCGGTCTCCGCGATCACCGAGAGGTCGTCCGTCGGCGCCCGCAGGGTCTCCGAGCGGGTCAGCGTGCTGAAGTCGAACCGCCGCACCTTCACCACCACCGTGCGGCCCGACCGGCCCGCCCCGCGCAGCCTGCGCACGCACCGCGCCGCCAGCCGGTCCACCTCGCGGACGATCCGGTCCCGCTCCACCAGGTCGACCTCGAAGGTGTCCTCCACCGAGACGGACTTCGCGTCGCGCTCCGCCACCACCGGACGGTCGTCCAGGCCCAGCGCCATGGCGTGGAGCGAGCCGCCGTGCGCCCTGCCCAGCAGCCGCACCAGCTCCGGCTCCGCCGAGGCCGCGACGTCCCCCACCGTGGTCAGGCCGGCCCGCCGCAGCGTCTCCGCGGTGGCGGGGCCGACGCCCGGCAGCGCCCGGGCCGGCATCGGGGCCAGCACGGCCCGCTCGGTGCCCGGCCCGACCAGGACCAGGCCGTCCGGCTTGGCCTCCTCCGAGGCGATCTTCGCCAGGAGCTTGCAGCTCGCCAGGCCGACCGAGCCGGTGAGCCCGGTGGCGGCCGCGATGTCCGCCCGCAGGTCCTCGCCCAGCGCCCGGACCAGGTCGGCGCCGGCGGCGGGCGCGGCACCGGCCAGCACCTCGCCGTACGGGCCGGCCTCCAGGTCCACGAACGCCTCGTCCAGGCTGAGCGGCTCCACCAGCGGGGAGAGCCGCCGCAGCAGGCCCATGACGGTCTCGCTGACCTGCCGGTAGAGCTCGAAGCGCGGCACCAGGTAGGCCGCGTTGGGGCAGAGGCGCCGGGCGTGGGCCATGGCCATCGCCGAGTGCACCCCGAAGCGGCGCGCCTCGTACGAGGCGGTGGCGACCACGCCGCGCCCGCCGAGGCCGCCCACCACGACCGGCCTCCCGCGCAGGCTGGGCTTGGCCGCCTGCTCCACCGAGGCGAAGAAGGCGTCCATGTCCAGGTGCAGGATCGTCGGCAGGGAGCGCACCCCCCGATCCTCCCTCACCGGTCGGACAGTCGCCGGGCCCCGCCGCACGACGGGCGCCACGGCCTGTTATCGGCTGCGGCCGCCGGCGGTGCGGGCCGCGGCCAGCGCGCGTGCGACGCCGGGCTCGGCGGGGCCGAGGAAGTGCGGGTCCGGCCGGACGGCGGCGTCGACCGCGGCCTTGCCGGCCGCGGCCAGCTCGCGCACCCCGCCGTAGTACCAGGTGGCGTCGTGCGGCTCGGCGACGCCGACGCCGTAGGAGTCGATGCCCGCCGCTCGGCACAGGGCGAGGGCGCGGCGGATGTGGAAGTCCTGACTGACCAGCACCGCCCGGTCGACGCCGAAGATCCGGTGCGCCCTGGTGCAGGAGTCCCAGGTGTCGAAGCCGGCGTAGTCCAGGACGATGCGGACCGCAGGGACGCCCTCGCGGCGGAGCTGGTCGCGCATCGCGGTCGGCTCGTCGTAGTCGGTGGTGCTGTTGTCACCGGTCACCAGGACCGCCTGCACCCGGCCCGCCCGGTACAGCCGGGCGGCGGTGTGCACCCGGTTCGCCAGGTACGGGGAGGGGCGACCGGAGAGAAGGCCCGCGCCGAAGACGACCGCGACCGGCTCGGACGGCACCGTGGCCTCGGTGCGGACGCGGTCGCCCGCCGTGAGCCAGAGCCAGGTGGCGGGGAGGAGGGCGGCGGTGCAGAGCGCCACCGGCGCCCGCAGGGCCCGGCGGCGGCCCCGCCGGGTGGCGAGGAGGCGGCGCACCCGTGCGGCCGCCGCGGCGGCGGGGGCCCGCAGCCGCGCGGGGAGCCCGCGGGCCGCCCGGAGGCCGGGCCCGGCGGGGGCCGCTCCCCTGCCGGGCCGGTCCGGCCGGCCGGACCGGCCCGGCCGCTTCGACCGACGTCCCGCCACGCCCACCGCTTCCTCCCGCCGCCGCACCGTGGTCTTCCTCCACGGCTGCGGACGCTCCCGGGCGCGGGACGGTTCCCTGCGGGGCCGGGCCGCCAGGGCCGCCCGGGCGGGCACGACCGCCGGTGCGGGTCGCGCCGCCTGCCGGACGCGCACCGGGCGGGCACGGTACGGACGAGCGGGCCGCGCCCGGAGCGGCCACGGGGCGGTCCGGACGGCGGCCGCGCGGAACGGGGCACGCGGAACGGACTCACGGAACGGGCTCACGGGGCGCGGGGCCCGCAGGACGGGGCCGGGGGCGCGGGGAGCGGGTCAGACGGCGCGGTTGCGGCGGCGGGCCAGTTCGTCGCCCGGGTCGTCGGCGACCAGGGTCTCGCCGGTGTCCGTCCGCTCGGCGTGGAGCCTGCCGAGCGAGCCCTCGAGCTCGCGCCAGACCGCGCCCACGGCGATCCCGAAGACGCCCTGGCCGCCCTGGAGCAGGTCGACGACCTCGTGCGGCGAGGTGCACTCGTAGACGGTGGCGCCGTCGCTCATGAGCGTGACGCCGGTGAGGTCCGCGATGCCGCGGGAGCGCAGATGGGTGACGGCCACTCGGATGTTCTGCAGGGAGACGCCCGCGTCCAGGAGCCGCTTGACGATCTTGAGGATGAGGATGTCGCGGAAGCTGTAGAGCCGCTGGCTGCCGGAGCCCTGGGCCGGGCGGACGCTCGGCTCGACGAGCCCGGTCCGGGCCCAGTAGTCGAGCTGCCGGTAGGTGATGCCGGCCGCGGCGCAGGCGGTCGGACCGCGGAACCCGACGAGGGCCGAGTCCGGGCCGGGATGCGCGTCGTCCTGCGGGGACGGGTCTGCGGGGACCTCGGACATGCGCGCCTCCCAGGTGCGCCGCACCTGGCGGCGGTCCTCGCGCACCGGGTGGACGGGGCTGGAGCCACCTGCGGCTGTACTGTCGCCGGTGCTGCTCACGCCGACCTCCGTCCACTCGTCTCCCGGGGCCGTCGGACTCCGGGCACACTCCCGACGGTAGGCAGTCGCCAGGGGCGCGTCAACGATCGCCACGCTGGGCACGCCGGGCGAAGTCAACCGCGTGAGTGGTTTCGCGTGCCCTTAGTGTGGGTACGACTGAACGTTTTGGCAAAACGATCAGGAGGGTCCGCGGAGAGCGTCACCGCATCGTGACCGGAGCCGTCCCACCGGGGCACCGCCGGCCGGGCCGGCCCGGACGACCCGGCCGGCCCGGGGGCACGGCCCGGGGTCCGCGGGCGGCGGAGCACCCGGGCGTCCGCACCCGCGCGGCACCCGCGCACGGGGGCCGCTACTGGGGCCCGGTGCTCCCGAAGTCCTCCGGGGAGATCTGGTCGAGGAACTCGCGGAACTTCTCGACCTCGTCCTCCTGCTCGTCCGGGATCGCGATCCCGGCCTCGTCGAGCACCCCGTCGCTCCCGTAGATGGGCGTACCGGTGCGCAGGGCGAGCGCTATCGCGTCGGACGGCCGGGCGCTCACCTCGACCCCGCTCGCGAAGACCAGCTCGGCGTAGAAGACGCCCTCCCGCAGGTCGGTGATCCTGACCTCGGTGAGCTGCTGCCCCACCGCCTCCAGCACGTCGCGGAAGAGATCATGGGTCAGCGGCCGGACCGGCGTCATCCCCTGCTGGGCGAAGGCGATCGCGGTGGCCTCCCCCGGACCGATCCAGATGGGAAGGTACCGGTCGCCCCCTACTTCCCGAAGCAGGACGATCGGCTGGTTGGAGGGCATCTCGACCCGGACACCCACGACGTCGAGCTCGTTCACAAGAGCAACCCTATGGCCCACGCCCCGGATATGAAAGCGCAGCCGCCGCCAGGGGCACGGCGCGCCGGACCCGTGGGCCGCCCGCCGGTCACTGCGGCAGCGCCCGGAGCCCCGCCTGGACCAGGGCGGCGTGCAGCCGCACGGAGAGGGCCGCCAGCTCCCGGGCGGTGGCCTCGGCGTGGGCGCGCGTCTGGGGGTTGCGGTGCCGGCGCAGCGGCGCGACCACCTGCTCGACCAGGCCGACCTCCCGCTCCGCGGCGGCCTTGACCGCCCGCAGGTGGCGCGGCTCCAGTCCGAACCGGCCCAACTCGGCGACCAGCCGGGCCACCTGGAGCATCTCCGCGTCGTAGCCGCCGTCCGGTCCCGCGCTGACCAGGCCGTACGACTCCCACTCGCGCAGCTCGGACTCCTCGGCCTCCGCGGCGGCCAGCAGCTCGGCCCGGCCGAGCCGGACCCCGCCCGGTCCGCCGGCGCCGGGCACCAGCTCGCGCTCGGCCTCGGCCACCGGCCCCGGACGCTGGTCGGGGCCTGGCAGCGCCGGGGGCGCCTCGCCCCGGTCCATGGCGTCCAGGTGCTCGCGGATGACGCGCAGCGGGAGGTAGTGGTCGCGCTGCATGCGCAGGACGTAGCCGAGCCGCTCGATGTCGGCGGGGCCGAACTTCCGGTAGCCCGACGGCGTCCGCGACGGCTCGACGAGGCCCTCCGCCTCCAGGAAGCGGATCTTGGAGATGGTGACCTCGGGGAAGTCGTCGCGCAGCAGCGCCAGGACGGCGCCGATGCTCATCGGCCTGTCCCGGCCCGCCGGCCTCGCCCGCGGGCGGTCCACGGACCGGGACGCCGGCACCGTCCCCGCCGCGGCGGGCGGGCGGACGCCGCCGGCGTCACTGCGGGCTCCCTGGTCACTGGGCACGGCTGGGTGCGCTCCTCCCGGTCGGGCTGCCCGGACCCCCGGCGCCCGTACCTCCGCTGCTCGAAGCCGTGCCGCCCGGGCCGCACCGGCCCGGACCGCCGGCCAGGGGCCGGTCCGGCAGCCCGCCGGACCGGCCCCACCGGCCGGTCACCGCCGGTCAGAACCCGCGGTGACCGGCGAAGAAGACCAGCCGGTACTTGCCGATCTGCACCTCGTCGCCGTTGGACAGCGTCCACTCGTCGATGCTCTCGCGGTTCACGTAGGTGCCGTTGAGGCTGCCGACGTCCGCCACCGTGAAGCCGGTCGGCGTGCGGCGGAACTCCACGTGGCGGCGGGAGACGGTGACGTCGTCCAGGAAGATGTCGCTCTCCGGGTGGCGTCCGGCCGTCGTCAGGTCGGAGTCGAGGAGGAAGCGGCTGCCCGAGTTGGGGCCCCGGCGGACGATCAGCAGCGCCGAACCGGCGGGCAGGGCGTCGATCGCCGCCAGCACCTCCGGCGAGAGCGCCGGCTGCGTGCCGGTGCCGGTCGCGTCGGGGTCGTAGGACTCAAGACCCGAGATGGAGATGGTCGAGGTCGTCTCGGCCGGACGCTCCACGGGCTGCACACCGCGCAGCGGCGCCCCGCAGTTGGAGCAGAACCGGGCCGCCTCCGGATTGTGGTTCCCGCACCGGGTGCACACCGTCGCAGCCATGGCGTTCGCAGCCTCCTGGCGCGGGCCGCCCTGGTGGGCGGCGGCCGTGTAGGGATCAGGGGAGAACCCTCCACCCGAGGTTGAGGGTCCCGCGTCGAAACCTATGCGCGGCGCGCCCGAGGGGTCAACCGACGCGCCGGGGACGCCGCCGCGGCCACCCGTACCGCCGCCCTGCCCCCCCGCCTGGTCGCGGAAGAGCGGGCGCTCGCCCACCTGCGTGGCGAACTCGTCGCCCTGCGGGGCCCCGCGCATGCCCGGCACGCCGCCGGGGTCCTCGCCGGCACGGCGGTGGCGGGCCGTCTGCGCCTCCTCCGCACCGCGGCGGGAGTTGCGGCCGAACAGCTTCGAGAACAGACTCACGGGCGAATCCCCTTGAAAGAAACGAACCCGCCCGCGGGGCGAGGTGGTGTGGTCGTCGGACAGTCTTGCGGACGCACCCGCCGCGGGCGGCACCGGGGGCGCGCGGACGCACCGGTCATGGCTGCGCCGGCCGAGCGTACTCAGGCGGCTTCGGCTGGATCAAGGCGTCCACCGTGAGCTTCCGCTGCTCCTGGATGGTGGCCGTGGCCTGCTCCTTCTCCAGAGTACGCACCACGCCGCCGGGGATGTTGAGGGCTGGCTGCAGATCCTGAGGATTGCCGATCACGGTGAAGACGTAGGGCTGCGACACGCTTCTTCCGTCGATCTGGACACCCCCCGACGCGGGATCGGTGAAGTACGTGTCCGCCACCACCCGCACGTTGTCGATCTGGATCGCCTCCGCACCCGCCGCCCGCAGCTCCTGCAGGGTGTCCAGCAGCATATCCGCCTTGACGTGGCCACCGGGGTCCCTGATCGTCAGCGTGATGCCGGGCCCGGTCGCCCGGACCGTGCCGGCCAGCACGCCGAGCTCCTCCTCCTTGCGGCGGGTCTGCGCCTGGGCCTCCTTGGCCTGGTTGGAGCTGCTCTCCAGCTGCGCCAGCGACTGCTCCAGCTGGTGCTTCTCCTCCTGGAGCCGCTGCTGCCGGCTGTCGAGCTCGTCGAGGATGCGCACCAGGTCCTCCTGGCGGGCCCCGCGCAGGCGGCTCTGGTCGTTGGTGGAGCTGACCTGGATCGCCAGGCCCAGCCCGAGGGCGAAGAGCAGCACGGCGACGACCAGCTGGGCGCGCGAGAACCGCGGCGGCCACGCCGCCGACAGCAGGCGGCGGCGGCCGTCGCGCGGGGGGCCGCCCGCGGCGGAGCCGCTCCCGGCGCCGGTCCCGGCGGCCCCGGAGGACGAGCTGTCGGAGGGCACGTCGCCGTCGGCGGGGGCGCCGGGGTCACGGGGGATGCCGGGGTCGCCGGGGCTGCCGGAGCGGTCGCCGAGCGGGCCGTGGCCGCCGCGGGTACGGCCCTCGGACGGCATGCCCACGGGGGTGCGGTCCTCCGGGGTGCGGTCCTCCGGGGTGCGGTCCTCGGCGCCGCGGCCCTCGGGAGAGCGGTCACGGTCGGGTCCGGGGACGCGGCCGCCTCCGGACACCCGGTCCCGGGCCGCCGGGCCGCCGGGCGCAGACCCCCAGGTCCGGGAGACGGGGTCCTGCGGACGCTCCGGGGCCGCCTCCCCCGCGCCTCGGGCCCCGCCCGGCCCGCGGGCCTCCCCCGCCTCGGCCTCTCCCGGTCCGGCGGGCACCGGGCCCGCGGGCGTGTCCGGCCCGCGCCCGGCGTCCGAGGCCGCACCGCCCTCGGGCGGCACGGGCCCGTCCGGCCGCTCCGGGGGCGTTGCCCCGGTGCCGTCGCCGCGCCTCGGCTCGCTCTCGTCCTGACTCACCCGTCGTGCTCCCGCCCGGCCCCGCAGTCGTCCAGTGTCCCCGTGCTCATCGTCCCGCCGTACTCACCGTGCCGCCACGTCCGCCCGGCCGCCCCGCACCGCCACCGGTCCTCACGCCCGGAAAACGTGGCGCCGGATGGCCGCCGCGTTGGAGAAGATCCGGATGCCGAGCACGACGACCACGCCGGTCGACAGCTGGGACCCGACGCCGAGCTGGTCGCCCAGGAAGACGATCAGGGCTGCGACGACCACGTTGGAGAGGAACGAGACGACGAAGACCTTGTCGTCGAAGATCCCGTCCAGCATCGCCCGCAGACCGCCGAACACGGCGTCCAGCGCGGCGACCACGGCGATCGGCAGGTAGGGCACGACGGCGTCGGGCACCTCGGGCTGGACCACGAGTCCCACCACGACTCCGATGACGAGCCCCAGTACGGCAATCACGGTGTTGCTCCTCCTGTCCCTGCCCCGTCAGGCGAGGCGTAGCGCAGCGTCACCCCGGTCGCGGCCGGCACGTCGACGTTCCCCTGGGCCGAGATGTTCGCACGGATCCCGTAGTTGTCCTGCAGCAGCTTGAGGTAGCGGCCGCCCACGCTGTCCCGGAAGCCCGCGGCGAGCCGCTTGCCGTCGCCGATCGCCAGGACCGTGTACGGGGGCACCAGCGGACGGTTGTCGACGAGTATGGCGTCGCCGGCGGCCCGGATGGCGGAGAGGGCGGTGAGGCGCTGCCCGTTCACGGAGACCGCCTCCGCGCCGGACTCCCAGAGGCTGTTCACGACGAGCTGCAGGTCGTGGTCGCGGACCCGCCCGCTGTTGCCGAAGCCGCCCGCCTCCCGCGGGTCGGTGCCGCCCTCCGTGCCCCCGGCGTCCGCGGCGTCGTCGACGACGAGCCTCACGCCCGGACCGGACGCGGCGAGCGTGCCGGAGAGCACCCCCAGCTCCTGGAGCCGCACGTCCTCCCCGGTCGACCGCAGCGCCTGCTGCTGCGCGGTCGCCACCCGGCTCCGGAGCCGTTCGATGTCGCGCTGCAGGCGGTCCGCCGAGGAGCCGGCGGTATTGATGCGGTCGACCAGCTCCTGCCGCTCCTTGGCCAGCGTCGGCGCGGCCTTGTGGGACTGCACCCCGGCCACGGTGATGACGACGGCTGCCAGCGCCAGACCCGCGGCCAGCACCAGCCGCCCGCGCCCCGCGGACGGCATCCTGCTGGTCCCGTACTCGCCCCTGCGGCGCGCCGCCTCGGCGTACCCGTCGTCCAGGGTGTTGTCCATGACGCTGGTCAGCAGCGACATGGAGGCGTCCGGGCGCGCGTACCGCGCGTCGGGCTCTCGGGTCGTCCGCTTCTCCGGCATGCGGGACATCGTCGCATGTCGACGGGGGTCCGCTCGCACAACCCCCGCCACACGCGCCGTGATCGGAGACACGATCGTGACAAAGCCTCCGATACGGCGGGGGAAAGCGCGGGGGAAGGCAGGACGACACCGCGGGAACGCCCCCTGAGGGCCGTTCCCGCGGCGGGGTCGCCGGGCCTGCCGCCCGCCCGGCCGCCCTGCTACCGGCCGGCGCCCTCGACGACGGTCGCCCACTCGTCGAGCAGGGCCTCCGTCGAGGCCTCGTCCGGACCCTCGGCCCACAGGTGGGTGACGGCCTCGGCCGGGTCGGGCAGCACCATGGTCCAGCGCCCGTCCGGCTCCACCACGCGCACGCCGTCGGTGGTGTCGACCTCCCGGTCGCCCGCCGCCTCGACGACGGACCGCATCACCATGCCCTTGGCGGACCAGGGGGTGGCGAGGTCGCGGCGCAGGACGTGCGCCTTGGGGATGCGGGCGTCGATCTGGCTGAGCGTGAGCTGGGTGCGCGCCACCAGGCCGATCAGCCGCACGAAGGCCGCCGCGCCGTCGAAGACGCCGCTGAACTCCGGGACCACGAACCCGCCGCGCCCGTCGCCGCCGAAGACCGTGCCCTCGGAGGACGACGCCCGGGTGAGGTCGTCCGGCGAGGTGGTCGTCCACAGCACCTCGGTGCCGTGGTACGCGGCCACCTGTTCGGCGATCCGGGTCGTGGTGACGGGGAGCGCGACCCGGCCGCTGCGCCGCTCGGCGGCCACCAGGTCCAGGAGGACCAGCAGCGCGCGGTCGTCCTCGATGATCCGGCCCCGCTCGTCGACGAAGGAGATCCGCTCGCCCACGGGGTCGAAGCGGGCGCCGAACGCCGCACGCGAGGAGGCGACCATCTCGCCCAGGCGCACCAGGCCGGCCCGCCGGTCCTCGGCAGTCTCGGTGGGGTGCGTCTCGTCGAGCCCGCCGTTGACGGTGAGCGCCTCGACGCCGAGCCTGCCCAGCAGGGTCGGCAGGACGAGGGAGGCGCTGCCGTGGGCCGCGTCCACCACGACCTTGAGGCCGGAGCCGGCCACGCCGCTGATGTCCACGGCCTTCAGGAGGGTGCCCGCGTAGGCGTCGAAGACCCGGGAGGAGGAGGTGAGGTCGCCGATCTCGCCGGGGAACGCCCGCCGGTACTCCTGCCGCGCGTACACCCGGTCGACCTTGCGCTGCCCGGCCGGGGAGAGGTCGGCGCCGCGCTCGTCGAAGAAGATGATGTCGACCGAGTCCGGCACGCCCGGCGTGGTGCGGAGCATGATGCCGCCCGCGCTGCCGCGCGCCGTCTGCTGGCGGGCGACGGGCATCGGGACGTTCTCCAGGTCGCGGACGTCGATGGCACTGGTCTGCAGCGCGGAGATCATCGCCCGCTTGAGCGCGCGGGCGCCGCGGGAGTGGTCACGCGCGATGGTGACCGTGGCGCCCTTCTTCAGGGTGGTGGCGTAGGCGCCGGCCAGCCGCACGGCCAGCTCGGGGGTGATCTCGACGTTGAGGATGCCGGACACGCCGCGGGCGCCGAAGAGGTGCTCCTGGCCCCGGGACTCCCAGATGACCGAGGTGTTGACGAAGGCGCCGGCCTCGATGGTCTTGAAGGGGTACACGCGGACGTTGCCCGCGATGATCGACTCCTCCTCGATGAGGCACTCGTCGCCGATGACGGCGCCGTCGTCGATCCGGGCGGCGCGCATCACGTCGGTGTTCTTGCCGATGACGCAGCCGCGCAGGTTGCTCTGCGGACCGATGTAGACGTTGTCGTGCACCACCGCCTTGTGGAGGAAGGCGCCGCGCTTGACGACGACGTTGCTGCCGAGCACGGTGTGCTCCCGCAGCTCGACGCCCGCCTCGACCTTGGCGTAGTCGCCGATGTACAGCGGCCCGCGCAGGACCGCGTCCGGGTCGACCTCCGCCCCTTCCGCGACCCACACGCCGGGCGAGATCTCGAAGCCGTCGATCTCGACGTCGACCTTGCCCTCCAGGACGTCCGCCTGGGCCTTGACGTAGCTCTCGTGGGTGCCCACGTCCTCCCAGTAGCCCTCGGCGACGTAGCCGTAGATCGGCTTGCCCTCCTTGAGGAGCTGCGGGAAGACGTCGCTGGACCAGTCGACGGACTGGTCGGCGGCGACGTAGTCGAAGACCTCGGGCTCCATCACGTAGATGCCGGTGTTCACCGTGTCCGAGAACACCTGGCCCCAGGTGGGCTTCTCCAGGAACCGCTCGACCTTGCCCTCGTCGTCGACGATGGTGATGCCGAACTCCAGGGGGTTGGGCACCCGGGTCAGGCAGACGGTGACGAGCGCGCCCTTCTCGCGGTGGAACCGGATCAGGTCGGTGAGGTCGAAGTCGGTGAGGGCATCGCCCGAGATGACCAGGAAGGAGTCGTCCCTGAGGGCGTCCTCCGCGTTCTTGACACTGCCCGCGGTACCGAGCGGCACCTCCTCGTTGGCGTAGGTCAGGCTCATGCCCAGTTCCTCGCCGTCACCGAAGTAGTTCTTGACCAGTGAGGCGAGGAACTGCACGGTGACCACGGTCTCGTGCAGACCGTGCCGCTTGAGCAGCCGCAGGACGTGCTCCATGATCGGCCGGTTGACCACCGGCAGGAGCGGCTTCGGCATACTCGAGGTCATCGGGCGCAGGCGAGTGCCCTCGCCTCCGGCCATCACGACGGCCTTCATGTCGGGTGCGTCCTCCTTCAGGGCTGTGGACATCAGTCCGTCCGGCTGTTCCCAGCTCCCCCTGCTCGGGCGACGTACGACCCGTCCGACGCAACGGGATCAGCCGGCCGCGGTGTCCGCCTTCAGGATCCGGCGGACCTGCACCGCGTACAGGATTCCTGCCCACCAGTAGAGGGTTGTACCCCACCAGGCGAAGGCCCATCCGAAAACATCTGCGGCATTGCCCAGCCAGTCGCCCCTGCCGCTCAGAAGGAGCAGCGGGAATGCGTACATCAGATTGAAGGTCGCGGCCTTGCCGAGGAAGTTCACCTGGAACGGGCCGTAGCCGTTCCTGCGCAGGATCAGAAGCATCACGCCCATGAAGAGCTCGCGCAGCAGCAGAATCGCCGTGAGCCACCAGGGAATGATCTCCCGCCAGGTCAGGCCGAGCAGCGTCGAGAAGACGTACAGCCGGTCGGCGGCAGGGTCGAGGATCTGCCCCAGCCGGCTGATCTGGCCCCACTTGCGCGCGAGCTTCCCGTCGAGGTAGTCGCTCACCCCGCTCAGCAGCAGGATCAGCAGCGCCCAGCCGTCGCAGTTGGGGCCGCCGAACTCGGGCCAGAGGACCAGCCAGAGGAACACGGGCACGCCGACCAGGCGCGCCATGCTGAGCAGATTGGGGATGGTGAGGACGCGGTCGGTCTGGACGCGCGTCTCCTGGACCTCCACCCGGGGGCCTCCTGTCCGGGGCGATGACGGTGCACGCCGACTGTACCCGCCGCCGGAAGCCGGCCGACGACGGCCCTGCCTGCGGTGCGGTCCCGTTTCCGGGCATGCGAAAGGGCCCCGCTGCCGTTCCCGGCTGCGGGGCCCTCCCTCAACAATTGTTCGGCGGCGTCCTACTCTCCCACAGGGTCCCCCCTGCAGTACCA